>JBCCVL010000049.1:0-34706 GCA_039195375.1 Actinomycetota bacterium
AGTGCCGTCGGTGCCGTCGCCGACGGCTGAGTCGACGTCGGTGTCGGCCGGGTCACCGCCGCTGCCGACCGCCCCGACCACGGTCGCCGGGCTGGTGTCCTCCTCGACGACGTCCGTGGTCGCCTGCCCGTCACCGTTGCGGTCGTTGTCGTCGTCGCCGGCGGCGAGCCCGACCACCACGGCGCACCCGCCGACGGTGAGCAGCCCGGCCACGGCGATCGCTACCCGGCCGGCCGTGCCGATCGACCGGCCACCGGGTCGGCCGTCTGGCCCCGTCGCCGGCGTCCCCGGCTGGCCGGGAGTCTGCTGCTGGGCCGGCGTCCCCGTCGGCGCCGCTCCAACAGACGCAGCGAACGGGCTCGGGTCGAACGGGTTCGGGTCGGCGGTCGGCGGCGGCAGCGCCGGGGGTGGCGTATCGCGCAGCGGGCGGATCGACGACGTCCACGTGGCGCCGTCCCACCAGCGTTGCTGCTCGGGGGCGCTCGGGTCGTGGTACCAACCGGCCGGCGGGTTCCCGGTCACATCCGACATGGGGCGAATCTACCGCCACCGGTGGTGGCGTCGCCGGGACCGTTCAGAGTCCGTAGCGGCTCGGCTCGGTCCGGAGCCACTCGCCGATCCGCTCGCCGATCATGATCGACGTCAGGTTCGTGTTGGCCCGGGGGACGGTCGGCATGATCGAGGCGTCGGCCACCGCCAGGCCGTCGACGGCGTGGCAGCGCCCGTGCTGGTCGACGACGGCACCGGCGTCATCCGCCGGGCCCATGCGGGCCGTGCCGACGGGGTGGTAGCCCGATCCGCTCGACCGCCGCGCCAGCGCAGACAGCTCCTCGGGCGACGACCGCTCGGGATCCGGGAACACGATCCCCTCGGTCAGGTCACCGAGGACCGGTTGGCGGGCGACGGCGATGGCGTCAAGCAGGGCGGCCACAGTGCGCCGCACGTCACGCTCGTCGACCCCGAAGCCCGACTCGATGATCGGATGGACGGCTGGGTCGGCCGACCGCTGTCGGACGCGGCCCCGACCCTCGACCCACTCCAGACTGGCGGCGATGCCGAACGCCGGTGGCCCGCTGCGACGGGGGACCCGGGTGATGAGCTCCAGGTTCACGTCGAGCTCGCGGTCGGAGCCCTCGGTGGTGTACCGGCTGATCGTCTGCACCAGCGGCAGGTCGTCGGCCACCATCGCTGGTTCCCTTGCGGTGAGGGCAACCAGCAGCGCCGGATGGTCAGACAGGTTCGCACCGACGCCGGGCACCTCGGCCACCACATCGACGCCGATGGCGGTCAGCTCGTCGCCGGCTCCGATCCCCGACCGGGCCAGGATCCCGGGCGTGTGGATGGCGCCGGCGCAGAGCACGACGAGCCGGGCGTCGATCACGCCGACCGCGCCGTCGGGGTCTCGGACCTCGACGCCGGTCGCCCGCAGACCATCGGTGCCCCGCTCGGTCAGGACCCGCACGGCCAGCGTGTCCGGCCGGATCGCCAGGTTCTCCCGGTACCGGGCCGGGGCCAGGTAGCCGATGGCGGTCGAGATCCGGAGCCGGCCGAGCTTGTTCATGGCCATGATCCCGACCCCCTCGGCGTCCGGACGGTTGACGTCCTCACACGGCGGGTGGCCGATGGCGCGGGCCGCCTCGATGAAGGCCGCCTGGGTCGGTACGAGCTCCTCCGGCCGCCACCGCCGGATGGTGATCGGGCCGGCGTCGCCGTGGTGGGGGTACGTGCCGTAGTCGAGGTCACGCTCCAGGCGACGGAAGGCCGGCAGGACCTCGTTCCAGGCCCAGCGGGGATTGCCGAGGGAAGCCCAGTGGTCGTAGTCGTCTGGGATGCCCCGCAGCGCGATGGTGGTGTTGACCGCCGTTGAGCCGCCGGTGACCCGACCGCGAGGAAAGTCGATCGACCGACCGGTCGGTCCTGCGTCCGGGGCGGCGGCGGCCGGTCCGGTCGGGTGGTAGCCCAGGCCCCAATCGTGGTCGACGAGCGAGTTCCGATGGCCGTCGACCAGGTCGTCCGGTAGCGTCGACGCCGCCTCGTAGTCCGGTCCGGCCTCGACGAGCAGCACCTCCAGGTCGGGGTGCTCGCTCGCTCGTGCGGCCACCACCGCCCCGGCGGCGCCGCCGCCGACGACGACGACATCGACGCTGCGTCGACCGGAGCCAGACATCGCCAAAACCTCGCCGACCGGCATCGGGGTGTCAACTGGGCCGAGAACGATCTCAAGGGCGCTCGCCGCGAGCCGACACCAAGAGGACCGCCGGACATCCGTCGCCGGCGCGAGGAGACCCACGTCGTGAACTCGCTCAAGCTCAGGCTCATCGGTGGCTTCGGCCTCCTGATCGTGCTGGCCGCCGGGTCGGCGCTGATCATCCGTAGCGAACTGCACCACGCCGGCGCCTCCCACCGCAGCGAGGTGGAGGTGACCCGGGCGGTCGAGCAGTCGGTCCACATCGAGGAGGATCTGGTCGCCCATCGGGGTGCCCAGTACCGCTACCTGGTCACCGGCGACGCCTCCGAGCTCGATGCCCTGACCGTCGCCGACGCCGAGACCTTCGCCACCCTCGATGCGCTGGCCGAGGACTTCGCCGACGTCGAAGGTGTCTCGGCCTTCGCCGGGCAGATGGGCCAGCTGCACGCTCAGTACGACGCAATCCTGTTCGACCGGGTCGTGCCGGCCGTCGAGGCGGGCAACGACGCCGAGGCGCTGGCCGCCGTCGAGGCTGCCGATGTCACGCTGGCCGAGCTGCTCGGGGTCACCGCCGGCCTCGAGGGCGTCCTCAACGAGGAGCTCGACGCCCGCATCGAGGACACCCATCACGGTCTCGTCGCCTCCGAGCGAACGGCGCTCGTCACCGGGGCCCTCATCGTCGGGCTGACGATCGTGGTCGTCGGGTGGAGCCTGTGGAGCATCCTGCCGCCGTTGACGTCGTTGACTCGGACGGCGAACCGGTTGGCCGAGGGTGATGTGTCGAAGCCGATCACGGCCAAGGCCAGCGGTGAGTTCGGCGTCCTGATCGATTCGTTCCAGGAGGTCAAGGAGTACGTGACCAGGGCCGCGTCGGTCGCGGCCGCCATGGCCACTGGCGACCTCACCCAGCAACTGCAGGCTCGGGGGGCTGACGACCAGCTTGGTCTGGCGGTGGAGGAGATGACCACGAACCTCCGTCAGATCGTTGGTGATCTCGACGGCGCGACCACGGGTCTCACCTCGGCTTCGGCGGAGCTGTTGGACATGAGCCACAACCTGTCGAGCGCAGCTGACGAGACCTCCCAGGAGGCCACCTCGGTGTCCACCGCATCCGAGGAGCTCCGGGTCTCGATGGCGTCGGTCGCCGATGAGGCCGAGCGGGCCGCCGTCGACACCAGGGAGGTCGTCGAGGTGGTGACGTCGACGAACGCCACGATCGCCGGGCTGGCCGAGTCGAGTGCGCAGATCGGTGATGTGGTCGGGTCGATCCAGGCCATCGCCGAGCAGACCAACCTGCTCGCCCTGAACGCCACGATCGAATCGGCTCGGGCCGGTGAGGCCGGCAAGGGCTTCGCGGTGGTGGCCAACGAGGTCAAAGACCTGGCCACGCAGACGTCGGCGGCGACCAGTCAGATCGAGAGTCAGATCTCGGCGATCCAGGAGAGCACCCGTGGTGCGGTGTCGGCCATCGAGGGGGCGACCGAGTCGATCAACCGGTTGTACGAGACCGCGACGGCGATCGCCGAGGCGACCAGGGACCAGACCCGGGTCACCGGCGAGCTGACCGAGAACGCCCAGACCATCGCCAACGCCTCGGGGTCGACGGCTGAGGTGGCGGAGGCGACGCTGGCGGCGTCGACGCAGTTGTCCGAGTTGGCCAAGGCGATGGGCGACATCCTCGCCGGATTCCAGACCGACCGCCCGGCTCGGCCGGGGCCGGTCGCTCAACCTCGGGCGGTGGCTGCCGACTCCATGACCCCGTAGGTACGGAACCGCTGACCTCGTCGTGAGGTCGAGGAGCCAGAACCCATGTCGTCGTTGAAGGTTCGATTGATCGGTGGCTTCGGTGTGCTCATCGTGTTGGCGATCGGCGCCGGTGTCTTCATCCGCACCAGCCTCGATGCGGCCAGCGAGTCGCACTTCGAGGAGGTGTCGCTGACCCGCGCGCTCGAGGAGGCCAGCAACCTCGAGGTGAACCTCGTCCGAGAGCGGGCGCTGCAGGCCGAGTATGCGGTGTCGCTCGATCAGGAGCGCCTCCGGATCCTGGAGTTGTTGAGCGCCGCCGCCACCGAGGCGGTCGATGAGCTGGAGCGGCAGTTCGCCGACGACCCCGAGGTCGTCGAGATCATCGACCGGATCCAGGAGCGGATCGCCGAGCACGCAGCGGTGGTCTTCACCGAGATGGCGCCGGCCTTCGACGACGGTGACGAGCGAGCCGGGCTCGACTTCCTGGCCGAGGCCCAGACCCTCGTCGACTGGCTGCTCGTCGCTTCCGGCCAGCTCAAGGACGTCATCCAGGTCCGGCTCGACGCCACGATCGACGAGACGCACAACAACCTGGTCGCCGCCAGCGACGCCAGCCTCGTGAGCTCGGCGCTGGTCGCCGGCCTGCTCGTCGCTGTGGTGGCGTTGAGCCTGTGGAGCATCCTGCCGCCGTTGACGTCGTTGACTCGGACGGCGAACCGGTTGGCCGAGGGTGATGTGTCGAAGCCGATCACGGCCAAGGCCAGCGGTGAGTTCGGGGAGCTGATCGATTCGTTCCAGGAGGTCAAGGAGTACGTGACCAGGGCCGCATCGGTGGCCTCGGCGATGGCCAACGGGGACCTGACCGAACAGCTGGAGGCTCGGGGGGCCGACGACCAGCTTGGTCTGGCGGTGGAGGAGATGACCACGAACCTCCGTCAGATCGTTGGTGATCTCGACGGCGCGACGACGGGTCTCACCTCGGCTTCGGCGGAGCTGTTGGACATGAGCCACAACCTGTCGAGCGCGGCCGACGAGACCTCCCAGGAGGCGGCAACCGTGTCGTCGGCATCGGAGGAGCTCCGGGTCTCGATGGAGGGCGTGGCCGACGATGCGGAGCGGGCGGCGGTGGCGACCAGGGAGGTCGTCGAGGTGGTGACGGCGACGAACGCCACGATCGCCGGGCTGGCGGAGTCGAGTGCGCAGATCGGTGATGTGGTCGGGTCGATCCAGGCCATCGCCGAGCAGACGAACCTGTTGGCATTGAACGCCACGATCGAGTCGGCTCGGGCTGGTGAGGCCGGCAAGGGGTTCGCGGTGGTGGCCAATGAGGTGAAGGATCTGGCCACGCAGACGTCGGCGGCGACCAGTCAGATCGAGAGTCAGATCTCGGCGATCCAGGAGAGCACCCGTGGTGCGGTGTCGGCGATCGAGGGGGCGACCGAGTCGATCAACCGGTTGTACGAGACGGCGACGGCGATCGCCGAGGCGACCAGGGACCAGACCCGGGTCACCGGCGAGCTCACGGAGAACGCCGAGACGATCGTGAACGCCTCGGGGTCGACGGCTGAGGTGGCGGAGGCGACGCTGGCGGCGTCGACGCAGTTGTCCGAGTTGGCCAAGGCGATGGGCGACATCCTCGCCGGATTCCAGACCGAACGATCGGCGCCTGGAGAGTCGAGCCCCACGTCGCCGACCACCTCGGACCCCAGAAGGCCGGCCGGCGCGTTCTGACCGGGTCGGAGGGTCGCCGGTAAGCTCCGGCCCATGCCCGACCTGGTGATCCGAAACGCCCACATCCTCGACGGATCGGGCGGACCGGGGACCGACGGCGACCTGGCCATCGAGGGTGATCGCGTCACCGAGATCGGCGACGTCGGCCCGGTCGGGTCGGGGGCGACGGAGATCGACGCCGACGGTCGGGTGCTCAGCCCCGGCTTCGTCGACGTCCACACCCACGACGACGGGGCGATGATCCGCCACCCCGATCTCGCCTTCAAGGTGGCGCAGGGCTGCACGAGTCTGGTGCTCGGCAACTGCGGGTTCAGCGCCGCGCCGGCCGAGCCTGGCCGACCCGATGCCAGCGGTCTCCTCGGCGGCGCGGCGAGCTGGTCGGATCTCGAGGGCTACGCCGCCGCCGTGACCGCAGCCGGCCCGGCGGTCAACGCCGTTGCCCTCGTCGGCCACAACACGATCCGTCAGCTGGTGATGGGCGACCCCGGCTCGGACGGCTACGGCCCCGACAAGCGACGGGAGCCGACCTCGACCGAGCTGGAGCGGATGGCCGACCACGTGTCCTTGGCCATGGAGCAGGGGGCGTGCGGCTTCTCGACCGGCCTCATCTACGAGCCCGGGCGGTACTCGCAGACGCCCGAAGTCATCGAGCTGGCCCGCCGGGCCGCCGATGCCGGTGGGCTGTACGCATCCCACATCCGCAACGAGGGTGACCGGCTGCTCGAGGCGGTCGACGAGGCGATCACGATCGGGACCGAGGCCGGGCTACCGGTGCAGCTGTCACACCACAAGGCGTCGGGCCGGCGGAACTGGGGCAAGGTGGTCGAATCACTGGCCAAGGTCGACGAGGCCAACGCCACCGGCGCCGACATCACCCTCGACGTCTACCCCTACACGGCCGGCAGCGGGCCGATGGCCCAGTACTTCAACGTCGACGACATCAATGCCGAACTGGCCGAGGTGATCCGGTTCGCCAGCTGTCCGGCGTTCCGCTCCTACGAGGGTCGGATGGCCGTCGACATCGCAGCCGAGGAGGGAACGACGGCGGCCGCCGTGATCCACAAGGTGCTGACCGCCCCCGAGGGTCGGCGCACGATCTGCATCCAGTTCATCATCGACGAGGGCGACATCGAGACGAACCTCCGCCACCCGAAGATGATGGTCGGGTCGGACGGGGTGGTCGACCTGGCCGGCCGCCCGCACCCCCGGCTGTTCGGCACGTTCCCCCGCATCCTGGCCCACTACGTCCGCGAGCGTGGCGTGCTGTCGTTGGAGGAGGCGGTTCGTCGGATGACGTCGCTGCCGGCTCGACGGTTCGGGCTGGCCGACCGTGGCGAGATCCGGGTCGGGGCCTACGCCGACCTCGTGCTGTTCGATGCCGCCTCGGTGGTCGACACCGCCACCTACGACGACCCGAAGCAGGAACCGACCGGCATCGACGCCGTGATCGTCAACGGGGCCATCACCTACCGGGCCGGCAGCCACACCGGCGCCTCAGCCGGGCGCATGCTCCGCTACGAGCCGGCGTCGACGTCATCGTCGTGACCCCGGCAACGGCGGCTCCCTCCCGCCGCCCCTCAACCCAGGACTGGTTCGTCTTCGCGCTGGTGGTGCTGTCGGCCATCGGTGCGCTGGCCGTTGCCTCCCAGCGTTCCTTCGAGGTCCGGCTCGTGACCGTGGAGCGCTGTGCCGCGTGGTGGAACGACACCCCGCCGGTCGATTCGGTCCGCTCGCCGCTTGTCGGCGTCACCGTCGAACAGGAGCGTCTCGGGGCCGGCTGTCGTGTCGCCTGGATCGATGCGGGCGGGGCCTGCCGGGCCCTCCGACGGTATCGGGAGTCGCCGACCTGGTTCGAGGAGCCGTGCCGGTCCGCCGACCTCGGTCCACTCGACCTCGTCGTGGTCCGGCCGAACCGGCTGGAGCTGCGCTCGTAGCCCGCAGGCCGGCTTGCGGGTCGGTCAGCGCCAAACCGGCTCGGAGGTGCCGAGCCATCGGGGTGGTCCGTCCCAGCTCCCACCGATCGGCCTGGCTGCGGTGACCGCGCCCCACTCGGTGGCCACGGTCTGGCGGGCCGCCGGGTCGACCTCGACCGGCGCCGGCTCGAAGTCGACCGGCTCACGCAGGCCGACCAACCAGTTGCGGGTCCGCAGGAGGGAGAGCCGGGCCAGCCACGTGCCGCCGACCTCGGCCTGGTGGGCCACCAGCTGCTCGGCCGCGAACGCGGCGAGGAGGCCGGTGCAGAAGTCGTTGGCCTGGACCGGCAGCGGGGTCGGCCCGTCGCGGCCCGAGCGGGCCATGCCCTCGGCGGCGATGCCGGTGGTGGTCTGCACGATCGAGTCGTAGCCCCGACGGCCGGCCCACGGCGTCGACCGACCGGTCGGGATGTCGTCTGGTCCATCGAAGGCGTTGACCTGCACGGTCACCGAACCGGGCGCCGCCCGGTCGATGGGGAAGCCGAGTCCGGCCAGTGCCCCGGGCCGGTACCCGTCGATCCAGACGTCGGCCCCGTCGAGCAGTCGGCCGAACGCCTCGGCATCAGCTGGCTCGGCCAGGTCGAGGTCGGTGTTGCGCTTGCCGAACCCGGTGGCCAGCACGCACAGCTCCACGCTCGGCAGCCGGCTGGCCCCGACCCGCAGCACGTCGGCGCCATTGGCGGCCAGGGTCATGCCGGTCACCGGGCCGGCCAGCACCCGCGAGCAGTCGAGTACCCGCAGCGGCCGGTCGCCGGTCCGGTGCCGCGGTCGCGGTTCGGCGTCGCCGATTCGCTCGACCGTGATCAGGGGCAGGTCAGCGGTGGCGCCGGCGTGGGGGTGGTCGGCCCACTCGTCGAGCGTGCGCATCCGGGCCGCGATCATGCCGTCGGCGATCAGCTGCGCCTCGAGCTCGTCCGGGTCCCAGTCGAGCACGGCCCGTTGGATCGCCTCCTTCGTCGGCTTGCATCCGAGGCGGCGGACCACCCCGTCGGCGTGGTGCGGGAAGTTGCAGTGGAACTGGATGAAGCCGCCGGTGGCGGTCCGGTAGGTGCCCGACAGGTCTGCCCACGTCGGTACCGGCTCGCCGTCGACCTCGACCTTGCCGGAGAACAGGGCGACCACCCGGTCCCGGTCGAGCGCCGGGATGCCGGCGGCCAGGTTGCTGAGGGCGGCGGCGGCGAAGGCCGCCGTGTCGACGTCGAAGCACGAGACGAAGGTGCCGTTCCCGTCCAGCCGCAGGTCGTCGATCGCCGGTGCCGGTCCTGGCACGAGCTCGGCGACCGAGGCGGCGACGGCTGCGACCCGGTCCCGCAGGGCATCTGGGCTGGTGGCGTCCGGCATGCCCCCATCATGGGCCGGCCACCGGTGCCGTCACCACCGGCGCCCGGCGCTCGACCCGCCGGTCCCGCTTGAGCAGCCGCCCCGGGCGCTGCGACACTGCGGGCATGTCGGATGCGCCCGTCGTCGACGTCGACCCGGCCGAGTTCTGGGACGACCCCTACCCGACCCTGGCCCGCATGCGGGTGGAGACCCCGATCTGCCACGTCCCGCAGTTCGGGGCCACGCTGCTCACCCGCCGCGACGACATCCACACGTGTGAGAAGAACGTCGCCGTGTTCTCGTCCGATCAGCCCGGAGGGCTGATGAACGTCCTGATGGGCCGGAACATGATGCGAGCCGACGGCGACGAGCATCGGCGGGAGCGGTTCGTGTACTACCCGGCCATCTCGCCGAGACGGGTCGGCGCCCACTGGGCCGACGCGTTCGAGCGGCTGACCGCCGAGGTGCTCGACGGCATGGAGGGCGACGGTGCCGGCGATCTCGTCGGTGGGTTCGCCACCGCGGTCAGCGGCGAGGCCATGAAGGCGATGACCGGGCTGGTCCAGGTCGACCACTGCGACATCGACCGCTGGAGTCAGGCCATGATCGACGGGGTGGCCAACTACGTCGGCGACCCCGACGTCGAGGCCCGCTGCGTCGCCGCCGTCGCCGAGATCGACGCCGCCATCGCCGAGCGCCTCGACCGGCTCACGGCCGACGGCGGCCTTGGTGACGATCCCAGCCTCCTGGCGGCGATGGTCAACGCCGGCATGCCGATCGACAACGTCGGGGCCAACATCCGGCTGACGATCTCGGGCGGGCAGAACGAGCCCCGCGATGCGATCGCCGGCGCGGTCTGGGCCCTGCTCACCCATCCCGAGCAGCTGGCCCTGGTGCGGGCCGGTGAGGCGACCTGGCTCCAGGCCTTCGAAGAGTACTGCCGGTGGATCTCGCCGATCGGCATGTCGCCCCGCCGGATCGCGGCCGAGCACACGTTCGGCGGTGTGACGTTCGAGCCGGAGGAGCGGGTCTTCCTGATGTTCGGCTCGGCCAACCGCGACGAGGCCACGTTCGACGAGCCCGACCGGTTCGACGTGACCCGCAACACCACCCCGAGCCTCACCTTCGGAGCCGGGCCCCATGTGTGTGCGGGCGCTGCGGTGTCTCGGAACCTCGTCGGTCAGATCGCCCTGCCCCGACTGTTCGAGCGGGTCGGCGAGCGGCTGCGGCTCGACACCGGTGACGCTGCTGAGCCGGTTCGCTTCGGAGGTTGGGCGTTCCGCGGGCCGCTCGGCCTCCCAGTCCGCTGGGACTAACCGAAGTAGCCCAGGATCACGCCGCGGGCGTGGGTGGCGTCGCCGCCGCTGGCCGGCGGCGCGTTCGTGAACAGCGACAGCTGACCGGCGGTCGACAGCGGCACGACGACGGCATTGGAGTTGTTCATCGCCGGTG
This sequence comes from Actinomycetota bacterium, assembly GCA_039195375.1. Taxonomy (GTDB): domain Bacteria; phylum Actinomycetota; class Acidimicrobiia; order Acidimicrobiales; family SZUA-35; genus JAHELU01. The sequence continues at coordinate 10,411 of JBCCVL010000049.1, forward strand.
ACGTCGGGGCGAAGTTGAGCACGCCACCGGTCGGGCTGGTGCCGGTTGCGTAGGCCCGGAAGTTGCCGACGGCGTCCGGCTGGATCGACACCAGGTTGATCAGCACCGCCGTCGCGCCGGCCGGGACGCCGCAGCCGCCGGAGACCCCGCCCTGGCCCGAGGGGGAACCGGTGATCTGGTACGTCGTGGCCGTGCCGTCGTTGCGCTTGCCGAGGAAGCCGCCGCTGGCGCCCTCACCCGATCGGGTGTCGAAGATGGCGCAGGCGTTGGTGGCCGTGTAGTCGACCCCGGTGGTGTCGTAGTAGCCGAGCGCCACCAATCGGATGTGGGTGGTTGGGCTCCCCGAGTCGCCGAACACGTTGGTGGCGATCGTCTGGCCGCCGCCGAGGGGCACGATCATCGAGACCGCATTGTTGAGGCCGATGTCGCTGAAGCCGGTGGTGACGACCGACGGCTCGGTGCCGCCCGTACCGACGGCGAGCCCGCCTGACCCGCCGGTTGCCCCGACCGCAACGACGTTGACCATCACGGCGTCGGCCCCGGCCGGGATGCCGCAGTTGGTGTTGCCGCCGCCCTGCCCGGCCGGGAACGAGCCGACCACGTCCACGTCTGGGTAGGCGGCGCCGGGTCCGAAGGGACCGACGAACGAGCCGGTCGGACCCTGGTTCGACCGCGAGTCGGCCAGGGCGCACGGGGTGACCGGGTTGTAGCGGAGCTCGCCCGCGGTGTTGATGTAGCCGAGGACGATCAGCCGGTAGTCCGTTCCGCTGTTGTTGGCGGTGACGTCGACCGAGCCGGAGCTCTCCATCGACACGACGACGGTGTTGCCGTTGCTGAGGTCGTTGTTGTTGTAGTTGACGACCCCGCCCTCCGGCGTGACGCCGGCCGCCGAGAGGCGGAGGTTGCCGACGCCCTGCGGGTTCAGCGACAACAGGGAGACGACGGCTGCGTCGAGGCCCTGGGTTGGCACGCCGCACTGGCCGGCGACGGTCACCGACTTGGTCTGGTTGGCGGCCAGGCTGTCGGTCCGCAGCACGCACGGCTCATCGAGCAGCGTCAGCCCCGGCGGTCCGCCGACGCCGCTGATCGAGCCGGTCAGGGTGTACTGGCCCATGCTGTTGTAGTCGGTGTAGCCGGTCGGCGGGTCGGCGAACGGATTGCCGGCTCCGGTGCCGTCGACGGTCATCGTGTAGGTGCCCGCCGCCAGATTGGCGCTGAGCGCCGCACTGAGCGCAGCCGAGTTGTTGCTCACGATCGTGCCGCCGAAGCTGTTGCGCAGCGTGAGCGTGATGTCGAGGTTGGGGCTGATGTCGGCCCCCTGGGCGCTGAAGCTGACCCCGCCACCCGACGTCGAGAACGAGAAGGCGTCGATGTCGTTGCGGTCGCCGATGATGCCATCGACGACCGGGCCGGCGCCGACGAGTGGGGTCGGGTTCGAGAGGTCGCCGTGGTCGTCGGGTCGGTACCCGAAGCCGTTCCCGTTGGTCAGCGAGGCGATGATCGCCAGGTCGTCGCGACCGTTGCCGTAGTTGGCACCCGACCCGTTGTTGTTGGCGCCGGTGTATTCCTGCTGGCTCCACTGGGCCACCTCGACCGAGTAGGCGGCGCCCATGATGGCCCCCCAGCTCGGTGCACCGCCGCCCGAGTGACCCCGGTAGTAGCCGGCGCTGGCGGTGCCGTCGTGGGCGAGGTTCAACATGTGCCCGACCTCGTGGGTCGAGGCCTCGGACACGCCCCGGAACGACGTGTTGTAGACGAACGTCGGCTCGTCGACCGAGTCGTCGAAGGCACCGATGTAGGCATGACCGCCGCAGCCGCAGTTGGCGAAGGTGTCGTCGGTGATGACGACGCGGGCGCCCCACCGGGTGTCACCGCCGCCGGTGCGGCGCAGGTCGTCGACCGGTGGCTCGATCGTGGTGACGTTGACGTTGAACGGCGCGAAGTCCTCGGCCACCACCGCCCAGGTGTCCCGGATGATCGTGAGCTCCTGGGCCGACCAGACGTCCTCGTTGCCGTTGATGTCGTACGGCGGCGACACGATCGTCGATACGCCGTAGGCCGAGTTCCACGTGGTCCCGATGGTGGTGTGACCGGTGAAGTCGAGGTAGATGGTCTTCTCGGCGCCTGGGAGGCTGGCCAGCTGGAACTCGGGGCCGTTGGTCGGCGGTGCGGCCACCGGACCGTCAGACGACGAGTCGGCCGGGGGCTCGGGCTCGTTCGGCGGACGGAGCTCGAAGTACGCCAGCTCGCCGCTCGGGTCGACGAACAGGGTCGGGTCGGTCAGCAGCGCGTTGCGCAGATCGTCGGGGGTGAAGCCGGCGTCCGACGCCGCCTGGGCTCCGTTGTCGCCGAGGAACTCGACCGCCTCCTGGCCCCGCACGAAGACGTCGGCGGTCGGCGACTGCACGTCGGGCCCGTTGCTCCGGTCGCCGCCCGGGGCCTGACCAGCTGCGGGGGTGAGGAGCGCCGCCAGCGCTGCTCCGGCCGCCACCGCAGCCACGACCAACGCACGTCTCCCACTGGAAAAATGCATCATTCCTCCGCCTTGTCCCGCCAGTTTTCGCCCGCTGCGCCGCCGTGCGTCGCACACCCGCCAGTACCACCGATCCCTGGGCGAAGTCACCCAGGGGCCCGGTCGGCGTCACCATAGCGCGGCCTGTTGTCGATCGGGCCACACCAGGCGCGTTCGTTGACCAGCGACGTTGGGGGGCGGATCGGGCGGGCGGATCGGCGCCCGTCTGCCGGACCGGCGACACTGGTCGCCATGGCCGATGACCGCAGCTCCCCGCCAACCGCCGAACCCCGGGCCGCTGCCCGAGCGGTGCCGGGCGACCCCGCCTCGATCGTCGTCGGGGAGCGGCTGCTCGACGACCTCCGCACCCTGCGCAGCTTCGGCGCAACCGGCACCGGGGTCGTCCGGCCGTCGCTGTCCGAGGTCGACCTCGCCGCCAGGCGCTGGCTCCGTGACCGGATGGCCGACGCCGGGCTCGACGCCACGATCGACGGTGTTGGCAACGTCGTCGGCCGCTCGACCCGCCCCGGTCCGGCGCTGCTGCTCGGCTCCCACTCCGACACCCAGCCGACCGGCGGCTGGCTCGACGGGGCCTACGGGGTGATCTGTGGTCTCGAGGTGGCGAGGGCGCTCGGTGAGCGCCCCGACACCGCCGATCTGGCCGTCGACGTCGTCGCCTGGGTCGACGAGGAGGCCACCTACCTCGGCTGCCTCGGCAGCAGACGGTTCTGCGGGCTGCTGGACGACGACGAGATCGAGCGGGCCAGCAACGCCGATGGCGTTCGGCTCGTCGACGCGCTGGCCGCCGCCGGTCTCGACGGCATCGGTGCCCGCCACGAGCCCGACCGTCACATCGGCTACCTCGAGGCCCACATCGAGCAGGGAGCCAACCTCGAGCGGGAGGGCGACCGGCTCGGCGTCGTCACCACCATCGTCGGCACCCGGACCCTCGACGTCACGTTCACCGGTCAGCAGAACCACGCCGGCACCACCCCGATGCCGCTGCGGCGCGACGCCGGCATGGCCCTGGTCCGTTTCGCCGCCGAGGCCGACCGGGCCATCGGCGAGCTGCGTGGCCCCCGCACGGTGTGGACGGTCGGGCGCATCGACCTCCACCCCGGCGCTCCGAGCATCATCCCCGGTCGTGGCGTGCTGTCGCTCCAGTACCGCGACCCCGACGCCGACCGGCTCGTTGCCATCGACGCCGCCGTCGAGCGGGTGGCCGTCGAGACGACCGCCGCCACCGGTGTCGAGGTCGAGGTGACCTCACCGGGTCGACCAATCGAACCGGTGGCGATGGACCCCGGGCTGATCGCCCACCTGCAACGGGCCGCCGAGGCCACCGCACCCGGACAGGCGGTGGCCATGCCGAGCGCAGCGGTCCACGACGCCATGTTCGTGGCCGAGGTCATGCCGGCCGGGATGCTGTTCGTGCCAAGCATCGACGGGATCAGCCACGACTTCGCCGAGGACACCGCCGACGACGACCTCGTGCTCGGAGCCGAGGCCCTCGCCCAGGCTGCGGCCGGCATCCTCAGGGACCACCGGGGCTGACCGGGTCGGCACCACCGACGTCGTCCGGTGCCGATCGGTCGCTCAAGACCGGTGCGATCCACGTCGATCCTCGAAGGATGAGCGTCGAGGCCTCGGGACAAGGTGGGAGGGAGCACCGGATAGGTGCGCGCTATCCCGCCCGGCTGGTCGGCAAGGTCTCGGTCACGGGCACCAGCCGGTTCCGGCGGCGCAAGGTCGAGGATCTCGACGTGATCGTCTCCGACATCTCGGTCGCCGGCGCCGCCATCTTCGGGCCGGCCGACTCCCCGCTCGGCTCGGTGGTCGGCGGCTCGGTGATCGAGTTGCTCATCCACGACCACAAGGGCTCGGTCCGGGTCCGCCACACCCGCCGTCGAGACCGTTGGGTCTTCCTCGGCGTCGAGTTCCTCGACCTCTCACCGGAGCTCGAGGAGGTCCTCTACGCCGCGGTCGGCCACATCCGGGACCACGACGGCACCCTCCCGACCACCTGGACGACCGCCCGCTGATCCTCCGGGCCGCCGCGTGTCAGCCTCGGCAGCAGCGGATCACCAGAGCAGGTACAGGGCAACGATCGGCTCCCCGTCGGCGGTCGACGTGTGCGGATCGTCCGGGTGGTTGTAGAGCGTCCGACCCGGTCCGACGGGACGGTGGTCCTCGTGGCCGCCCCAGCGCCAGCGGCCCCGACCGGCGATCGTCAGATAGAGCTCGTCCGGGCGGTGGTGGTGGAGCGGGTAGGTCGAGCCGGCGCCGACATACATGATGCCGGCCGTCAACAGGCCGCGGTCCGCTGCCCCGAAGTCGAACATCCGGTCGAGGGGGGCGAGGGCGAGTGCGGTGCCGCCATCGCTGGCCCGGGGTGTAGGCGCCCACGGCAGGTCGGCGGCGAGACCAACCAGCTCGGCGGCGAGGTCGACGTCGACGCTCGGGCCGACGGTGAGCGAGCCATCGGGCCCGAGCACTGGGAGCCACCCCGGCTGGTACGGTCGCGGCACCAGCTCGCCGAGGGCGGCTGCGAGCCGCTCGGCTCCCCGAGCGACGGGATCGTCGCGGCCGATCCGGTCGGCGGCCGCCATCGGCTCACCCGCCGGGTCGTCGGCCTCGGCGGCCCGGTCGACGAGTCCGGCCAGCCGGGTCTGGCAGTGTTCGAGGAAGCGTCGGGTGTGCCGGTGGCCGTCGGTTTCCACCGCTGCGGTCGAGGCGACCATCGCTCCAGCGTGGCCCGGTGGCCTGGCCCCCGTCCAGACCGGCCGGCCAGGTGGATCGGGACCGTGAACGCACCGCTCGCCCGATTCGGCCAGAATGATCCATCGATGGCGGCCACGGCCTCACTCGTCGATCGGATACGGCTCCCCCAGGACGCCCAGACGCCCGGACGGGCGGTGGTCCGCCGCGTCGTGTTCGCCGTCGGACTCGTGCTCTTCGTGGCGCTGGTCGTGCGGCTGGGGAGGGACGGCTACGTCGACGTGACCGGAGACGACATCAGCCTCCTCGATTCGATCTACTACGCCTCGGTCACCGTCACCACCACCGGCTACGGCGACATCACCGCCGTGAGCACGGGGGCTCGGCTGGCCACCATCCTGTTGATCACCCCGGCCCGCATCCTCTTCCTGATCCTGGTCGTCGGCACGACGGTCGAGGTCCTCACCGACCAGTCGAGACGGCTGCTCCTCACCCGACGCTGGAGGCAACGCGTGCGCAACCACATCATCATCTGCGGCTACGGCTCCACCGGGCAGAGCGCGGCCGAGGAGCTGGTCAGCCGAGGCACCCCCCGTGGCGAGATCGTCGTGGTCGACCTCGACCCTGGCGAGATCGAGGTCGCCAGCGGGCAGGGGTTCGTCGGCATCCCCGGCAACGCCACCCACCGCGACGTGTTGGCCCTGGCCGGGATCGAGTCGGCCAGGTCGATCATCGTCACCCCGGCCCGGGACGACACCGCCGTGCTCATCACGCTCACCGCCCGCGAGCTCAATCCGACGGCCCGGATCGTGGCCGGCGGCCGGGAGCGGGAGAACCTGCACCTGCTCCGCCAGGGCGGGGCCGACGAGGTGATCGACGAGACCGCCGCCGTCGGCCGCATGGTCGGGTTGGCCACCGAGTCACCCGAGGCGAGCGTGATCCTCGACGACCTCATCAACGGCGGGCACGGTCTCGAGCTGGTCGAGGTCGAGCCGGTGAAGACCGACAGCGGACCGGTGCCACCGGCCGGCTGCACGCTGGTCGGCGTGTTCCGCAACGGGCAACGGTTGCGGCTCGACGACGAGACGTGGCGTCCGCTCCGGGCCGACGATCACCTCATCGTCCTCCGACGCTCGCCGATCTCCCCGGACTCGGAGCCCCCGGCCTGAGCCGTCGGGCCGTCTGGCGGGCGCTCACGCCTGACCGCTCGTCCCTGGCGTCGCTCATGCCCGACCGCTCAGCGCCGTGACGAGCTCGGCCACGTTCTGCAGGACGGCGTGGGGCACGATGCCGGACGTCTTCGGGTTGTCCGGGCTCGGGTGGTTCTCGATGGTGAAGTGGTAGCGGCCGGCGACGCCGGTCGCCTCGATCTCGTGGCGGTTGACGTCGGCCGCCGGGTCGGCCACCACCCGGACCTCGACGAGGTCCCACGAGCCGACGGCCAGTGCCAGCGTGGCCGCCACGTTGACCGACTGGGGGAACCTGAGCACCGCCGCGCTCGCCGGCCCGGTGAAGGCGGTGAGCCGTTGCCGGCCGGCCAGCAGCTTGGCCCGCAGGTCGTCGTCCATCCAGAACTGGACCAGGCTCGACGGCGCTTTGGTGGTGGTGAGCGTGACCGAGTCGAGCGGGCCAGCCCGCCTGGCCGCCCGAAGCAGGTCGAGGCCCCCGATGGCGCCGGTGGTCAGGTGGAGCCGGTCACCCCCGGCGGTCCGCAGGCGCTCGAACAGGTCCTGGTCGACCAGCGCCCCGACCGACACCACCAGGAGGTGGCACCCGGCTCGGAGGTAGGCCTCGCCCCGGGAGGCCAGCGCCCGCTGCCCGGCCGCCTCGATCACGAGGTCGACGTCGTCGGCCAGGTCGGCCGGCTCGACCAGGGGCACCGGGCAGTCGTCCCGGTCGCGGTGGTCGGCAGCAGCGACCAGCCGGGCGCCGGCGACCTCGCCGTCGGCCAGGGCCAGTCCGACGGTCCGCCCGATCGCACCCCAACCCAGGATGCCGATCCGGACCTCGTCGGTCGATCCGGCCGTCATCAGCGGGGTCGGTCGCCGGGGGACACGACGAAGTCGGCGATCTGGATCTCGTGGCCAACGTCGGCGTAGTCGCCGTCAGCCCTGGCCTGACGGAAGTGGCCCCAGTTGATCGACGAGTAGTGAGGGTGGTCACCGCCGGCCACCGAGCCGGGCAACGGGGCGTAGTCGGCGTCGTAGGTCGGGTTGAAGAAGTAGGGGAGCGAGGTGCGGGGCCGGTCGGTGATCGGCCGCACCCGGTGCAGCGCCGCCCGGTACCGGTCGTTCGACCAGACCTGCATCATGTCGCCCGTGTTGACCACGATGGCGCCGGGGATCGGCTCGACGTCGATCCACGTGCCGGCGTGCTCGACCTGGAGGCCGCCGACCTCGTCCTGCAGCAGGACGGTCAGGGCGCCGGCGTCGCTGTGGTGGTGGAGGGCCATGTCGCCGAGCGCCGTGACCTCGGCCGCCTCCTCGCCGGTCAACGGGTCGTCGAGCGGGTAGTGGTTGAGGCGGACGAAGCTGCTGTGGCCCGGTCCGAAGTGGGGGGCCAACAGCTTGGCCGGCTCGCCGAGGCCGACGGTGAAGGCGGCGAGCAGCCGCAGCGACAGATCCTCGCAGGCGTCGAGCCAGTCGAGGATCGTCTGGCGGAACCCGTCTAGGTCGGGCCACTGGTTGGCGCCGTCGACGTCGTGGCGGTTGGCCGGGTCGTCGTCCGGCAGGTCGGGCCGGAGCTGGTGGGCGAGGTCGAGCACCTCCTTGCGGTCCCTGGCGTTCTTGGTCAGCTCCCGGTCGTAGTAGCCCCGACTGTTCTCCTTGGTCCGCAGCAGCCGGCGCTTCTCGTCGATCGGGAGGGCGAAGAAGGCGGCCGTGCGGTCCCACACCCGATCGATCAACTCGTCCGGGATGCCGTGGTGGACCACCTGGAAGAAACCGAACCGGGCGGCGGCATCGCCGACCGCCTCGACAACGTCGTCCGGCGGGTCGGTCGGGTCGATGAAGGCCGACAGGTCGATCACCGGGACCCCGAGCCCGGCCGGCGTCGGTGCTGCGCTGCTCACGGGATCAACGATAGGCCCGGCCCGGTTCTGGCGGCCCGGTCGTGGCCTGGTCCAAACTCTGGGCGGGACCCGATCCGCCCGATCGGACGAGGAGGTGGGCCCCATGATCGAGCCTGCTGTCGACCCGGTTGCCCGGCCGCGCACTCCCGTCGACCTGGCCGACCCGGCGCTGTACCGGCACGGCATCCCGCAGGACGCCTTCGCCGCCCTTCGGGCCACCCCCGGACTCGCCTGGAACGACAACGGGTCGTTCTGGGCCGTGACCCGCCATGCCGCCGTGGTCGAGGTCAGCCGCGACCCCGAGACGTGGTCGTCGGCCGTCGGCCACATCCAGATCTACGACATCGACGCCGACGCCCTCGACGCCAGGGCCTCGATGATCGACATGGACCCGCCGATCCACACCCGGCTCCGGCGCCTGGTCAGTTCGGCCTTCACCCCACGCCACGTCCAGGACTACCGGGCCGCCATCCGCCGACGGGTGGTCGACCGGCTCGACGCGCTCGAGGCGACCGGCGGTGGCGACTGGGTCGACCTCGTGGCCAAACCGATTCCGATCGGCGTGATCTGTGACCTGATGGGGGTCCCGGCCAACGACCACGACCTGATGATCGAGCTGTCGGACCACCTGGTGGCGGGGACGTCGTCGGCGCCGCTCGATCCCGGGGCCTACGGCAACACCACCGAGCTGCGACTCCTGCCGTTCAACTCGCCGGCCGCCCACGGGCTCAACCAGTACGCGCTCGAGCTCGGCGAGCGGCGGCGCCGTGAGCCGGCCGACGACCTGGTGACCAAGCTGATCCAGGCCGAGGTCGAGAACGAGCACGGTGCCCGGGAGCGGCTGGGTGACGACGAGTTCGCCAACTTCTTCCGGCTCATGATCTTCGCAGGCAACGAGACCACCCGCTCGGCCATGGGCCACCTGGCCCGCCACCTCATCGAGTTCCCCGAGCAGTTCGAACGGGTCCGGGCCGACCGGTCGCTGCTGGCCTCGGCGGCCGAGGAGGTGGTGCGCTACTCGTCGCCCATCCTCTACTTCCGCCGCACCGCGACCCGAGATGCGGTGCTCGACGGCACCACGGTGGCGGCGGGTGAGAAGGTGGTCATGTGGTACGCCGCGGCCAACTTCGACGAGGCGGTGTTCGACGACCCGCTCCGCTTCGACGTGGCTCGCCCGACCCTGCCGCCGAACGTCGCCTTCGGCGGCGGCGGCGCCCACTTCTGCCTCGGGGCGTCGCTGGCCCGCCTCGAGCTGGTCGAACTGATCGACGAGTGGCTCGACCGGGGTCTGCGGCTGGAGCCGGTGGCCGACCCGGTCGTCGTCGACTCGAACTTCGTCAACGGACTCGAACACGTCGAGGTCCAGGTCTTGTGAGGTACCGACGATGAGCACCCATCCGTTTGATCTGACGCCCGAGCAGCGGGCCTTTGACCTGACGCCCGAGCAGCGGGCGGTCCAGGACAAGGCCAGGGCCCTGGCCCGTGAGGTGATCCGGCCGCGGGCGGCCGAGGTCGATCGCACCGAGGAGTACCCCTGGGACAACGTCGAGGTCCTGCGTGACGCCGGCTTCACCGGCATGACCGTGCCGACCGCGTTCGGCGGCCCCGGCCACTCGTTCCTCGACGCCGTGCTCGTCGTCGAGGAGATGGCCAAGGTCTGCGGCGTCACCGGGCGCATCGCCGTCGAGGCCAACATGGGTGCCATCTCTGCGGTCATGGCCTACGGCACCGACGCCCAGCGCAAGCTCGCCGCCGACCTGGTGCTCGGGGGCGACAAGCCGGCGATCTGCATCACCGAGCCCGAGGCCGGTTCGGCCGCCTCCGAGATGACGACCAGGGCCGACCGTCGGGGCGACACCTACGTGCTCAACGGGACCAAGCACTGGATCACCGGCGGTGGGGTGTCGAAGCTGCACCTCATCTTCGCCCGGGTGTTCGACGAGCAGGGCGAGGAGGAGGGCATCGGCGGCTTCCTCGCCATCCGTGACGAGACCCCCGGCCTGGTCATCGCCGATCGGGAGCCGACGATGGGCCTTCGAGGCATCCCTGAGCGGGTGGTCCGGTTCGAGGACATGGCGGTCGGGGGCGACATGGTGGTGCTGCCGCCGAGCGGGTTCCGCCGCGGGTTCGCCGACCTGATGAACGCCTACAACTCCCAGCGGGTCGGTGCCGGCACGGTGGCGCTCGGCCTGGCTGCGGGGGCCCATGAGCTTGCGGTGGAGTTCGTGAAGGAGCGGGAGCAGTTCGGGCGGCCGATCGCCGAGTTCCAGGGGCTGCAGTGGATGGTGGCCGACCAGTCGGTGAAGCTGGAGGCGGCCCGATCACTGACGTGGCGGGCGGCGACCAGCCGCGGCCCGAACGACAGCCCGTTCCCCGACCCGGCCCTCGCCGCCCAGGCCAAGATCTTCACCGCCGAGGCCGCCATCGAGGTGGTCAGCGACGCCCTCCAGCTGTTCGGTGCCGCCGGCTACTCCCGCAACAACCCGCTCGAGCGCATGTACCGCGACGTGCGCATGTTCACGATCGGCGGCGGCACGGCCCAGATCCTGCGAACGGTGGTGGCGAGCCGGGTCCTCGACCGCAAGCTCCCCCAGACCCGCGACGGCTACACCCGCCTGGCCGAGCGCGAGGGCTGAGCCGGCCACGGGGCCGACCCGGCTCGGTCGCGCCGGCCGCGGTCCCTGGCGGTTCTGCCGGCGAGGTGGCCGTTTTTTTTGGCCTGCTGACCGGCAGAACGGCGTCGGCGGCGGCGGTGTCGGCGTCGGTGTCATCGACCGGCTCGTGTGCCCGGTCGGTCTCAGGCCCTTCTCAGGTCGGTCTGTCACCCTCGGGCCCATGGCGACCACCCTCGATCCTCCCCGCCCTCCGGCCGACATCGACGAGACCGACGAGACCGACGAGACCGCCGCGGCGCCGTCGGCCCCGGCGTCGGCCTCCGCCGGACCGGGCCGGTTGGTCGGGATCGACATCGCCCGAGCCGTCGCCCTGCTCGGCATGTTCACCCAGCACGTCAGCCTCGACGGCGAGGGTGGGCAGTCGACCGGTTGGGTCGCCTGGGTCTTCACCGAGGCCGCCGGTCGGGCCTCGGTCCTCTTCTTCGTGCTGTCCGGGGTGTCGCTGTCGGTCATCGCCGCCCGCGGCTCGGCATCGGCCGCCCCGACCGTCCTCTACCGGCGGGGCTTCCTCCTGCTCACCGGCGGCCTCCTGCTGACCGCCTCGATCTGGCCGGCCTCGATCCTGCAGCACTACGGCATCGCCTTCCTGGCCGCACCCCTGCTGCTGCGGCTCGGGTGGCGTGGTCTGACGGCGGTCACCGCAGCCGGTCTCGTCGGCGGCCCGGTGCTGCTGCTGTTCGCCCGCAACTGGACCAGCGAGGTCGTCGGCGTCGCCGATGGCCAGGCCGGGCAGTGGGTGCTCGGCACGGCGTGGGAACTGGCCGTGTCGGGCCTCTACCCGATGGTGCTGTGGATCGGCTTCTTCACCGCCGGCATGCTCATCGGCCGGCTCGACCTCGGTGACCGGCGGACCCTGGTGCGGCTGACCGTGGCTTCGCTGGTCGCCGTTCTGGTGGTCGGGTTCACGGCGGCTCGACTGACCGACCGCTACGGCTCCCCCGATGTCGGGTTCGACGGGGGCAGCGGCTCGGGTTCCGGCTCGCTGATCGACGGCGGCGGGCTCGCGGCCGGTGACCCCTTCGACGACGATTCGCTGTGGGAGGAGTTGCCGGACGGGTCGTTCGAGTTCGTCGGCACCGACGAGCAACTGGCCGAGCTGGAGGCCGCCGGCGCCTTCGACGGCTCCGTCGACGACGGCTTCGACGAGTTCGGGTCCGGTGGCTCGGGTGCGTTCCTCCCGGTTGACGACGTCGACATCCCGCCGGACGGCCGAGCGCTCTACGAGGTCGCCGGTCACTCGGGCGGCATGGGCTGGACCCTCCAGACCGGGGCGCTGGCCAGTGGGGCGATGGCGCTCGCCCTCCTCCTCCCCGCCCTGGTGCAGCGAGGGCTGGCCCCGCTGGCCTGGATGGGGTCGATGTCACTCACCGCCTACGTCGTCCACATCGTGCTGGTGACCGACGTGGCCGGGCCCCACATCGAGGACGGCGATTGGTCGATCCTGACCCGCGAGCTGGCGTTCGCCGGTCTGTTGGTGACGATGACCGCCGTCTGTGCGTTGTTCCACCTCGTGCTCCGGACCGGACCGCTGGAGTGGCTGCTCAAGCAGTTCACCCTCGGTCAGCGGAAGACGAAGCCCTCGTAGTCGTTCTCGGCGCAGCGGGCGAGCCGGCTGAGATAGCCGTCGCTGCTCGGGTAGTTCAGGAGCTGGCGCCGCTTGCCGGGCACGTTGGCTCCCATGTACCAGGAGTCGGCCTTCCCGAAGAGCGTGCTGTCGGCCAGCTCACCGAGGTGGTCGGTCCAGGCCTCGGCCGCCTCGGGTGTCGAGTCGAGCTCGGTCAGGCCCTCGTCTCGCAGGTGGGTGAGCAGGTCGGCCAGCCATTCGCCCTGGATCTCGGCACAGACCGGTCCGTTGCAGAATGCGGTGGAGCTCTGGGGCCCGTACAGCATGAGCAGATTGGGGAAGCCGGGCACCGCCATGCCGAGGTGGGTGTCGACCCCGTCGGCCCAGGCGTCACCGAGGCTCCGGCCGTCCCGGCCCCGCAGGTCGATTGTGGTCAGCCCGCCGGTGTTGGCGTCGAAGCCCGTGGCCAGCACCAGCACGTCGAGTGGGACGGTCGGCCCGGCGCCGTCACGGTCCCCTCCGGCCAGCAGCACCCCGCCGGCCGTGATGCGGTCGATCGGGGTGGCCCGCAGGTCGACGAGGTCGACGGTTGGTCGGTTGAAACACTCGTAGTAGCCCTGCTCCAACGACGGTCGCTTGGTCCCGAACGGGTACGGCGGCTCGGTCGGGGCGAGGAGCTCGGCGGTGTGCGGGTCGTCGATCCGGGCCCGCACCCGGTCCCGCCAGTAGTCGTAGGCGGTCCGGTTGGCGGCCTCGTCGAGCAGGATGTCCCGGAACGTGCCGACCCAGAAGTGGAACCCGCCCCTGGCCCAGGCCTCGTCGAACACCCGGCGCCGCTCCTCGTCGCTGACCTCGAGTGCGCCGACGTCGAGCCGGCCGATGTCGTGGAAGCTGCCGGGTGGGCTGTTACGGAGGCGGAAGATCTCCGGGTAGTCGCCCTTTGCCGCCGCCTGCTCGCCGGCATCGAGCTGGCGTTGCTCCATCGGGATGGCGGTCACCGGGCTGCGCTGGAACACGGTGAGGTTGGCCGCCACGGGCGCGGCTTCCTGCACCACCTGCACCCCGCTGGCCCCGGTGCCGATCACCCCGACCCGCTTCCCGGCCAGGTCGATGCCCTCGACCGGCCAGCGGGCGGTGTGGCACCACCGGCCGGTGAACTCGTCGAGGCCGGCAAGCGGGGGCACGTAGGGCTGGGAGCCGAACCCGGTGCAGGGGATGAGGAACGTGCAGTCGTAGGCGACGGGGCCGCTGGGTGTGTCGGCGGTCAGCCTCCACCGCCCGGCCTGGTCGTTCCAGTCGGCGGCGGTGACCCGGGTCCGCAGATCGATGTCGGGTGCGAGGTCGAGGACCCGGTCGACGTGGTCGAAGTACGCCACCAGCTCGTCCCGGCCGGGGAACCGCTCGGTCCACGTCCAGTCACGCCAGACCTCGGGGAGCGAGTACTCGTAGTTGGGCACGTGGGAGTCGACCCGGGCCCCGGGGTAGCGGTTGTTCTGCCACACCCCGCCGAGCCCGGCGGCGGCCTCGACCAGGCGGACCGAGAAGCCGTCGTTGCGCAGCCGCCACAGCTGGTACAGCCCGTTGAACCCGGCTCCGATGACGACGGCGTCGTAGCTGCGCATCACCCGCCGAACGTAGACCCGCCGACCGGGCCGGGTCGAGCGGGCGCCGGTCGCCCGCTCCCCGTGTGGTCTACCGACGGCGCAGCTTCTGGAGCTGTTCGACGTGGGCCGGCAGGTGACGCCCGGCCTGCGTCTCGATGGCCACCTGACCCCACGGCATCAGGCCATCGAAGACCACCTGACCGTCGTGCTCGAACGTGCACTCGACCAGCTTGGCCCGCTGCTCGGGGTCGAGTCGCCTGGCCGCAGCCAGGGCCTGGGTGGCGCAGCGGCGACCGTTGGCGATCAACGCAGCCAGATCGCCGTGCTCAGCCACCACCGCGTCGAGCGTCTCGATCGCCTGGCACGTGTGGTTCTCGAACGTCGGCTCGCTCCGGTGCACGAGCGCGTGGGCGACGGCGGTGAGGGCCAGGTCGTTGAGGGCGACGTGGGCGATCACCTGCTCGGCCGTCCAGCCGCCGTCGTCCGGCGGTCCGAAGTCGCCGGCCGCCGCGCCGGCTTCGGCCTCGGCGAAGAACTCCTCGTAGGCCGCGGCGAGGCCATCGATCCCGAGCGGGGCGTCACCGGCCGCATCCGGGTCCGGGTCCGGCTCGGGATCGTGGCGCAGCTCGGCGCCGTCGGCGAAGTGGTCGAGCACGTGGCCCCAGGCGGAGGGGCCGAGGTAGTCCCGGCGGCGCCGCAGCGCATCGGCGCCGAACGCCTCCCAACCGTCGTGGCGGATGTCGACCCGGGTCCCGCCCTCCGCCTCGGCGAACGTGACCTCGACCCGTCCCGATCCCTCGCCGCCGCCGGCCTCGGGCTGGCGCCCCGGGAACCACGACAGCACCAGCCGGTTGGGCGGCTCCCAGGCCAGCACCTCAGCCCAGGTGGTCTGCCGTCCGTCGGTGGCCCGCTCGATCAGCTTGCCGTCGATGAAGTGCACGCCGCCGGCCTGGCCCTGGAAGACCGAGTGGGTCGGCAGCGGCCACCAGGCCCCGATCTCGTCGGTGAAGATCGTGAACGCCTCGGTCACCGGGCGGGCCACCACCGCCGTTCGCAGGATGGGTGGGGCCGTCTGGGTCGGTTGTGCCGTCATGGCGTCTCCTCGGGGGGTCGTTCGGCGTGGCTGACGAAGGCGGCGAGCACGTCGTCCCAGAACGCATCGACCCAGGCCCGGACCTCGCCGAGCCCATCGAGGTCGACGGCGTACAGTCGGCGGGTCCCTTCCGCCCGGACCGTGACCAGGCCGGCGTCGCCGAGCACCCGCAGGTGTTGTGACACCGCCGACTGGGTCACCGGCAGGGCATCGGTCAGTTCCCTGACGGTGTGCTCGCCGTCTCGCAGCAGGCGCAGGACGGCCCGACGGGTCGGGTTGCCGACGGCATCGAGCGCCGCATCAGCTGCGGTCGCCGCTCCGTCTGCTCGCCTCGCCGCTTCATCAGCCACAGCTAATGATTAGCTCACACTGATGATTGGTGTCAACCGACGGATCGACGACCGACCGATCGGGTCGGCCGACGATCGGTGTCACGAACCAGAACCCGCGGCCTCGGCCGCCAGCCGCTGCAGGTTCTCCACCGAGGCGAAGCTGGCGGTGAGCATGCGCCCGAGTAGCGCCTGCTTGGCGGCGTCGTCCGGGTCGACCCCGTTCAGCAGGTGGCCGATGGCGTTCAGTCGACAACTGTCGAGCCAGCCGGCGATCGACGGTTCCTGGCTCCAGGCCCCGGCGTTCAGCATCCCGTCGGCCTGTGCGGTGAGCCAGTCGACCACGGTGTCGGTCATCGGCGTCGGCCGGGCGAGCCCCGCCTTGGCCTCCGGTGAGACGGTCGCCTCGACCCGCCCGAGCAGCGCGGCGCTGAAGCACGGCTGGAAGGGTCGGACCATCTGCAGGGTGATGACACCGTCGGCGAACACCGGCAGACGCACCCCGACGTTGCTCGCCGCCGCGCTGGCCGTGCAGTCCACGTGCAGCGCCCCGGTGGGTACCGCTACCTCACCGCCGGTCAGGATCAGCCGATCCGGCTCGATCCGCTGCACGTGGCCGAGGCGCACGATGTCGCCGATCCGGCGGATCTCCGCCAGCTCGTGTTCCGAGATCGTGGCCGCATGGAACATCTCGGGCCAGACGTCGGGGTCGAGGCGGAGCCAGACACCGGACGCATCCTGTTGCGCACACAGCTCGTCGACGGTGGTGGCGGTGGCGCAGGCCTCGGCCTGGGCGGCCAACCCGCCGACGGTGGACAGGAAGTTCTCGTGCCCCGGCTGGACCGACGAGCGGTTGACCAGCCACGAGTCTCGCGGCACCACCCACGTGATCCGCTCCGGTGGGTAGCCATGGCCGAGGAGCCAGGTCACGCAGTCGATCGCGGTCTTGCCGCCGCCGACGATGACGACGGCGGCGTGGTTCGGGGCCAGCCGGGCCAGGTGGTTGGGTGGCTCGCAGGTCACCCCGTCGGCCACCTCGAAGGGACGGTCGTGGGTCAGGGGGATCTCGGTGGTCAACACGGTGGCGTCGACCAGGGTCGTCCAGCGCAGCTCGGCCCGCTCGCCCGACAGCAGCGAGATCACCTCCCCCTCGTTGCTCGCCGAGCCGCCGTCACCGCCGGGTCTGCCGTTGGGCGCCGTGAACTCGCTCGACGGGTGGTACGAGACCCGTCCGGACGGCAGGAACACGTCGTCCATCACGTCGTGGAAGTAGGCGGTGACCTCGATCCCGCTGGCCAGCTCGTAGAAGCCGCGGTTGAGGCCAGACGCATCCTTGCGGCCACGCCCGAGCGGTCGTGACGCCACCCCGTAGTACTGCGACGGCTGGTGCAGGCGCACGAACGGGTAGGCGTCGTTCCAGTGGCCGCCGGGCACGTGGCGCCGGTCGACCATGGCAAACGTGGCGTCGGTCTCGGTGAGCATGGTGTCGACGAAGGCCATGGCGGTGGCCCCGCTGCCGACGACCAGATAGTCGACCTCGTGCACGGCAGCTCCTTCGGTCCGGCTGACGCTCGGCACGGTACCGCTGGACGTCGTGGATCGGCGGACCCCGTGCTGCGACCATGGACGTTCGGCCGGTCAGGCACTGCGTACGTCGGTGACCGGGGTACTAGCGTGGAGGCATGCAGATCGGTGAGCTGGGGCGCCTGGCCGAGGTGTCGACCAAGACCATCCGCTACTACGAGTCGATCGGGCTGCTCGAGGAGCCGGCACGCACCTCATCGGGCTACCGCGACTACGACGACGAGGCCATCGAGCGGCTGCGGTTCGTCCGTGATGCCCAGGCCACCGGGTTGAGCCTGGCCGAGATCGCCTCGGTCCTGGAGCTGAAGGGCGCCGGCCGCACCTCGTGCGCCCACACCGCCGCCCTCCTCGATCGTCACCTGCTCGATCTCGACCGCCAGATCGAGCAGCTGTACCAGGCCCGCACGGCGCTGCAGCAGTTGGCCGACCGGGCCCGCTCGCTCGACCCCGGCTCGTGCACCGACCCGAACCGCTGCCAGGTGATCGAGCCGGTCCCCGAGGGGGCGTGACCCTCGCCACCGCTTGACCTTCCAGTCGGCTGGAAGGCGTAGGCTGGAAGGGTGAACCCGGCGAACGATCGGCGCGATCTGCCCGTCGAAGGCATGACCTGTGCGGCCTGCGCCGCCCGCATCGAGCGCAAGCTGTCGCGCCTCGACGGGGTCGACGAGGCCCGGGTCAACTTCGCCACCGGCCGGGCAACGGTGGTCCGGTCCTCCGAGGTCACCGACGACGTACTCCGAGAGACGATCGAAGGACTCGGCTACGCCGTCGGCGCCGACGACGAGGACCCCGAGCTGGCCGAGGCTCGCCGCCAGGACGACCTCTGGCGCCGGTTCGTCGTTGCCGCCGTGCTGACGCTGCCGGTCGTGATCATCTCCATGGTGCACGCCCTGCACTTCCCCGGCTGGGCCTGGGTGGTCGGGGCGTTGACCCTGCCGGTCGTCCTGTGGGCGGGCTGGCCCTTCCACCGCTCGGCCGCCATCAACCTGCGCCACCGGGCGGCGACCATGGACACCCTGGTCTCACTCGGGTCCCTGTCGGCGCTGCTCTGGTCGGTGGCCGTGTTGTTCGGCGTCGGCCAGGAGGACGTGTCCCAGTACGCCCACCTCGCCCACCTCGCCCATGACGGGGCCGACCACGACCTGGCCGACCACGGCACGCCCGAGGTCTACTTCGAGACCGGCGCCGTCATCATCACCCTGATCCTGCTCGGCAAGTGGTTCGAGGTCCGGGCCAAGCGCCGCTCCGGTGACGCCATCCGGGCCCTGGCCGACCTCGGGGCCCGCACCGCCCGGCTGGTCGACGGCACCGAGGTGGCACTCGACGACCTGGCCGTCGGCATGCGCTTCGTCGTGCGCCCAGGCGAGAAGATCGCCACCGACGGGGTCGTCGTCGACGGTCACTCGGCCGTCGATGCCTCGATGGTCACGGGCGAGCCGGTCCCGGTCGAGGTCGGCGTCGGCGACGAGGTCATCGGTGCCACCATCAACGCCGACGGCTCGCTCGTCGTCGAGGCGACCAAGGTCGGGTCGGACACGGTCCTCGCCCAGATCGTGCGGCTCGTCGACGAAGCCCAGGGCAGCCGGGCCGAGGTCCAACGGCTGGCCGACCGGGTGGCGTCGGTGTTCGTGCCGATCGCCATCGTGATCGCCGAGGTGACGCTGGCGGTCTGGCTGGCGCTCGGCAATCCGGTCAGCGAGGCCTTCACCGCTGCGGTCGCCGTGCTCATCATCGCCTGTCCCTGCGCCCTCGGTCTGGCCACGCCACTGGCGATCATGGTCGGCACCGGTCGAGGCGCCCAGCTCGGGGTGATCATCAAGGGCGGTGAGGTGTTGGAGGACACCCGGGCGGTCGACGTGGTGGTGCTCGACAAGACCGGCACCGTCACCGAGGGGCGGATGGAGCTGGTCGAGGCCATCGCCCCCGAGCTCGACGCCGCCGACCGCAGGGAGCTGCTCCGGCTGTCCGCCGCCGTCGAGGACCGTTCCGAACACCCGATCGCGGCCGCCATCGCCACCGCCGCCGACGATCGGCCCACCGTCGAGACATTCGAGAACCGGCCAGGGATCGGCGTGGTCGGTACGGTCGGGGGCCGCCCGATCCGGGTCGGTCGCCGCCAGTTGTTCGACGAGGTGCCACCACCGGTCGAGGCTGCGGCCGCCGAGGCCGAGGAGCGCGGCGCCACCGCGGTGTTGGCCGGCCGCGGTGGTCGGGCCGAGGGCGTGTTCGTGGTCGCCGATCGGATCAAGCCGACGTCGCCCGATGCCGTCGTCGCCCTCCGCGAGCTCGACCTCGACGTGGTGCTGCTCACCGGGGACAACCGCCGCACCGCCAACTCGGTTGCGACGGCGGTCGGGATCGACCCGACGCCGGAATCGGTCATCGCCGAGGTCCTCCCCGACGACAAGGCGGCGGTGGTCCGCCGACTCCAGGACGAGGGTCGCCGGGTGGCGATGGTCGGCGACGGCATCAACGACGCCCCCGCCCTGGCCCAGGCCGATCTGGGGATCGCCATCGGCACCGGGACCGACGTGGCCATCGAAGCCTCGGACCTCACGGTCGTGTCCGGTGACCTCCGGGCCGTCGCCGACGCCGTCGCCCTGTCCCGCCGCACGCTGTCGACGATCAAGGGCAACCTGTTCTGGGCCTTCGCCTACAACGCGGCCGCCATTCCCCTGGCCGCCTTCGGCGTGCTCAACCCGATGATCGCCGCCGGCGCCATGGGCCTGTCGTCGCTGTTCGTCGTCACCAACAGCCTCCGGCTCCGCCGCTTCGCCGGCCACCGATCGGCGAGCCACCCGCCGTCCGCCCACCCGGCGACCCCGCTCGCGACCACCGCCGACCGACCAGACGAGGTACCCGTTCCATGACCGACACCGCCACCAGGACCTACCGCGTTCCCGACGTCAGCTGCCAGCACTGCGTCGACGCCATCAACGGTGAGGTGGGCCCGCTCGACGGCGTCGACTCGGTCGCGGTCGACATCGAGGCCAAGACGGTCACGGTCGTCGGCGGCGACGATGGCGCGATCCGGGCCGCCATCGACGAGGCCGGCTACGACGTCGAACCCGACTGACACGGACCCGGGCGGAACGGCGCCCGTCGGTCTAGCGTTCGATCGGGGGGAAGCAGAACGACACGACGGCGGTGACGTTGTCGGCCCCGCCGGCGTCGTTCGCCGCGTCGACGAGGGCGTCGGTCGCCTCCTCCGCCGAGTCCGCCCCGCCGAGCAGCTCGGCGATCCTGGCGTCGTCGACCTGGGAGCTCAGCCCGTCGGTGCACAGCAGCACCCGGTCGCCGGGTTCCAGGTCGGTGCGGGTCACCTCGGGACGAAACGCGGACGGTCGACCGATCGAGTGGACCAGGACGTGGCTGAGCGGTGAGCGAGCGGCCTGCTCTGCGGTGAACGTACCGTCGTCGACGAGGTGCTGGGCCGCCGTGTGGTCGTGGGTCAGCTGCGACAGCGTGCCGTTGCGCAGCAGATAGCAGCGACTGTCGCCAACGTTGACCACGTACATCCGGGGCCAGATCAGACAAGCCATCGTCAGCGTCGTGCCCATGCCGGCCAGCTCGGGATGCTCGGCCGCCTCCATCTCGACCGCCCGCTCGCACTCGGCCACCGCCGCGACCAGCTCGTCCTGCTGGTCGTCGTCGTGGTCGTGGGTCAGGCTGAAGAACCACGGCATCGTGTTGAGCACGTAGGCCGCCGTGGTCCCGACGCCGATCTGACTGGCCACGTTGCCGCCCCGCTGGCCGCTGATCCCGTCGGCCACCAGCAGCAGCGGGGCCCGGAGGCCGGCGTAGAGCTCGGTCTCGTCGTCGACCGGCAACGTGGTCGAGTGGATCGTCATCGTCTTGCTGAGGTCGGCGACGAGGTACTGGTCCTGGTTGGCCGAGCGCGTCCTCCCGACGTCGGTTCGCCCGGCCGAGTGGAAGTTGCTGATCAACATGGGTGGCGTCCCTCCTCGATCCGGCGGACTCAACGGAGACCGGCGATGTAGTCTCGCAGCCGCCTGCAGCCTTCGACTAGGTTCTCGTCGCTCTCGGTGAACGACAGACGGAGCCAGCCATCCGAGGCCGGGCCGAAGCCGCCCGCGTCGACAACCGACACCCCGGTGGCCCGGAACAGATCCCAGGCGAAACCGTCGTCTGACGCCGGCAGCGACCGGACGTCGACCATCAGGTACATCCCGGCCTGGGGAACGAGCACGTCGACCCCGTCGATCCCGGCGAGGGCCTCGGCCGACAGGTCCCTTCGACGCCGGTAGATCGCCCGCATCTCGTCGACCGCGGCGTCCTGGGTGGCCAGCGCCTCCGCCGCCGCGGCCTGGATGAAGCCGGGCAGGCCGTAGGCCATGGCCATGCCGAGGTCGTTGAAGTGCTCGATCAGCCGTGGCGGGGCGACGGCCCAGCCGATCCGCCAACCCGTCATGGCGTGTGACTTCGACAGGCTCGACACGGTGACGGTCCGGTCGGCCATGCCGTCGAGCGCCGCCATCGAGGTGTGGGAGCCCTCGAACACCAGCTCGGAGTAGACCTCGTCGGCGATCACCCAGAGGTCGTGGCGCCTGGCCAGCTCCGCCACCCCCTCCAGCTCGTCGACCGAGGCAACGGCCCCCGTCGGGTTGTTCGGCGTGTTGAGCACGACGGCCCGGGTTGCCGGGGTGATGCGGGCGGCCAGGAGGTCGGCGTCGATCCGGAAGCCGTTGTCGGCGTCGAGGGCCAGTCGGGTCAACGTCGCCCCGCCCGCTCGGAGGGTGGCGTCGTAGGTGAGGTACATCGGGTCGAAGGCGATGACCTCGTCGTCGGCCTCGAGGAGGCAGAGCGAGGCGGCGAACAGCGCGTTCTGGGTGCCGGCGAACGGCATGACGTGCTCCGGACCCCATTCCCGCCCGGTCTTGGCCGAGAAGCGGGCCGCCACCAGCTCCCGCAACGCCGGTCGGCCGACGATCTCCGAGTAGTGGGTGTCGCCGGCCCGAAGCGCGTCGACGGCGGCGTCGACGATCGGCTCGGGGGTCGGGAAGTCGGGATCGCCGATGGCGAGGATGATGACGTCCTCGCCCCGCTGGCGAGCCTGCCAGGCTTCGAACAGGGTCCCCCAGCCGTCCGGGCCGTCGCCGGCCAGCCGTTCGGTCATCGATGCGTAGCGCACCCCCGAGAGGCTAGCGATCGTCGCCGCCGGGCGACCGCACGAGCGCTACTGCTTGCGCCAGGCGCCGATGCCCCCGTCGGCATTGTCCCAGCGGAACGTCCAGTCCTCTCGACGGATGTCGGGTCGACCGCTGTGCCGGACGAAGCCGAGGACCGAGCCGATCGTGACCGTGTGGCCCTGCTCGTCCGAGTGGATGTCGATGGCCATGATGCCGCTCGGCTCGACCCGGACCCGCTCGCCCTTCTCGTCGACGTCGACGAACTCCTCGTCCTGGGCCCGGTAGTACGACTGTCCGGTGGCGGCGGTCCACTCGCCGGTGTCGTCGAACACCGGGTAGGTCGGCGCGTTCGGCGGTGCGGCCGCCTCCCGGCGGATCGCGTCCTCGCCCCGACGCAGGATCCGCTTGATGCCACGCCAGCTCGCCTGCAGCCCGCCGCGGACCCGCTTCCATCCCTGGCGGACCCGGGTCAGCCCACTCTCCCCGTCGAGCGCCTTCAGTAGGGAGAGCGGGGAGCTGACGACCTCGAGCAGGCCTTCTTCCAGGGCGGTGGAGACCGAGTGGTGGTGCACGTCGCCGGCGACGACCAGCGTCGATCGGCCGGCAGCCCGGCGGTCGGCCAGCGCCCGCCACAGCGCCTTGTACTGCTCGGCGAAATCCTCCGGCCCGTACTCGACCTTGCGCCGGAACACGCCACGGTGGGGGAGGTGGCCGACGATCGGGCGCGACAGGGCGAGGCAGATCAGCCGCTCGTCCTCCCGCAGCATCCGCACCAGGTCGTCGAGCTGCTCGCCCAGCATGAACGAGGCTCCCCGGCCCTTCTTGCGGATCGTGCGGTGCCAGCGGGTGTCGACCAGCACGACGGCGGCCGAGGCGGTGCCGAAGACCTGGATCTGCTCGGGGGAGACGTCCTCGGTGAACCGGCCGAAATCGATCGGGGAGGCGAAGAGGGCGTAGGCCTCACCGGCGGCCGAACCCCACTCGCCCTGGGCTGCGGGGTGGGCCTTGCCCTTGGCTGCGAACCGGAGCACCTGCTTGGCGCTCCGGCGGAGGGCGTGGGTGAACAGGGTCAGCCAGCCGGGGTTCGGGTAGCCGTTCCAGAACTCGTGGTCGTCCGGCAGGAACCAGTTGCTGGTCCTGGCCATCGAGCCGTGCAGGCTGTTCCTGACCCGCTCGGAGGCTTGGACGCCGGGTTGCCGGCGGGCCTCCTGCTCGACGTCGTCGTCTGGCCGGTCCCGGAGGCCCCACGTGAGCAGGTAGCGGTCGAAGATGATGCTGCGGCTCTTGGCGGTGGTGATCGTCTCCCTCCAGGGGGCGTCGACGTAGACCTGGTCGCCGAGCCACAGGTTGTAGGTCGGCATCGGGTCGGCGGCCTCGACCAGCCGGTTGTAGGCGAGGTCGGTGATGCGGGTGTGCCGGCCCTTCACGTCGAAGCACGAGCCGGCGAGCAGTCGGAGGTGCCGCTCGTCGTCGGCCGGGGCGGTGGTGATCGTCGCCGTGCCGAGCGGGCGCTCGCCATCGGTGACCGACAGCTGGTACGCCGTGCCCGGCTCCAGCCCCTCGATCACCGGTTTGGCCCAGTGGAGGTGATCACCGGGACCCGTCGGCTTCGACCGGATCGGCGTCCGGCGCCAGCCCTGCACCGGCAGCGTCCTGACCGCCTCCGGTGTCGTCGGGTCGCTGCGCCCGACGTCGACCAGCGGGACGACGCCGATCGTCAGTGTGTCGTTGTTGGCCGGTTCGTTCAGCCGGGTCACCAGGACGTTGGCGGTGGTCCGGTCGGAACGGAGGCCGATGAGCCGGGTCGGCACGAGCTTTCCTCCTGCGTCGGTTCTCTCCAAGACGCCCGCCGACGCCCCGACGATACGACCCGAAGATGCCGGTTCGGTGACAGCGCGGTCCGGCGGCTCCCAGCCCGGCGATGGCGCGACCGTGCCCGCCACAGGGGAGGTGGCGGGCACGGCCGGGGGAGTGGGTGACGGGCTCAGTCGGCGACG
>JBCCVL010000050.1:0-33965 GCA_039195375.1 Actinomycetota bacterium
CCCCCCTCGGGGGCGGGGGGCGGTGGGGGGTGTCGGGTTGGGGGGGGGTGGGGGCCGCCGCGGTGCCGCACGGGGGGCGACGCCAACCGACCGACGACGATCAGGCCGTTGCGGCCGCAGGGGTCCAGTCTGGCTGACGCCCACCGAAGCACAGCAGCCGCTCGAAGGCGCTTGCCCCGGCCGGTGCCTCGACCTCATACCCGAAGAACCCCGAGTCCGGACCCCGGTACTCGGGCTGCACGGTGGTCTGGAGGAAGACGAGGGCGGCCTCGGCGGCGGCGGCGTTCGACGGGGTCGAGGTGGCCGGCGGCCAGGCCCGGTCGGTGGCGACGGCGAGGTCCCAGCCGTGCACGAGGTACTCCCCGAGGGCCATCGCCAGGACGGCGTCGCCCGGCATCCTGGCCTCGGCCATCACCACGAGCTGAGAGGCAACGCCGGCCTCGACCGCCCGCTCGATGTCCGCCGCCGCGTCGGCCACGATGGTGGCGGGGTCGTCGCCGGGGGCCAGGTGCCAGGCCTCGGGGTCCAATCTCGACTCGTTCCCGGCCGGGTCGCTGAGCGCGGCGGCGAAGAACTGGAGCCAGGCCAGCGTGTGGTGCCGGAGGGCGGCGACGTCGTAGCCCGCACAGGGCGTCGGCGCGGTCAGCCGGTCGTCGGGGACGTCGACGATGCGGGCCAGCTCGTCCAGGACCGGGCGGAGCAGGTGGACCGTCGCCGCCGGGTCGGCGAACACGGCCGGGGCTGCGGCCGGGAAGACCGGCAGCTCATCGTGGTTCGGCCCGCTGGTCGGGCGGGTGGGGATGTCGGTGCTGTTCATGTGATCGAACGTACGACGGGGCCACCCGAGCGGGCTTGAAGATTCACGCCAACCCCGATTGGTAGGTTGGTCGGGGTGGAGCGCGACCGCCCGAACGACATGCGAGGCATCGTCGACCCGGCCGCCATGCTCGAGGTGGTCGACTTCGACCGCCACCCGGCCGGGCCCGAGCTCGATGGCGTCGTCGAGTGGTTCTGGGCGGTCGCGTGGGACCTCCCCGCCGGCGAGGTCCACGACCAGGAGGTGCTGAACCACCCGGCCGGAAACGTGAGCATCGGCACGGTCGATGATGCCGGCGTTGCCCTCGACCCGGCGGAGGGCCGGGTGTACGGGATCCAGCGGTCGATCAGCCATCGTCGCCTCACCGGGCGGGGGTGGACGGTGGCGGCCAGGACCACCGTCGGCGGGCTCGGCGTGCTGCTCGACGGTCCGGCGCGCCATGCCGCCGATCGCCAGCTGCCCCTCGACGCCGTGGCCGGGCTGGACGCCGAGCCGCTGGTGGCCGGCGTGATCGCCGCGCCGACGACGGCGGTGCGGGTGGACCTGCTCCGCACGGCGCTCGGCGCGGTCGTGACCGGGCGGTCACCCGAGCGGGTGGCGGAGGCGGCCCAGGTGGCGGCGATCGTGCGGCTCGTCGAGCACGACCGCACGCTCTGCCGGGTCGAGCAGGTGGCCGAGCTGGTCGGGGTGAGCGTGCGGTCGCTGCAGTGGCTGTTCGACCAGCACGTCGGGGCCAGCCCGTCGTTCGTGATCCGACGCTGGCGGATCATCGAGGCGGCCGAGGCCGCCCGCCGGGCCGATCGCACCATCGGCCGGGCGGGGGCCTGGCCCGGTTGGGCCGCCGTGGCCGCGGAGCTCGGCTATGCCGACCAGGCCCACCTGACCCGCGACTTCGTGCAGCACCTCGGGGTGCCGCCGTCGGTCTACGTGGCTCGCAACCGAGGGCCGGAGGGGCCGACGTGACCACCTACTCGATCCAGCCGGCCGGACCGTTCATTCCCGACGCCCTCGCCCCGTTGGCCGATCGGGCGGCGGGTGAGGGCATCCACATCGTCGCTCGGGTGATCCGGGCCTGGGGCGACGGCTCCGAACGCTACGACCGGCCAGGCGAGGCGCTGCTCGCCGCGCTCGACCCCGCCGGCAACGTGGCCGGGATCGGGGGGCTCACCGAGTGCCCGAACGTCGACGGCGCACTCCGGGTCCGCCGCTTCTACGTCCACCCCGAGCATCGCCGCAACGGCCTGGCCAGGGCGCTGGCCGGGCCGCTGCTCGACCGGGCCATCGCCAACACCTCCATCGTGACCTGCAACGCCGGCGCCTCGGACGCCGCCGCCCCGTTCTGGGAGGCGATGGGCTTCCAGCCGATCGCAACCGAACCGGGGATCACCCACGTCCTTCGTCGGGCCGAGCGGCTGCGTCGACGGCTGGAGACCCGACCACTCCCGGCCGAGCCGGCCGACGACCGATGTGGAACCTGTCTTCAACGACCAGCCGATGTGGAACCGCTCTTCCACAACTCCCGAACCGATCGCCACCTGGACCCTGCCGGGGCGACGACGACCAAGCCAGGCCGCGACCGCTCAGACCGACGTCGTTCCGGAACCGGGGATCTCCAGGGCGATCGTGACCGGGCCGTCGTTGACCAGTTCGACCGCCATGTCGGCCCGGAACCGACCGGTGGCCACCGGCGCCCCCAACGACCTCAGGTGCTCGACGACCGTCTCGACCAGCGGCTCGGCCTGCTCCGGCCTGGCCGCGGCAACGTATGACGGGCGGTTGCCCTTGGCCGCGTCGGCGTAGAGGGTGAACTGGCTGATCACCAGCACCTGGCCACCGACGTCCGCAACCGAGAGGTTCATCTTGCCCTCCGCATCGCTGAAGATCCGCAGCTTCCACAGCTTCTCGGCCAGCTTGCGGGCCTGCGCGTCGGCGTCGTCGTGGGTGGCCCCGACCAGCACGCAGAGTCCCGGCCCGATGGCACCGACCACCTCGTCGTCGACCGTCACCTGCGCCCTCGACACCCGCTGCACCAACGCCCTCATCGACACCCCGTTCCTCGCTCCCCGGCGGCGCCGACCGGTATCGGCGGTCTTACACCGTACCCTTGACCCCTGGGATCGACCCCGCCCTCCCCTTCCGGGCGGCACACGAGGAGGCACGGGCATGGCAAGTGAAGCGTCGGCGGACGATCGACCGCTGCGTCTGGCCTACCTCTCCTACCGGTCGAAACCGACCGTCGGCGGTCAGGGCATCTACACCCGGCACCTGACCAAGGCCCTGGTCGACCTCGGGCACTCGGTCGAGGTGTTCTCCGGCCAGCCGTACCCGGTCCTCGACGAGCGGGTCGGCCTCACCAAGTTGCCGAGCCTCGACATCTTCAACGACCAGTACCCCGGCCGGTTCCCCGCCTACTGGGAGATCAAGGGCCTGCCCGAGGTGCTCGAGCTGGCCACGTTCTCCACCGGCACCTTCCCGGAGCCGCTGGCGTTCAGCTACCGGGCCTGGCGGGAGCTGCGGGACCGGGCCGGCGAGTTCGACCTGGTGCACGACAACCAGTGCCTCGGCTACGGGATCCTCGCCGTCGACAAGCTCCTCCCGACGCTGGTCACCCTGCACCACCCGATCACCGTCGACCGTCGGCTCGAGGTCGAGGCCGCGCCGAACTGGCGCAAGCGACTCAGCATCAGCCGCTGGTACTCGTTCGTGAAGATGCAGGGACGGGTCGCCCAACGGATGCCCCGCATCGTCGTGGTGTCCGAGAACTCGATCGACGACATCCACCAGGACATGGGCGTCGCCCGTGACCGGATGCGCCTGGTCCACGTCGGCGTCGACCCCGACCTGTTCCGGCCCCTCGACGGCGTCGAGCGGATTCCCGGTCGGCTGATCACCACCGCTTCGGCCGACGTCGAGCTGAAGGGCCTCAAGTTCCTGCTCGAGGCGATGGCCAAGCTCCGGGCCGAGCGTGACGTCTCGCTCACCGTCATCGGGCGGGCCAAGGAGGGCGGCCCGTCGGCCAAGCTGATCGAGCAGCTCGGCCTGGCCGACCACATCCAGTTCGTCACCGGTGTGCCGGACGAGCGGATCGTCGAGCTGTACGCCGAGTCCGAGATCGCCGTCGTTCCGTCGCTGTACGAGGGCTTCTCGCTCCCTGCGGTCGAGGCCATGGCCACGGCGACCCCGCTCGTCGCCACCACCGGCGGCGCCCTGCCGGAGGTGACCGGGGTCGACGGCGAGACCGTGCTGCGGTGCGAGCCCGGCGACGCCGACTCCCTCGCCGTCGCCATCCGCCGCGGTCTCGACGACCCGGACCTGCGGGACCGGGTCGGTGCCGCCGGCCGGGAGCGGGTCAGCCGGCTCTACACCTGGCGCCAGACCGCCATCCGCACCGTCGAGCAGTACCGCGAGGTGCTGGAGATGCGCCGCACCGGCGATGGGCCGGCTGGCTGGTCGCCGCCGAGCGCCGACGCCGCGGGCTGACCCGATGCTGACCGTCGACTACGACCGGCTGGCCATCGAACCGGGCATGCGGGTCCTCGACCTCGGGGCCGGGTTCGGACGTCATGCCTTCGCCACCGCCCGCCGGGGCGCACACGTGGTGGCCGCCGACCTGGCCATGAGCGAGATGGCCGAGACCAAGGACACGTTCGCCGCCATGTACCTGTCCGGTGAGCTGCCCGACGGCCTGTCGACCACCTGCGTGCGGGCCGACGGCCTGCAACTGCCGTTCGCCGACGGCTCGTTCGACCGGATCATCGCCTCGGAGGTCCTGGAGCACGTCCCCGACGACCTCGGCGTGATGGGTGAGCTCTTTCGGGTGCTGCGACCCGGTGGACGCCTGGCGGCCACGGTGCCGTCTGCGGTGCCCGAGCAGATCTGCTGGTGGCTCAACGAGGCCTATCACGCCCCGATCTCCCAGGGCGGCCACGTCCGCATCTACGGCCTTCCCGAGCTGCGGACCAAGCTGGCCGCAACCGGCTTCCTCCCCGGCGACACCCACCGGGCCCACGCCCTGCACAGCCCCTACTGGTGGCTGAAGTGCGCGGTCGGGATCGACAACGACGACAACCCGGCGGTCAAGGCCTACCTGCGGCTGCTGACGTGGGACATCGTCGAGGCACCACGCCTGACCAGGACCGCCGAGCGGCTCCTCAACCCGGTGCTCGGGAAGAGCCTCGTCATCTATGCCGACCGGCCCGGTCGACCGGCCCTCGTCGGCGCGACGGTCAACGCCTCCGACCCGGACGCCGACTGATGGAGATCCCGTCCGGCCCCGCCGGGCTGACCGCCGACGATCTGCGCCGCACGGGCGACAGCATCGCCGAGCTGCAGTTGCCGAGCGGAATGATCCAGTGGTTCCCCGACGGCCACGCCGATCCGTGGAACCACGTCGAGGCGGCGATGGCGTTGGCCACCGTCGGCCGGATCGCAGAGGCCGAGGCCGCCTATCAGTGGCTGGTCGACGTCCAACTGCCGAACGGTTCGTGGCACAACTACTACCTGGCCGACGGGATCGAAGACGCCAAGCTCGATTCGAACTGCGTGGCCTACATCGCCACCGGCGTGTGGCACCACCATCTCGTCACCGGCGACGACGCCTTCGCTCGCCGACTGTGGCCGACGGTCGAGGCCGCGGTCGAGTTCGTGCTCGACCTGCAGACCCGTCGTGGCGAGATCATCTGGGCCCGCCATTCCGACGGTCGGCCCTGGAGCTACGCCCTGCTGACCGGGTCGTCGTCGATCGCCCACAGCCTGCAGTGCGCCGCCGATCTGGCCGACCTGCTCGGCCACGACCGACCTCACTGGGTCGACGGCCGACGCCGGCTGGTCGACGTGATCGCCAACGTGCCCGATGCGTTCGAGCCGAAGGACCGGTGGGCGATGGACTGGTACTACCCGGTCCTGGCCGGCGCCATCACCGGCGACGACGCGGTCAAGCGGATCGACGACGCCTGGGACACCTTCGTGATGGAGGGCAAGGGCGTCCGCTGTGTGAGCGACCGTCCGTGGGTCACCGCAGCCGAGACCTGCGAGTGCGCCATGGCCGTCCTGGCCGCCGGCGACCGGGAGCGGGCCGAGCACCTGTTCAGCTGGGCCCAGGCCCTGCGCGACGACGACGGGGCCTACTTCACGGGCCTGGTCTTCCCCGAACTGGTCCACTTCCCCGACGGTGAGCGCTCCAGCTACACCGCGGCGGCGGTGATCCTCACCGCTGACGCCCTGGTCGGAGCGAATCCGACCAGCACCCTCTTCACCGACCACAACAGCCGCTAGCACCCGGGCCTGGACCGTCCCCGATTCCGGGATCACCTCCGCGCCGGGTCGCACCGGCACGCGGACCCGTCGTCACTCGCACCGGGCGGTGCGAGTCTGGTGCGACCCGGTTGCGACGGTGTCCCCAGACGCAGATGACCCTGCGGTGGAGGCACGATGGCGACACGATCCGAGCACCCCGACCGAGCGATCCCGGCTGGATCGGAGCGGTCGAGCGACCGCCGCTCGCTGATCGCCGGGATCCTCGATCTCCATCCCGTCGAGGCCGGCCTGGCCGGCACCGACCGACTCCCCCAGGACCGAACGGGGGCCGGCACCGGCCACGGACCGACCGTCCTGGCCCCGTGGACCCACCTTCCGGGGCCGAGGCGGGCCGGGGCCGACCGGTCGGTCGGGAGCGGCGCTCGCCCTCGCCAACCCCGGCCGGCCGGCGGCCAACCGCCCGAGACCACCATCGACGGCGCCGCCGGGACCGCCGGCCGCACCGCCTCGACGCTCGTTCGGGTGGCCCGATGACGGGCGCAGACCGACCCATGACCGACCGGGCGGAGCGGCCGGGCCCGGCGGTGACCTTTCACGCCCTCGACCCGGCCGAGGGTCGGGCGCTGACCGCCGCCCTCGACCGCCTCCCGGTCCAGGCGTCGACCACGGCGCCGGGGCCGCGGTCGCCCTCGATCCGGGCGGTGCTCGACCGGTTCCTGTCGGCCCCGCTGCGGGAGCCGCTGCGAGCGCTCGCCGCCGCGGATGGGCCGGCGGCCGTCGTCATCGACGGGCTGCCGACCGCGAACGGCGACGGCGGGGCAGTGCGACAGGACCCGACCGAGGCGGTGCTGGCCTGGCTGATCGAAGCCGCCGGACTGTTCGCCATCGATCGGTCCCGGTCCCGGGACAGCCGGCCATCCGAGACCTCGACCGCCGACCACGTCGCCCTGTTCGCCGGTGTCGGCCCCGCAAAGGTCTCGGTTCCCGCCGTGCCCCTCGCATCGGTGGCCGCCGCCGGTGCGCAGGCGGTCGACGTCGAGCTGCGGCCGGGGACGGCGGTGGTCGCCGACCGGCGACGCATCCGGCTCGGTTCGGACGAGCGGCCGGTCCCCGAGCGGAGTTGGCTCCGTTCGGTCGATCTGGTGGCCGATCCGTGGGCCGGGCGGGCGCCCATCGGCGACGGCTGCGACCGGATCGAGCCACGCCACGGCGCCACCGGCCGACGGCGACGAGGCACGACGGGCACCGCCCGAGCCACCGGCTGGCGGGGCGACACCGAGGCCGGCAGCAGCAACCGAGCCGACCGGCTCGCCGACGCCGACCTCGTCGCCCGGTTCCGGGCCGGCGACGAGGACGCGATCCGCAGCATCTACCGCGAGACCAACGGTGCGGTCTACACCGTCGCCCGCACGATCACCGCCGATCGGGAGCTGGCGGCCGACGTCGTCCAGCAGACCTACGTGAAGGCGTGGCAGGCCGCCGACCGGTTCCGGCCGGGGGCCTCGATCACACCGTGGCTGTACACGATCACCCGCCGCACGGCGGTCGACGCGGTCCGCCACGAGCGCCGGCCGACGATCGGCGGCCACGATGCGGAGGTCGAGAGCGCCGTGCCGGGGCCCTCGTTCGAGCGGACGTGGATCGTGCACGAGGTACGGGCCGCCATCGACGCCCTGCCGCCGAGCGAACGCCAGATCATCCAGCTGTCCCATCTGGCCGGCGTGCCCCACCGTGAGATCGCCCGCCGCCTCGACCTGCCGCTCGGCACGGTCAAATCGAAGTCGTCGAGAGCGCATCGGCGGCTGGCCGAGCGCCTCCAACATCTTCGGGACGTCCCCGATGAATCGGAACCGAACGCGGCGGTCGGACCGTAAGGAGGTCGAGGAGAAACGCGTGGTAGGTTCCGCGCTCAACGCCGGCAGGGCGAACGTGCCGGTACAGAAGGTGGGAGTACACAACTCATGAGCAAGCGAAAGGCCGCCCGCACGGGCGGAGTGATCCTGGCCGTCATCACCACGATGTTGGCGGCCATCGTGGCCACACCGAGCGGTGTGTCAGCCGGCGGCTACGACCAGGTCTGGTCGGCTCCGAAGGCACAGATCCAACAAGACGGGCCGATGCTCGAGGTCGTCGTTCCGGCAAAGGGGCGCTCGATCGATCGGCTGGCCTACCGCTTGATCAGCCTCGACACGGGGGCGGTCGTCGAGGGTGAGACCGATCCACCGCAGATCAAGCTGGTGCTGGCCTTCGACGAGTCCTACCGGTTCTCGTTCCGGGCCAGGGACGCCTGGCGGGGGTGGAGCGACTGGAGCGAGCCGGTCCACCTGACGGCACCGGCGATCGACGCCTACCCGTTCAGCATCGAGGCCATCGGCATCGACGGCGGGATCGCCATCACCTGGGCCGACACCGATGCAGACGCCTACCGCATCAACGTGCGCCGCAACGGGCACACGGTGGCCAAGGCGACCGTGACCGGGACCGAGACCACGATCGACGGGCTGACCAACGGTCACACCTACAACGTGACCATCCGGTCGATCTACGGCAGCCGCAAGACCGCCAGGTCGCCCGGTCTCCCGGTGACGCCAAACGACGGGGCCGCCGTGGTCCCGGAGCGGCGGGACTTCGTCACGGCGCCGTTGACCGGTCCGACCGAGTTGGCGGTCCCCGTCGCCATCGCGGGAGCGACCGAGCGGATCGAGCGGGTGCGGGTCCGGATCGTCCCAAACGGGTTGTCTGGCACGACCAGGACGGCCCGCTTCGACCCGGCGGCGACGGCGACGACCGGCATCGACGGCGCCTGGGTCACCCGACCACGCACCGTCGAGCCGCTCGACCACGAGCTGATCACCGTCATCAAGGGCGAGACGGTCGACGGACAGCGTGGGGTCCTGGCCAGCTCCCTGCAGACGTGGCTGTTGGGCAACGTCGACGACTTCGCCCCCGGCGCCTCCGACTTCACCCGCGTCGGCACCTGGCGATAACGATCCGGAAACGCCAGGGTGACGTCGGCCAACTGACCGGTCACAACCCCCGCCGGTCCGGCCTTGCCGGGCCGGCGGGTCGGTTGCCTATGCTCGTCCCGTGGCCTTGCTCACACTCGGGCGACTGGAGCTGGCGGGGCAGGACTTTCCCCAACGCCAGGCACTCCTGCTCCTGGCCTTTCTGACGATCGAGGGCCGCAAGGAGCGGGCCTTTCTGGCCGAATTGTTCTGGCCGGACGCCAGGAAGCCACTCAACAATCTCTCGTCGGCCCTCACCCGCCTCCGGTCGGTCGACCCCGAGTACGTGATGGCCGACCGCTACACGGTCGAGGCCCGGGTCCCCGCTGATGTCGGCCGGTTCGTCGATCACGCCGCCGCCGGCGAGCACGCCGAGGCCCTCGACCTCTACCACGGCCGGTTCCTCGACGGCTTCCCGCTCGAGCGGGTCGGCTACGAGCTGGAGGGCTGGATCCTCGACCGGCGCACGTCGTTGGCCGCCACCGCACGGGACTGCGCTCGGCTGCTGGCCGAACGGGCCAACGACCGGGGCCGCACCGACCGGGCGACGGCGTTGGCCGAGCGGGCCGTCGCCGTCGGACGCGACGCCGTGCCCGATCCGGACGCGCTCGCGGCGCTGCACCCGATCCTGCGGGCCGGCAACAGCCCGATGGCCGACGAGGTGGAGGGGGAGATCCGCGACCTCGGCCACGACCCGGGGGCCGGGTCACCGACCCTCGCCGGCGGCATCACCCGACCGAGGCCGTCGGAGCTGACGGCCTCGGTTGGAGGCGAGGCCGGTCGAGCGACCGTCACCGCCACCCGGGTCGAGCAGCCCTTCTTCGACCGCGTGGCGGAGCTGGCCGCAACCGAGACCGGTCTCGACCGCCAGCGGGCCGTCGCCATCGTCGGCCTCGGCGGCATCGGCAAGAGCGAGCTGGCCCGCCAGGTGGCGAGACGGCTTGGTCCCCCGGGGAGCGGGTCGGGCCCGTCGCCGGCGCCGACGGCCGGCGGACCGGCGACGCCGGTCGTGTGGGTCGACGCCTCGGTCGTCACCTCGATCGGGGTCCTGCCCGAGGTGATCTCCCAGCGCCTCGATCCCGAGCGCGAGCCGGCGCCGGACCTCGCTGCGCTCGGCGACGTCGTCGGGGCCCGCGACGTGCTGATCGTGCTCGACCAGGTCGACGCCCTCGCCAACCAGCTCGCCCCGCTGTCCGACCTGCTCGGGCGCTGCCCTCGGTTGCGGCTGCTGGTCACATCGCGGGTCGGGGTCTCGCTCGACCCCTGCGCCACCGTCATGCTCGATGGCCTGCCGGTACGGACCGACGGGGCGGAACCGGGACCGGCCGTCCGACTGTTCCAGGCCTGGTTCCGTCGCCACGCCCCGGTCGGGGCCGAGCTCGCCCCGGACGACCCGGCCGTGCTCGACATCTGCCGCCGGCTCGACGGCCATCCCCTGGCCATCGAGCTGGCCGCGGGCTGGCTCAACGTCCTCACCCCGGCGGAGATCGCCGCCGGGTTGGCGGCCAGGGCGGCGGGTGAGGACGGCGGCGACGAGCTGCTGGCCGACGGCTCGGTCGACGATCCCGGCCACCGCGGCTTCCGGTCGGTGATGGCCAGCACCTGGGACCTGCTCGATCCGACCTGCCGGACCGCCCTGGCCCGGCTGTCGATCCTGCCGGGCGGCTTCGATCGCTCGGTGGCCGAGCGGGTCGGTGCCTGTGACCTCACGACGCTCCGGCAGCTGGCCAGCTGGTCGCTGGTGGTCAGACGGGACGGTCGCTGGTACTCCTGCCACCCTCTGGTCCAGCGCTACAGCCGGCGCCGGCTGACCGACGATCGGCCGGCCGAGGCCGCGGCGAGACGGGCCCACGCCGACCTGGTGCTGGCCGCCGTCGCCGACGCCCCAAACGTCGACGCCTTCGACGCTGGCACCGTGCTCGACAACGTCGAGGACCCGGTCGCCCACGTGCTCGCCGTCTTCGGCGACCTCGTCGAGCTCGGCCGCTACGAGACGGTGGCCGAGCTGGTCGATCCACTCGACCGGTTGCTCGGCCTGCATGGCCGACACCTGACCCTGCTCGAGACCCTCGGCTCGACGGTCGAGCGACTGCAGGACACGGCGGAACCCGGGTCCGATCCCGACGCCGGAATGGCCGCCGAAGCCGTCCAGGACCGGCTGGAGATGCACCTGGTCTGGCTCGAGCTCCGCCTCGGCCGGTACCGGGAGGCGGCGGCCACCGCCGACCGGCTGCTGGCCAAGCCGGCGATGGCGGCCGATCTGGTGATCGAGCTGACGAGGGCCCGGTCGGCCATCGACCGCACCGGGGGCGACGTGGACCGGGCGCTCACCCGGCTGCTGGAGGTCCGGGAGCTGGCCGAGACCGTGTCACCCCGGATGCGGGCCCTGATCGACGACGACATCGGCCTGTGCCAGATGATCCTCGGGCTCTATCCCGAGTCGAGGGAGAGCTACCGGTCGGTGCTGACGTGGGCCAGGCGGGCCGGCTCGCAGCCGATCATCGCCAGGACGCTGCTCAGCCTCGGCATCGGCCACCACGACAGCGGCGAGATCCTCGACTCGCTCGCCTACCTCGTCGAGGCCAAGTCGGTGGTTGCCGTCAACGACCTGCACCACATCGAACCGTTCGTCGACGTCAAACTGGCCCGATCCCATCTGGTCGACGGTGACGTCGACACCGCCGCCGGCATCATCGAGACGGCCAGGGCCCGAACCGGATCGACCTGGGAGCCGTGGCTGACGGCCGAGTTCGACCTCGTCTCGGCCAGGGTGGCCGAGGCCAGGGGCGACACCGAGACGATGTGGACCCACCTGGAGCGCTCACTGGCGACGTCGGCCGACCTCGACGACGTGCCGTTCGTGGCCAAGGCCTTCGTCGCCCTGGTCGAGCTCGGGCACCGCCAACCCGAGATCGGGCCGGACGCCGCCGGCGGGGCCGAGCTGGCCGCTGCGGTGGCCGACGCCCAGTCGGGTGCCGATCACGCCGACCGGGTGGCGGCCCAGGACCTCCGGGACCGCCTCCGCCCGCCAGGCGACGATGGCGACTCCGACGACCTCGACGGGGCGAAGCCGATCACCGACCTCGTCGACGAGGGCTTCGCCTACCTCCGCCGCGGTCGACTGCTGACCGGCCGCCGGCGCCCGAGCTGAGCCGGAGGCGGTTGCGCCGAGGCCGAGCGAGGCTCAGGAGACCCGGCGCAGGACCCGGAGCGAGCCGGTCGCCGATTCGTCGACGAAACGGCCGGACTCCAGCGCCGGTCGGTAGATCTGCTCGTAGGGTGGGCGGCCCCCGTCGGCCGGGTCGGGGAAGACGTCGTGGATCACGAGCAGGCCGCCATCGGCCACCTTCGGCGTCCAGCCCTCGTAGTCCGCCCGGGCCGGTTCGACGCCGTGACCGCCGTCGATGAACAGCATGGACAGCCGCGTCGACCAGTGGCGAGCGACCGTCGGCGAGTCACCGACGAGCCCGACAACGACGTCGTCGAGGCCGGCCTCGTGCACGGTCCGGCGAAACGCCGGGAGCGTGTCGAGCAGACCGAGCTCGGGATCGACCAGGTCGGGTTCGTGCCACTCCCACCCGGCCTGGTTCTCCTCCGAGCCCCGGTGGTGGTCGAGGCAGTAGAGCACGGTGTCCAGACGCCTGGCCACCGGACCGAGGTAGCAGGCCGACTTGCCGCAGTAGCTGCCGACCTCCAACATCGGGCCGAGCGCCGGGTCGACGCCGGCCGCCGCCGCGACCAGGGCCAGGCCCTCGTCCGGTGGCATGAATCCACGGGCGGCCTCGGCGGTCGCCAGCTCACCGGTGGTGAGGACCGGGTCGGTCGTCACCCGACCGGGACGGGCTCGTCTGCGGCGATCCGCCGGAACAACCGGTCGAGAACGACGAACTTGAGGACCCAGACCACGAAGTAGCCGACCAGGCTGCCGACCGAGATCATGATCGGCCGGTCGAACGCCCGGTCGGCGGCGATGGCTGCGGCGGTCGACGCCAGGAGGCCGAGCAGCGAGATCGTCCAGAACGGGATGACCTCACTCCGGATGCTGACCCGACCGTCGAGCTGCCAGATCCAGTAGCGACTGAGCAGGTACGCGGGCACGGCGGCGACGACGGCCGCGAACACGTTGGCCTGGCCGCCGCTCCAACCCCACCAGCGCAGGGCGAGCTGCAGCAGCAGCTGATGGTTCACCACGTTGATGCCGGAGGTGACCAGGTAGCGGGTGACCACCGTCGGGTCGCCGCCGACCAGGCCGATCAGCCGGGCCGGCACGAGCTTGGCGAGGAGGGCATCCACGGATTCCGAGGGTAGCGGCGGCGCCGGGGACCC
Organism: Actinomycetota bacterium; assembly: GCA_039195375.1. GTDB lineage: Bacteria > Actinomycetota > Acidimicrobiia > Acidimicrobiales > SZUA-35 > JAHELU01. Next base: position 13,405 of record JBCCVL010000050.1, read on the forward strand.
CCGATGTCCGGGCACGCCGGGGCCAGCGGAGCGACCGGAGGCGGCCCGACACCCCGGGCGGCGGGGGCCGCTGGTACTCTGCGGGTTTCGGCTGGCCCGGCCCCTCCCCCCGAACCCGGGCGAGCAACGGACGACGACCATGCGCTCCACCTCATGCCTCAGCTCCTGTCCAGCGCCGTGACGCCGCCTGGCAGTCGCCGCTCGTTGCGGGCCGTCGTGCTGGCCTTGGCCCTGACGCTGGTGGCCGCCTCCTGTGGTGGGGCCGACGAGGACGTGGCCCCTGGCGACGACGTCCGCACCGGCACCTCGGTCCGGGTCACCACCACCGAGAGCGCCTCGGCCGGCCAAGCGACGGACGAGGCGGCCGACTCGACCACCGCTGATGCGGCGAGCACCGAGAGCACCGCGGACGGCGATGCGTCGGACGGCGAGGAGGCCGACGACGCCGACACCACCACGAGCTCGACCGCCGAGGCGACGACGACCGCGGACCAGGCCGCCGCTTCGGCGCCGACGTGGCCCGAGTCCCGCTACCGGCTCGTCGAGGTGGCCTCGGTCGAGTTCCCGATGGCGCTGACCTGGCGGCCCGGCAACGGCGACCTCTGGGTGGCCGAACGCGACGGCCGGATCCGCCGCATCACGCGCACCGGGACCGGTGCCGGCGCCGACCACTCCCTGGTCGACGGCGCGGTTCTCGACATCGCCGACCTGGTGACCACCGACGGCGAGGGTGGGCTCCTCGGCCTGACCTTCTCGACCGACGGCGGACTGCTCTATGTCAGCTACACCGACAACCGGGGCGACAGCGTGCTGGCCGAGTACCGCATGGCCGGCGACATCGCCGACCCGTCGTCGGCCCGCATCCTCATGCAGATCGAGCAGCCCTTCTCGAACCACAACGGCGGCCAGGTCGAGCGGGGCCCGGACGGGCTCCTGTACTGGGCGCTCGGCGACGGCGGCAGCGGTGGCGACCCGCTCGACAGCGGTCAGGACACGTCGACCCTGCTCGGCAACATCCTGCGGCTGGACCCGTTCAACCCGAGCGGCGAGCAGGCCTACGGCGTGCCAGCCGACAACCCATTCGCCGACGGCGAGCGGGGCCGGCCCGAGATCTGGCTCTACGGCGTGCGCAACCCGTGGCGGTTCTCGTTCGATCGCGACACCGACGACCTCTGGATCGGCGACGTCGGCCAGAACCTCGTCGAGGAGATCACGTTCCTCCCCGCAGACGGCGGGCTGCCGGGACGTGGCGCCAACCTCGGCTGGCGGCTGATGGAGGGCGACCAGCCGTTCGACGGCGGCAGCCCACCGGCCGGCCACGTCGGTCCGATCTACACCTACGGGCGTGACGCCGGGTGCTCGGTCACCGGCGGCTACGTCTACCGCGGCTCGGCGATCCAGGCCCTCGACGGCGTGTACCTGTTCAGCGACTTCTGCTCGGGCGAGATCGTCGGCGTCGACCGGCTCGGCGACGGCAGCGTGCTCGTCGGCGACGTCGTGACCGATCGCGGCGTCGGCAGCGTCGTGTCGTTCGGCGAGGACGCCGAGGGCGAGGTCTACGTCCTGGGGTCTGGCGGGTCGGTCAGCCTGCTCGCCCCGACCGGCTGACCGAGCGGCTGACCGAGCGACGAGACCGCCGCCCGACGGCCACGAGCTAGAGCTTGTAGCGGTAGACGTTGGTCTCGCGGGCCTCGAAGCCGAGACGGATGTAGAGCCGGTTGGCGGCCTCGCGGCTCGGCCGTGAGGTCAGGTCGACCGTGGTGGCGCCGAGCGTCCTGGCCAGGTCGAGCGCATACTCGTTGAGCGCTGCGCCGACGCCCTTGCCCCGAGCGTCGCCGTCGACGACGACGTCCTCGATCCAGGCCCGCAGCCCCGTCGGGATGGCGAAGACCACGAGCGTGAGGCTGCCGAGGACGGCGCCGTCCTCAACGGCAAGCAGGAGGTGGCTGGCCTCGGAGGCGACGATGCCGGCGAGCGTCTCGGTCGATGGCGGCGGGTTGGACGACGACAGCTGGGGGATGAGACGGGCGAAGGCCGCCACCACCTCGTCGGTCACGTCGGCCGGGTCGGTCAGCTCGATGATGTCCACGTCCCGAAGCTAGCGCCACCACCGTCCCAGGCCTCGCCGGGCGGGCGCCGTGCTGGCCAGGCCGACCCGGCCCGGGTGTAACGTGGGAGGCAATGGAATACATCCACTGGACGGATGATCGGCCCGACCTCGTCAGCCCGATCATGATCCTGGGCTTCGAGGGCTGGAACGATGCCGGTGATGCGGCCTCGACGGCCGCTCGCCACATCCGAGACCGCTTCGGAGGCGAGATCTTCGCCACGATCGACCCCGAGGAGTTCTACGACTTCACGTCGACCCGCCCCGACATCCGTCTCGACGGATCCAGCCGGGCCATCGAGTGGCCGGAGAACAGCTTCGCTGCGGTCCACACCGAGAGCGGACCGGACCTGATCGTGTTCTCGGGGGTGGAGCCGCAGCTCAAGTGGCGGACCTACACCGAGCAGATCGTGGCCATGGCCGAGGACTTCGACGTCGAGATGGTGATCTCGCTCGGTGCCCTGATCGCCGACGTGACCCACTCCCGCCCGGCCACCGTGTACTCCGCCGCCTACGACCTGGAGCTGATCGAGCGCCTCGATCTCGAACCGTCGAGCTACGAGGGCCCGACCGGCATCGTCGGCGTGACCCACGAGGCGCTGCGAGGCTCCGGCCTCGGCTCGATCTCGCTCTGGGGCACCGTCCCCAGCTACGTCCCCCACGTGACGTCGCCAAAGGCGGCGCTGTCGCTGGTCAACCGGGTCGGTCAGCTGCTCGACCTGGCCATCCCGTCCACGGCGCTGGAGATCGGCGCCGCGGCCTACGAGCGGCAGATCACCGAGCTGGTGTCGGAGGACGAGGAGACCACCGAGTACGTGGCCCGCCTGGAGGACGAGTACGACAAGGGCATGCGGCCAGAGTCGAGCGCCGAGCTCATCGAGGAGCTCGAGCAGTTCCTCCGCGACAGCGAGTAGACCGGCGCTCGCCGCCGGACCGGTCGGTCGGAGCCGGCTGGCCGAGCGATCACATCGATCGACCGGTCAGGTGGCCGGCTCGACCACGATCTTGCCGCTGGCCGCGCCGGCACCGATGGCGGCCATGGCCTCGGGCACGCCGGCCAGGCCGACGGTGCGATCGACGTGCACGTCGACGTCGCCGGCCAGGACCCGCTCGGCCAGCGGAGTGAACCGCTCCGGGCCGTCGGCAACGACCAGCAGGCCGATCCGACGATCGGTGAACGGACGGGCGACGAGGCCGCCGATGGCGAGCGGCACGAGCGTCGAGACCGGGCCGCCGACGGCCCGATAGCGGCCGCCGGCACGCAACGAGCGGAGAACGGCCGGGATCGATCGCTCGGCCACGAGGTCGAGGACGAGGTCGTAGCGCTCGCCGGTTGCGGCGAAGTCGGTTGTCCGGTGGTCGATCACCTTGGCCGCACCGAGGGATCGGAGGAAGTCGAGCTTGGTCACGTTGTCGACGGCGGTGACCTCGGCCCCGGCCGCCACCGCCAACTGGACGGCGAAGGCACCCGAACCGCCGCCGGCGCCGTTGATCAGGATCCGGGTCCCCTGTCCGGCTCCGGCCGTGCCCTGGAGGGCGATCGGACCGGCTTGGGGGATCGTCGACGCCTGGACGAAGGTGAGCCCCGGCGGCTTCGGTGCGGCCGCCTGGGCCGGGACGACGGCCAGCTCACCGAATCCGCCCTTGAGACCGAGATTGTCGGCGTAGACCTCGTCGCCGGGGCCGAACCCGGTGACGTCGGCGCCGACAGCCTCGACGACGCCGGCGATGTCGGAGCCGGGCACCGGCCGAGCCGGTCGGCGGAGCCCACCGATCCTGGCGTAGGCGGGACGACCCCGGAGTCCCTCCCAGTCGGACAGGTTGAGCGACGTGGCCAGCACCCGGACCAGGAGCTGGTCGGGCGCCGGCAATGGCGTCGGCAACTCGGTCAACTCCAGGTCTTCGACGCCGCCGTAGCGGTGCTGGACGACCGCCCTCACGGCCTGGGCACCCCGTCGGTCGGCTCCGGTTCCGACGCCACGAACGGCGGCAGGAGCCGGAACACGTCGGCCAGGCGGTCGAGCTCACCAGACCCCTCCACGCCGTCCGGCAGTTGGGCCGTCAGCCCGTCGGCGTCGCGACGGAAGGCGAAGAACTCGGCGACTGGTGTCGACAGCGAGGCCGCCGCCGGACCGTCGAGATGCCCGTAGCGCAGCCTGGCCCGCTCGCCGTCGAGCGTGAGCGTGAGCTCGTCGGCTGCGGCGTCGTCATGTCGGATCGTCAGGTGGAAACGGCCATCCGGGAGGCCGCCCCGGTAGCGGGCAGCGAGGGTCTGCAGGGCCCAGCGGGGGTTGAACCGCCGATCGGACGTCTCGGGCGGCGGCAGCAGCGGCGCACCCCAGAGGGCGAGCTCGCCGGCCAGGCGGGCCAGGTCGACGCCACGATCGGTCAGCCGGTACAGGGTGGCCGGAGCCGGACTGCGCACCTCGACGCGTTCAACGGCCGACGCCTCCTCCAGCTCGCGGAGGCGTTGGGCGAGCATGTCGGTCGAGATCCCCGGCAGCCCGTCGAACAGGTCGGTGAAGCGCCGGGGCCCGGGTGACAGGTCACGCACGATCAGCAGCGCCCAGCGCTGGGCCACCACGTCGAGCGCAGCCGCCAGCCCACAGTGCTGCCGATAGGAACGCCGGGCCATGGCCTCCACCCTAGCCGCCGCCGACCATCGAACACGACTATCCCAGTTGCCTGTTGGAAAACCCTGTGCTTGAGTGGAGCCCGTGGACACCCCGACCGACGCCAGACCGGCCCCCTCCCCCTGGGCCACGTTCGCGGTCTGTGCCGCCGGCGTGTACCTGACCACGCTCGACCTCTCGATCGTCAACGTCGCCTTCCCCGACATCCTCACCGACTTCGGGATCAGCCGCGTCGACGCCTCGTGGATCGTGACCGTCTACAACATCTTCTACGGCTCGCTGCTCGTCGTGGCCGGCAAGGCGGCCGATGCGCTCGGCAGACGCCGGCTGTTCCGGGTCGGGATCGTGCTGTTCGCGCTCGGCTCACTCGTGGCCGCCGTCGCCCCCGACCTGACGGTGCTCGTCGTCGGGCGGGCGATCCAGGGCATCGGCGGCGCCATCCTGGCACCGGCGTCGCTCGGGTTGCTCGTCGCTGCGTTCCCACTGGAACGTCGGACCCAGGTGGTGGCGATGTGGGGCGGCGTCGGCGCCCTCGGCGTGGCCAGCGGACCGAGCCTCGGTGCCCTGCTCATCGCCCTGGCCGACTGGCGGGCCGCCTTCTGGATCAACCTGCCGATCGTGGCCGTGCTGCTCGCGGTCACGGGGTCGACCCTCGTCGAGTCGCCCCGCGCCGCGCTGGCCAACCGTCCCGACTACCCGGGCGCCGGGATCGTCACGCTCGGCCTGGCCAGCGTCGCCCTCGGGCTCTCCCGCTCGGAGGTCTGGGGCCTGACCGACCTCCGGACGATCGGCGCCGTCGTCGTCGGGCTGCTCGTCGGGGCCCTCTTCGTCGATCGGCAGCGACGTCATCCCGAGCCGATCCTCGACCTCACGCTGTTCGAGAGTCGACCGTTCTCCGTCGCCAACGTGTCGGGCCTCGCCTTCTTCGGCGGGTTCGCCGCCCTCGGCCTCAACAACGTGCTGTTCCTCCGCCAGGCGTGGGGCTACGACGTCCTCACCGCCGGCCTCCTCAGCGCCCTGGCGCCGCTCACCGTCGCCCTCCTGGCACCGTTCACCGGTCGGGTCGCGGCGGCCCGTGGCTTCCGGCCGCTCGTGGTCGGCGGTCCGCTGCTCGTCGGGGCGATGATGATCGTGTTCGACCTCGTGTTCGACGCCACCCGTCGACCCCTGACGTTCGTGCTGCTCGGCGAGCTGGTGGCCGTCGGGATCGCCGCCTTCATCCCCGTCAACGCGGCGGCGGCCGTCGCCGACCTCCCGCCCAAACGGCTGTCGGTCGGTGGTGCGGTCAACAACACGTTCCGCCAGATCGGCTCGGTCTTCGGCGTGGCCACCCTGGTGGCCGTTCTCGGCTCGGCCACATCGGTCGACGAGCTGGTCGTCGCCCACGGTCGGGGCTGGCTGCTGATCGCCGGAGCGATGGGTGTGGCCGCGTTGATCGGTCTGGCCCAGCCGAGCCGTGTCGACCCGAGCCGAGCGACCGCGGCCACCGCAGCCGGACCGCCGGCCGACCACAGCGCCTGATCGTCGCCCGACCGGCGGCCCCGGGCGTCCGCTCGACCGGCCCGGGCCCCTCGGAGCCGCTCGGGGCGATGCGCCCCTCAGGGCCGGTCGGATCGACGCCAGACCGGATCGCGGGGTTGATCGAAGACCACCCCGTCGTCGCGGCCGGCCAGTGCGGCAAAGGCGTGCGGGCCCCAGAGACCGTAGTTGGCCAGCGGCGACGGCAGATCGTGTTCGGTGAACCAGCCGGCGTCGAGGCACTCCTGTGGATGCGGGGCCAGCGTGCCGCCGGTGGCCCGACACAGGAAGACGAGACTGTAGAGGGGGGTACGGCTGAAGCCGGCCCGGAGCCCGTCGAGGATGGCAAGCGGTCGAACGACCTCGCAGACGATCCCGGTCTCCTCCCGCACCTCCTTGACCGCCACCTCCGACGGCGAGTAGCCGACGTCGGCCCAACCCGTCGGGTAGAGCCAGACCCCCGAGTCGGATCGTTGGATCAGTAACAGGCGACCCTCGTCGTCACCGACGACGGCCCCGATCGCGACCTTGGGGGTGACGTAGCCGGGGACCCCGGCCCCGACGTGACGGAGCCAGTCGGCCCGGAGGTGATCGGCCAGGACGGCGTCGTCGTCGGTCCGCTCGTCCGACAACCGATCGGCCGCCACCCGGATGTCCGCGGCGACGTCGAGGATCTCCTCGTAGCGCTCGGCCTCGAAGTTGTTCGACGTGAACCCGAGCCCGGTGCGGGCGATCGAGGCAAGGGCCTCCGACCAGCGGTGGAGGGCCGACGCGGTGACCGGACCGGTCGACTCGACCGAGGCGGCGGCCTCGGGTCGTTCCGCCGGGTCGACGTCGGCGCCCATCAGCTGATCACCTCGGTCAACGCCAGGTGCAGCTCGGCCAGGAGGTCGGCGTCGACGACCTTGGCACCGTCGGCGTCCTGCAGATAGAAGGAGTCGACGACCTGCGGCCCGAGGGTCTGGACCTTGGCCGTGCGGATGTCGAGCTGCAGCTCCCGCAGGACCTGGGTCAGGCGGTAGAGGAGCCCGAGCTCGTCGGGGGCGTGGACCTCGACGACGGTGGCCACGTCGGAGATCGTGTCATCGATCAGGACCTGGCGGCGGGGCGGCGCGGCCGACAGCCACCGGCGATAGCGGGATTGCTCTCTCGCCTTCCGGGCCACCCGGGCCTGGAGGGCGAGGCGACCGTCGAGCGCCTTCTCGGCCGTCTCCACCACCCGGTCCCAGTCGACCGAGCCAGACTGCGGGGGCTGGAGCACGAACTGGCAGGCCGCCATCGGGCTCGAGCGGCCAGCCGGGTCGGCGTCTTCGGAATAGGCCGAGGCGTCGAGCACCTCGAGCCCACACACCGCCAGCACACCGGCCATGGTGGTGAACAGGCCGGCTCGCTCGGACTCGACGACGGTGAACGTGGTGCCCCGCCCGTCGAGCACCCGCTCGCCGGCCGCCATCAGGTCCGACACCCTGGCGTCGGGGAACTCGATCGAGACGACCTCGGTCGGGTTGTCGCCGTCGAGCACCCGGGCGGTCCGGTCGACCAGGTCCCGCAGCAGTCCGGCCTTCCAGGAGCTCCATGCCGACGGCCCGGTGGCCCTCGAGTCGGCCTCGGTCAGCGCGGCCAGGAGATCGAGGAACGGGATCGAGTCGACGGCGGCCGCGACGGCCCGGATCGTGCCCGGGTCGGAGAGGTCCCGCCTGGTGGCGACATCGGGCAGCAGGAGGTGGTGGCGACAGAGGTCGACGAGCACGGCGACGTCCTCCGGGGCGTAGCCCATCCGTTCGCCGATCTCACCGATCAGGTCGATGCCGACCTCGGTGTGGTCGCCGGGATAGCCCTTGCCGATGTCGTGCAGCAGGGTGCCGACCACCAGCAGATCGGGCCGCGACACCCGGTCGGTCAGCTCCGCGGCGTTGGCCGCCGCCTCGCACAGGTGGCGATCGACGGTCCAGGTGTGCATGACGTTCCGCTGGGGGTGGCACAACACGTTGGCCCACTCGGGCATCAGCCGTTCCATCAGGCCGAACTGGTCGAGGTCCTCGACCACCCGGATGGCAGCCCGACCGGAGAGGAACAGGGCCGCGAACAGGCGGCGAGCCTCCCGGGGCCATGGTCGGTCGATCTCGACACCCGAGCGGGCGAGGTCGGCCAGGCCGTCCCGGTCCATCACCAAGCCGGTCTCGGCCGCCAGCACCGCCAGCCGGAGGAGCAGGAGTGGGTCACTGGCGGGATCGACGCCCGGCCGGATGCCGACGAGGCCGTTGCCGATCGTGAGCTGGGAGGTGTCGGTGACCGACGGCGAGGCGACGGTCATCGTCACCGACGAGCCCGTGATCGACGACGACGCCGCCCGGCCCCGCTCCCACCTGGCCCAGACCTCGTCGCTTGCCCAGGCGATCCGGCGGGCGGCCAGCGCCAGGCGGAGCATGAGCTCGTTGCTGTTCGGGTCGCCGAGGGCGTCGGCGACACCGTCCTGGTCGTCGAGGGTCAACACGTCACCCCGACGGTTGGTCAGGCGGTGCAGCTCGACCCGGGCCTCGAGCAACGTGTCGACGTCGCGTTCGAGGTCGACGATGAAGTCGTCGGCGAAGCCGGGCATGGCCCGGTTGGCCCAACCCATGGCGTGCACGTCTCGCAGCCCGCCCCGCCCCTCCTTGAGGTGGGGCTCGATCTGGAATGCGGCGTCACCCCGCTCGCGGTGCCGGCTGCGCACGGTGCCGGCCAGGTGCGCCAGCATGTCGTCGCGGCGACGGGTCCACAGCTCGGCGGTGAGCCGGTCGATGTCGGCGTGCAGGGCGGGATCGCCGGCGACGAGCCGCGTGTCGAGGAAGGCGGTGGCCCACTCGAACTCCTCGTCGAGCAGCTTCGCCGCCTGCTCCGGGGTCACGACCACGTAGCCCATCTTCAGGCCCCGGTCCCACACCGGATACCACAACGCCTCGGCCACCTGCCCACCGTCGACGCCGGGCCCGTGGACCAGGACCACGTCGATGTCACTGCGGGGTGCGAGCTCGCGCCGCCCGTAGCCGCCGACGGCCAGCAGGGCGATGCCGTCGAGGCTGTCGAGGACCTCGGTCGCCAGTTCCTGGAACCAGCGGTCGGTTGCATCGGCGTGAGACTCGACGAACGCCCGCCCCCGCAGCTGCGGAGCGACCAGGAGGGGCGGTCGGGTGGTGCTCATCAGCGAGAGGTTACCCGCGACGCCTGTCGGCGAGCAGGCCCGGGCGGGCCCGCTCCCCCGGCTCGGGAGACAGGCCGGGGTCGACCGCCGTGGCGCTCAGCGACCGGCCAACAGGTCGGGCAGACGGCGGAAGAAGACCGATCGGGCCAGGATCTCGTCGTAGCCGGCCTCGGACGCCCGCCGGTGCAGGTCGGTGTCGACGTGGGGACCGAAGCCGATGACCGACACACCGTCGATGGCAAACCCCTCGACGTCGTCGCAGCGGTCGAGGTCGACGAGCAGCAGCGTCGGGTGCAGAGCCCTGGCCTCCTCCGCGGTCTCGACGAAGACGGCCTGGCCCGAGAACCGGGACCGGTCGAACAGGTTGGGGATGTGGGCGACGATCGTGGCGGCGCCGCCATGGTCGGCCTCGGCCACGTCAGACCACCTGCTCCTGTCGGCGCCGCCGGAGGTGGACGTGGGCCTTCGCCGCGCCCCACCCGATGCCGATGTCGTGGAGCTCGGGCGAGAGGTCGGCGAAGCTGGCCGGCGCCAGGTCGTAGACGTCGTCGGGGAGGAAGCGGGCGGCCTGGGCATCGCGGTCGACGGGGCGAACGCCGGCCCCGGCCAGGATCTCGTTCGGATAGCGGATGGCGGACCGGATCAGGCTCAGCGGGTTGGTCCACTGCTCGTCGATGTCGAGCCGCACCAGCTCGCGGACCCGTTCGCCGACGTCGGCGGCCGCAGCCCGGCCGGCCTCGGCCACCACGGGGTGCCACCGGTCGAGTTGCTCGGCCGGCAGGCGGCGGGCGACGGCGGCCGACACCCATCCAGGGAGCGCTCGCTCGACGCCGTCGGCCAGCGCTTCGGCGTAGCTGGCCAGCAGGTCGTCCTCGGATCGCTCGGTGGCCCGGTCGGCGGCGGCCTGCTCACGGTCGAGCTCGATCGGGTCGCCGACGCCTCTGTCGTCGCTCACGGTGTCACCCACCGGACCAGCGTGCCAGCCCGGGCCGCCGCCCGGGCGCACCCTGGGTGGTTCATCCCCCGAACTCGGCTGCCCGCCGGATCGAGAGCTCGATGCGGCGGCGCTTCGGATCGACCGACAGGATCTTGACCCCGACCTCGTCGCCGGGGGCGACGACCTCCTCGGGGCTGACCACCCGGTACTCCGCCAGCTCCGACAGGTGGACCAGCCCCTCGGCCTCGCCGACGGCGACGAAAGCGCCGAAGTCGACCAGCCGCGTCACCCGACCGACGATCACCGCCCCGACCTCGAGGGCAAGGAGCGGGTCCGGGCTGGTCTGGCGGAGCGAGAGGCTGATGCGCTTCTTCTTCGGCTTCACGTCGAGGATCTTCACCTCGACCTGCTGGCCGACCGACACGACGTCACCCGGTCGGTTGACCCGGTGCCAGCTCAGCTCGGAGATGTGGACCAGGCCGCTGACACCGCCGAGGTCGACGAAGGCCCCGTAGTCGGCGAGCGAGGCGACCGTGCCGGTCCGCACTTCACCGGGTGTCAACGAATGCAGCAGCTCCTGCATCTCCTTGCGCTGGGCCCGGAGCAGGAGCGAGCGTCGGCTGAGGACGAGTTTCTCCCGCCGAGGGTCGACCTCGAGGATCCGCAACTCGAGGCTCCGGTCGGCATAGGCCTGGATGTCGGCAACCGGGTTGAGCTCGAGGTGCGACGACGGCACGAAGCCTCGGACGCCGACGTCGACGACGAGCCCCTTCGGCGAGCACGACACGACGCGGCCGTTGACCGTCTCGTTCTTGCCTGCCGCCTCGACCATCTTCTCCCAGGCCAGGCGCTTGAGGGCCCAGGCCCGCGACAGCACGACGCGGGACTTCGGATCTTCCCTGGCCAGCTCGGCCCCGAAGGCCCGATCGCCGACCGAGAGCACGGCAGACGGCTCCTCGTCGTGCAGGCCGAAGTTACGGCGATGGATGACGGCGGTGCGGCCATCGTCGAGGGTCAGCTCAACGGCGTCGGTGGTCACCGAGATGACCACACCCTCGACGATGCGGCCGGTCTCGACCACCGGCTTCGGTTGGGGGACCGGCGGGTGGGCCACCGGTCCGCTCGGCGCAGGTGCCGTGTCGCCGACCCGGGGCTCGGCCGGCGGGGCTCCCCCGGGGGCGGTCGCAGGGTCGGGGGCGGAGGCCGCCGGCGGCGCGACCGGCTCGGGTGCCGTTGCGGCAGGCGCCGTGACGGCAGGCTCCGGCTCGGGCGCGGCGGCAGCAGACTCCGTGGCGGGCTCGGGCGCCGTTGTGACAGGCTCCGTGACAGGCTCGACGGTCGGCTCGCCAGGCGCAGCCGCCTCCGGCGCTGGGGCCTCAGCAGCCGCCGACTCGACAACGACCTCGGGAACGACCTCGGCCGCGGACTCCGCCGCTTCAGCAGCCACCGACTCGACAACGACCTCGGGGGCGGACTCCGCCGCTTCATCAGCCACCGACTCGACAACGACCTCGGGGGCGAGCGCTGGCTCGATCGGGGCGGGTCCGGGCGCGTCCGGCGCCGGCTCCTCGGCTCGATCGTCGACCGGGGTCTCGGAGGCAGCAGGGGCAGGGCGGGGCGATACAGCGGTCTCGGGCTCGACGGACTCCGCGTCCGGGCCGGAGCCGTCGGCGCCCGCACCGCCGTCGCTCGGACCGCCGGAAACGGGACCACTCATGACACAAGAGTAGGCAGGTCAGAGCGCTGATGGGCCAACTGTTCCGTGATCGGCCGCCTGCTGGCCCGAGCGGGCCGGGCGCTCAGCCGAGGCCGATGGCGGTCAGAGCCTCGTCGCCTGGGGCCACCATGCCGGTGTAGAACGGCCCGAACTCGGCGAACACGGCCGAGGCCTCGTCGAATCGCATCGTGTACACGACCTCCTTGAGGTCGTCGAGATGCTGGGCGAACAGGGTCACACCCCACTCGTAGTCGTCGAGCCCGGTCGACCCGGTGATCAGCTGCACCAGCCGTCCGGCGAACTTCCGACCGGACGACCCGTGCTCGTACATGAGCTCCTTGCGCCGGTCGAAGTCGGTGGTGAACCAGTTGTGCTCGTCGCCCCGACGCTTGCTCATCGGGTAGAAGCACCAGGCGGTCTTGCCATCGGGTGGGAGCTGGGGGTACAGCCTGGCGGCCTTCATCTCGTCCGGCACGCCAGCCGCGTACTCGCTGACCTCGGTGATCGACAGGTAGCTGTCGACCAGCTCGAGTCCGGCCGCCACCAGCTCGGTCTGGAGGGCCCGCAGGCCCCACACGTCGGGCGCAAGGCCCATCACGGCCAGATCGGCCTTGTGGCCGAGCATCGCCACGGTCACCACCTGGGTCTCGCGGTCTTTGGCCCGGTCGAGGGCGGCGAGGACCTCACCCCGATCGGCGAGGGGTGTCGGCCGGAAGAAGAGGTGGACGACGGCGAGACCGGTGCTTGGGTCGGGAGAGACGCTCACCGGGGTGAGTCTAGCCCCGGCCCTACCCGCCCCCGGATCCGGCGACGCCTCCCGCGCCGGCCGCCATGGCGTCGTCGCCGTTGTGTCGAGCGGGGCCGGCCGCGATCAGCGCCGGGGCCGAGCCCGCCCGTCCACGGTCGAACCAGGCCTCCAACTGCGTCGGCTCCATCGGGCGGCCGAGGTAGAAGCCCTGGCCGAGATCGCAGCCGAGCGACCGCAACAGCTCGAGCTCCCGGGGCTCCTCGATGCCCTCGGCCACGGTGGTCGCCTGCATGGTGTGGGCCAGGTCGATCACCCCTCGAACGAGCCGCTCGGCGTCGCCGGAGCGGCTGAGGGCGTCGACGTAGCTCTTGTCGATCTTGATGACGTTGAACGGCACGTCGCGGAGATGGCTGAGCCCGGCGGCGCCGGTGCCGAAGTCGTCGACCGCCACCCGCATGCCCAGGTCGCGGAAGGCTTCGAGCTGGGCCCGCATCCAGGCCGGATCCTCGATCAGGGTCGACTCGGTGAGCTCGAGCGTGATGCGACCGGGGGCCAGCCCCGAGGCGTCGACGATCTGGGCCAGCCGCCCGGCCTCGCCCTCCTCCTCGAGCTGGATGGCCGAGACGTTCACGCTCACCCCGAGATTGCCGGCGCCGGGGACCCGGTCGTCCCACGACGTCAGCTGGCGGCAGGCCTCACGGAGCACCCACCGGCCGAGCTCCCGGATCTGGCCGGACTTCTCGGCCAGCGGGATGAACATGCCGGGCGAGATCGGACCCCGATTGGGATGGTTCCACCGCAACAGGGCCTCGACCCCGCGCACGGTGCTGCTGGCGATCTCGAGGATCGGTTGGTAGACGACGTGGAGTTGGCCGGCCGACGCCGCCTCTTCCAGGTCCGAGGCCAGCTCGAACCGGGTGGTGGCGTCCGACCGCAATGCCGGCTCGAACGTCCGGATGGCCGTCCCGGGCCCATCGAGCACCGTGGCCGCGGCCAGCGATGCCTGGTTGAGGACGTCGCTTGCCACCGTCGACCGGTCGTCGGTGACGTCGACCCCGATGGCCGCGCCGAGCCGCCGCGACCGTCCGGCCACCGGGAACGGCTCGTCGAACTGCAGCTTGAGCAGCCGGGCGAGGCGGAACACGTCGTCCTCGCTTGCGCCTTCCACGGCGACGGCGAGCTCGTTGCTCCCGACCCGGGCCAGCAGGTCGCTCGATCGGAGCCGGGACCGGAGGCGGGTCGCCACCTGGATCAGCAGCTCGTCGCCGGCCTCGAAGCCGACCGACTGCACGATCTCCTTCAGCTCGTGGATGTCGATGTGCAGGAGTCCGAGCACCCGACCCGGCTGCAGGCCCTGGAGCATCGTCTGCAGCTCGTGGTGCAGCGTCGAGCGGTTGGCCAGCCCGGTCAGCGAGTCGTAGAGCGCCTGGTCGCGCAGGCTCGACTCGAGGTTGCGACGCTCGGTCACGTCGGCAAGCGTGACCAGGAAGCCGGACTCGTCGTCGGTCCGATCGGACACGGTGACCTCGGCGATGCGGAGGTCACCGTGGCGTGTCCTGACCTCGAGCTCGATCGTCTCGTTGCTGATCTGCGCCTCGGCGCCGGCGACGAGCTCGCGCAGGCGAGCGGCCGACGACTCGGGGAGCAGGGTCGACACGTCGGTCGCCATCAGGTCGTGGGCCGGGTAGCCGAGCACGGTCTTGACGTTGGGGCTGACGTAGTTGATGGTGAAGTCACGCTCGAGCACGGCGAACACGTCACGCGAGTTGAGGACCAGGGCCCGGTAGCGCTGCTCGGAGAAGCCGAGGGACAGCTCGGCCAGCTTGCGACGGTGGATGTCGGTCAGGTTGAGGACGAGCCCGCCTACCTCCTCGTCGTCGGTGTGGTCCCGGACCAAGGCCGAGAACCACTGGTAGTGCCCGTCGACGTGGCGGAGCCGGACGTCGATCGGGGTGGTCTGGGGTCGGGTGAGGGCGGTGGCGATCACCTCATCGAGCTCGTCGACGTCGTCCGGGTGGACCTGCCCGGCCACCCCGGCACCGACGAACGCCTCCTCCCGATACCCGAGGATGCGGTGGAGCGAGGGGCTGACCATGCCGATGTCCCGGGTCTCGGGATCGAGCACCGCCACCACGTCGCTCGAATCCTGGACCAGCGCCCGGAACCTGCGGTCGGCCCGCCGTTGGTGGTTGGCCTCCATCAGGGCGTAGGAGACGAGCGCCCGGCTCACGGCTCCGGTCACGAGCGTCAGCTGTTCGATCTCGACGGTGGTCAGGACCGGCGACGCCTCGACGAAGAGGACCTCGACGTGCTCGTCGCCGTCGCGGATCGGGATGGCGAGGTCGGTGGCGAAGCCGATCCCGGGTCGATCGCTACGACCCTCCTCCCGGACCACCTCGCCGGTGCGTCTGGCCTCGGCCGCCGTCCACTCAGCGTCGGCGCCGAGCCGCAGCTCGTGCCCGTCCGGGCAGGCGATCCAGCGACCGTGGTCGAATCGGGCCAGCTCGACGTCGGCGTGGTCCTTGGCCACCAGCAGCTGGTCGGCGGCCATGCCGGCCCGCTCGAGGATGGTGGTCGGATCGCTGGCCCGGATCACATCGGCCAGGGCAACGCGCAGGGTCCGCTCGACGACGATCAGCCGCTCCCGCTCCTGGATCGTCTTGAACAGGTTGACACTGCTGGCGACACCGATGGCGGCCAGCAGCAGCGCCAGGTACCAGACCGGTCGGGGGAAGACGACGAAGCTCAGTGCGACGACGACGAACGACAGCACCAGCCAGAGCGAGCGGGCCAGGGTGAGCGGCTCCTGCTGCCCGGCCACCGGCGTCTCGATCTCGGGGGCGCTCGGGTGGCGGACGGCGGCCGCAACCGTGACGAGGGCCAGGGTCGCCACCGACACGCCGACCCGCCTCGCGCCGTCGTAGCCGGCTGCGACGACGAGGAAGCTGATCTCGGAGACCACGGCCATGCCGGCGGCGCTGGCCAGGAGGAGCACGCTGCCCGAACGAGAGTCCGAGCCGAGCACGAGTCGCAGCAGGTAGTAGACGATGGCAAGCGAGAGCGGCAGGTAGAGCAGCGAGGCGGCGAGCGGGTAGCCGCTCAGCCGGCCGGTCAGCTCGGGCCCGGCCCAGGCCAGGGTCAGGAACCCGACCCACAGGGAGATCAGGGTGGCGTCGAGGGTGGCCCGGGCCTGGACGTCCATCGTCCGGGCGGTCAGGACCGTGCGGACGCCGGCGATGAACAGTGCGTAGCCGACGAAGAGCACGGCGTCGCCGATCGTCAGCGGACCGGGATCGGCCATGGCCCGGTGGACCTCGGTGATCACCGGTGCGAACCCGATCAGCACCGAGCCGATCACGATCAGGCGCCAGCCCCGCAGGCCTCGGAGCGAGCGGGCCGACGACACCGTCAGCCCCATCGCCGAGAGGACGACGAGACCGAGGACGAGATCGGAGAACGGGGTCGGCACCACGACGCCGAGCAGCGAACCACCGACAAGCGGCGCCCAGACCAAGCGACGACGGAATGCGGATATCACACCCGACCATCGGTCCGTTCTCCGGTTTCGTGAGCGCCGAGGCCGGCGAAGCGTGTCGCCGCCCGGCGCGAGGCTCAGGAACCGGGTGCTGGTGCGGCGCGACGGCGGCGCCGGTCTCGCCGGTAGATCCGGTCGAGGATCGGCCCCGAGAACGGGCGCAGGAAGGGGTAGCGGTCGATCGGGTTCCGCCACCGCAGGATGCACCCGTAGTCGCAGGACTCCCAGTCCTTGAAGTAGTTGGGGACGACGCCGAGGACCTCGGCGCCCGGCACCCGGCTGTAGAGCTCGATCTCGGGATCGAGGTGTCGACCCCGCCGCGTCTTGGCCCGGATGTACTCGTCGGCCGACATCTCGTCGACGTGGCGGTGGTAACGGGGCAGCCGGCTCCCCCAGTAGAGGGCCTCGACACCGGTCCGCATCGTCAGCTCGAGACACGAGGCCATCAGCCGGGCCGAGGCGAGGCGAGGGGCCCGACGACTGACCGACAGGTCGACGCCGAACAGTACCCGGCCATCGGGGTCGGTGTTGGTGCACCAGCCGCCGTCGGTTGCGTCCTCCCAGGACAGGTGATCGTCGACGTCGTAGTCGGGCAGGCGGACGAAGCTCGCCGCACCGACCACCTCGCCGCCGTGCTCGACGACGAGCATCAGGTCACCGGCGTGCTCGAAGCGGGTGGTCAACTGGGCCCGGCTGGCCGACATCGACTCCCCCCATTCCTCCTCCTGGACGGCCAGGTAACCATCGAGATCGGCTTCGGTGCAGCGGCGGACCTTCATCGCTTGTTCTCCAAGGGGTCGGGTGGTTCATGGATCACTCGAGTCGGTCGCTCGAGTGCCGCCGAGATCGTCGGGGTTGCCGCCGCGGACGCCGCCGACCACCGCCGCCCGCACCGCGACCGTCAGCCCGAGGTCGGCGGCCGGCAGGACCAGCAGCCCCCAGGCCGAGACCGGCAGGCCGGCCAGGACCGCGGCCACGATGACCAGCGCGGTGCCGACGGCGCCGACGGTGTTGATGACGAGGCCGACCCAGAAGGTCGGTGAGCGCTGGAGCTGGGCCAGGATGACGTCGAGGCGGCTGCGCCACTGCAACGGGTTGCGACCGAGTCGGACCCCGACCGACGCGGCCATCACCACCAGGCCGATGGTGAACAGCACCTCGGAGAGCAACAGGCCGCCACCGACCCACGGACCGACCTCGCGGACCCGGTCGATGAGGGGGCCGAGGGGCGACAGGAGGAGCGAGGCGATCGAGAGCGCGACGAGACCCCAGAAGATCGCTCGGGTCCATCGTCGGCGAGACGACGCCGACGAGGCCCGAAGCGGGGCAGCAGAGGGAGTAGACACGGGCGGCGGGTGGAACGGCGGAGGTTGGCAAGCTACAGCACGGCACCACGACCTGCCAAGTGGCGGACGCCGGCCTGATGGTGGCCGGGTCGGTCGGGGTCGGGCTCGGGCTGCGGTGGCGGCGAGGCCACCCGAGCGGGCTACCGCTTCGGCGACGTCCGGTCGACCAGCTCGGCCGGGCTGTAGATCGTGGCGGTGGTGCCCCTGGCGAACCCGACGACGGTCAGCCCGGCCCGGCGAGCGGTGGTGACCGCCAGTGCCGAGGGGGCCGAGACGGCGACCAGAGCCGTGTAGCCCCCGACCCAGGCCTTCTGCACCATCTCGAACGAGGCCCGGCCGCTGACCACCAGCGCCAGGTCGGGCGCCACGGCTCCGGCCGGGACGGCGTCCGCATTGGCCGACGGCAGCTTGCCGTCGAGCAGCAGCCGACCCGTGACCTTGTCGACGGCGTTGTGGCGGCCGATGTCTTCGCGAGTGACCAGCAGGCGACCCGAGCGGTCGAAGGCCGCCGCAGCGTGGACGGCGCCGGTTGCATCGAACAGGGTCTGGGCGGCCCGGAGCTGATCGGGCAGCGCCACCAACAACTCGAGGTCCCATGGTTCGTAGGCCGGCAACACCCGGAGCCGTTCGGTCAGGCCCTCGATCGCCTCCGACCCGCACAGCCCGCAGGAGGCCGAGATCGACCCGAGGCGGGGCGTCGGCGTCGGCGCCCGGCCACCGGTCTCGACGGAGACGACGTTGAACTCGCTCTCGACCGCCGACCCGGTGCCGCAGTAGCGGATGCCGGTGATCCAGCCGGGCTCGATCATGCCCTCGGCCAGGAGGAAGCCGGCGGCCAGCTCGAAGTCGTGCCCGGGCGTCCGCATCGTCGAGGCGACCGGCTGGTCGTCGAGGCGGATGGTCATCGGCTCCTCGACCACCAGCTCATCCGGCTCGCGACCGCCGATGCCGTCGTCGAAGCGGCGGGTGAACACCGAGAAGCTGCGGGACCGGACCACCTCTCCAGGATAGAGGTGGGCTGCGGTCCGGTCAGGACCGGTCGAGTGGCGGGGCCTCGCCCGACCGGGGCCCCGCCTCGGACCGAGACCCGAGCAGGAGCCCGACACCGAGCGCGATCAGCGCCGGTGCGGCGAGAACGAGGAAGCCGAGCCCGATGTTGGCGTCGCCCGCCGTCGAGCCGGCGACCGACACGACCACACCGCCGGCGGCGAGCAGCCCGACGACCAGCGCTGCGGCCCCGACCGACCGGCGTCCGGGCAACGGCCACGAGGTGAAGCTCCAGACGATCATCGCCAGGCCGACGGCGGCCGGCAGCACGAACATCGCCGGCGTCGCCAGCGGCCACGCGTCCTGGCCCTCCAGACGGTCCTCGCCGACGAGCGTTGCCACCAGGGCGAACAGGACGAACCCTGCGACGGGGGAGCTGGCGAGCACGGCGATCCCGTAGCCGCGCAACTCCGAACGCGAACGGGCCCCCGCCATCGGAGGCGGGGGCACCGTCGGCTCGCTCATGAGGATCGGGTCAGCGGACCCCGATCAGAAGTCGTCGTGATCGTCGTCGTCGCCGACGGCGTCGGTGACAACGGCCTCGGTGGTGAGGAAGAGCCCGGCAATGGAGGCCGCGTTCTGGACGCCCGAGCGGGTGACCTTGGCGGCATCGATCACGCCGGCGGCCTTGAGATCGCCGTACTCCATGGTGGCGGCGTTGAGGCCGTCCCACCCGTCCATGCCCCGGACCTTGTCGACCACGACGCCACCCTCGGCGCCGGCGTTGACGGCGATCTGGTGCAGTGGCTTCTCGAGGGACCTGGCCACGATGCGGGCGCCGGTGGCCTCGTCGCCCGACAGCTTGGAGGCGGCCTCCTCGACCGACGACTGGGCCCGCAGCAGGGTCACCCCGCCGCCACAGACGATGCCCTCCTCGATGGCGGCCTTCGTGGTGCTGACCGCGTCCTCGATCCGGTGCTTCTTCTCCTTGAGCTCCACCTCGGTGGCAGCACCGACGCGCAGGACGGCGACGCCGCCGGACAGCTTGGCCAGGCGCTCCTGGAGCTTCTCCCGGTCGTAGTCGGAGTCGGTGTTGTCGATCTCGGCCCGGATCTGGGAGATGCGGCCGTCGACCTCACCCCGCTCACCGGCGCCGTCGATGATCGTGGTCTCGTCCTTGGTGATCGTGACCTTGGCCGCCTGCCCGAGCAGGTCGGTGGTGACGCCCTCGAGCTTCAGGCCGACCTCCTCGGAGATGACCTGGCCGCCGGTGAGGATGGCCATGTCCTGCAGCATCGCCTTGCGGCGATCACCGAAGCCGGGGGCCTTGACCGCGGCGACGTTGAGCGTGCCCCGGATCCGGTTGACCACCAGGGTGGCGAGGGCCTCGCCCTCGACGTCCTCGGCGATGATCAGCAGCGGCTTGCCGGTCTGCATCACGGCCTCGAGTACGGGAACGAGGTCACGGACCGCCGAGATCTTGGAGCTGACGAGCAGGATGTAGGGGTTGTCGAGGTCGGCCTCCATCCGGTCCTGGTCGGTGACGAAGTAGGGCGAGATGTAGCCCTTGTCGAACCGCATGCCCTCGGTGAAGTCGAGCTCCATGCCGAAGGTGTTGGACTCGTCGACGGTGACGACGCCATCCTTGCCGACCTTGTCGATCGCCTCGGAGATCAGCTCGCCGATCTGACGGTCGTTGGCCGAGATGGCCGCGACCTGGGCGATCTGCTCCTTGTCGTCGACCTCGATCGATGAGGCGACGATGGCGGAGACGGCGGCCTCGGCCCCGGCCTCGATGCCGCGCTTGAGCGACATCGGGTTGGCGCCGGCGGCCACGTTCTTGAGGCCCTCG
>JBCCVL010000051.1:0-33014 GCA_039195375.1 Actinomycetota bacterium
ACGCCCTCGACCGACGTTCGCCCGTTTGCGTCGGTCACGATCCGCCCGGCCCGGTCGGTCTCGACCCCCACCGTGTCGAGCCCGAGGCCGTCGACGTTCGGCACCCGACCGACCGCCACCAGTACCTTGTCCACGCCGTCGACGAACTCGCCGCCGGTGTCCACGCCGTCGACGAACTCGCCGCCGGTGAGGGTGAGGCGACCGCTGGTGGCGTCGTAGGACGTGGCCACCCGACCGGTCCGGACGTCGACCCCGGCCGCCTCCAACCGTCGAGCCACCAGGTGGGAGGCGTCAGGCAGCAGGTTCGGCAGAACCCGATCGGCGGCGTCGAGCAGGGTGATGCGGGTGCCGAGTCGGGCGAACGCCGTCGCCATCTCGACCCCGATCGGGCCGGCCCCGACGATGGCCAGGTGCGTCGGCGGCTCGCAGAGCTCGAACAGGTTCTCGTTGGTCAACAGGTGCTCATCGCCGAGGCCGTCGATGGCAACCGCCCGCGGCCGGGAGCCGGTGGCGACGATGATGTGCTCGGTCTCGACGACGTCGATCGAGCCGTCCGGTTCCGTTACCTCGACCCGGCCAGGCCCGACGATCCGAGCGGTCCCGAACTGGAGATCGATGTTCTCCGTCGACCCGAACTCCTTCGTCTCGTGCTGCCACAGCTCGTCGCGGCGGGTGCGGACGTGGTCGAGGACGTCGGCCCCGGTCCGTCCCGACCCCGGCCCGGCCGCGGCCGCCTCGGCGGTGGCGTGCAGCAGGGCCTTCGACGGGATGCAGCCGACGTTCGTGCAGTCGCCGCCGACGCGATCCCGCTCGATCATCCGAACCCGGCGACCGAAGCGCGACAAGCCGATGGCCACGGTCAGGCCACCCGAGCCGGAGCCGATCACCACCGCCCTCGGCTTCGGGTCGAAACCGTTCGTCCGCTCGGCGTCACTCATGTCGCAACCTCTCGTGTGGTCGGCTCACCTGCGGGCTCGTCAGCCGGTTCAGCGGTCGCCAGGTCCGGCCGGCGGCGCCGCAGCAGGCGAGCGACGACCAGTCCAGCGACGGTCAACCCGATCGAGATCGCAACCAGCGTCGGATCCAGCTCGGGCGAGCCGTCCGACAGCGACTCGATCGACGCCCCGAAGGCGACGAAGGCGATCGTCCCCGTGATGGTCCCGAGGAAGGACCCGGCCAGGAACGGCCAGAACCGCAGGCCGAGCGCCCCCGCGGCCAGGGGGACCGCGTCGAACGGGGCGGCCACGAGCCGCAGGATCAGCGTCGTCTCGAACGGGTTGGCCACCAGGCGATCGAGGGCCCGCTGACCGAACGGTGGCCGCAGCGGCCGGCGCCCGGTCAGGAAGCGGGCGGCGACGTAGTTGGCGGCGGTCGACAGGTTGGAGCCGATCACCGTGTAGACGACACCGGCAACGGGTCCGAACGCCAAGCCACCGAGCACGGTCAGGACGCTGGCCGGGAACAGGATGACGGGGCGCAGCGTGTAGACCGCCACGTACAGCACCGGCCCCCACCAGTTGTCGGCGAGCAGGCCTCGGAGCGAGTCGGCAGCCTCGATCGGCCCCAGGCCACGCTGCCGGGAGATCACCAGCCAGGTCACGATGGCCACCACCCAGAGGGTGAGCAGCACGAGGCGGGACCGGGGCCGGTCACCGTCAACGGGCCCGGCATCACCAATCGGGCCGGCGTCCGGGGTGCTCATCGGTCGGCCACCGACTCGTCGTCCGGTCCGACCGGGCCGCCGGGCGACACCGGCGACGTCACCAGCAGCGACCAGGCGCCGGCCACCCGGCCGACCGCGGTGATCATCACCAGACCGGCCATCGCCGCCATCAGCCACACCGCGGCACCGGGGAACACCAGCAGGGCGGCGAACAACACGATCGTCTCGGTGCCCTCGATCAGCCCGGCCGGGAGCGTGACCGTGCGATCGTCGCCGGCCGCGTCGGCCCCCGCCCGACGCTTCTCGAGCACCGCGCTCAGCATCGTGACCGAGACGACGTTGGCGTAGAAGGTGGCCAGCAGCACCGCCGCTGCGGTCCAGGCGGCCGCGGTCCCGACGCCGGCGGCGACGCCGACCGGCAGTGCGGCGTAGGCGACCGCGTCGGCGGTCAGGTCGAGATAGCCGCCGAGGTCCGAGTCGGACCCGGTCAGGCGGGCGACCTCGCCGTCGAGCCCGTCGAACAGTCGGTTGGCCAACCAGGCCGCCAGGGCCAGGGCCCACGAACCGGTCCCGGCCAGCGCCGCAGCCCCCAGTCCGAACCCGAGCCCGGTGGCGGTCAGGGCCAGCGGGGGCACCGTCGCCAGCCGCGCCGCAGTCGGCCTCAGCAACCGGGTCTTGGTCTGGCGGAGGGAGCGATCGAGCACAGGAGGATGAACCGGTCGACCGGGGCGGAACTTCCCTCGGTCAGATGACCGACTGGTTAACCATCGGGTTCGTCCGGTTCGATGATGAGGCGGCTGCCACGGTCGTAGGTCAGGTAGTTCCACGCCCAGTTGACCAGGACGTTGGCCCGGTTGCGAAACCCGATGAGCATCACCAGGTGCAGCGCGAGCCACGCCACCCAACCGGGGAAGCCGGTGATCTTCGGACCACGGGGTAGTTCGACGACCGCCGCATTGCGACCGATCGTGGCCATCGACCCTTTGTCGCGGTACCGGAACGGGCCGACCGGCCCGGCCGCCGCAGCGCTCCCGGTGGCGACGGCGGCGGTGATCACCTCGGCCACGTGGCGGCCGCCCTGGATGGCGGCGGCCGCCACCTGGGGCACGGGGCCGTCGAAGGCGTCGGACGGGGGCAGGGCCAGGTCGCCGATGACGTGGACCTCGGGGTGGTCGGGGAGGCGCAGATGCTCGTCGACCTCGACCCGCCCGCCCCGTCCGGTCGGCAGGCCGAGCTCGGCGGCCAGCGGGTTGGCCGCGATCCCGGCCGCCCACACGACCGTGTCGGTTGCGATCGAGGAGCCGTCGGCGAAGCGGACCGCATGGGGCTCCACCGCTTCGACCGTGGTCGAGAGCCGCAGCTCGACGCCCCTGGCCGTCAACCGGGAACAGGCGTGGTCGCCGAGCCGGGGGGCGAAGGTGCCGAGCAGCCGATCGGCGGCCTCGACCAACACCACCCTGGCCCGGTCGAGATCGAGATCGGGGAAGTCCTTGCGCAGTGGGCCGTCGATCAGCTCGGCGAAGCCGCCGGCCATCTCGACCCCGGTCGGTCCGCCGCCGACGATCACGATCGTGGTGGCGGCGGCGACGGCCTCCGGCTCGTCGGTTCGGGCCAGGCGATCGGCGGCCTCGAACCGTCGCAGCACATGGGTCCGGATCTCGATCGCCTCGGCCACCGACTTGAGGCCGAAGGCGTGCTCGGCCACGCCCGTGACGCCGAAGTCGGCGGTGACGGCGCCGAGGGCCAGGATCAGGCGGTCATACGGCAGGTCGAGTCCCTCGTCGGTGGCGACCATCCGCCGGTCGAAGTCGATGCCGGTGACCCTGGCCTGGACGGCGTTGGCGTTGCCCTGGCGCTGGAAGATGCCGCGTGTGGCGTAGCAGATGTCGTCGACCCCGAGCCCGGCGGTCGCCACCTGGTACAGCAGCGGCTGGAACGTGTGGTGGTTGCGCTGGTCGACGACCGTGACGTCGACGTCGCTGTCGTCGAGGGCTCGGGCGGCGGCCAGACCACCGAAGCCGGCGCCGATCACCACTACTCGGGGCTTGGCGGTCTTGGCGGGTGCGTCGGACGTTTCCGGTGCGGAGGCCACCGTCCCATCCTGCCCGCTCCCGGCCGGGAACGTGCCCCGGCCGCTGGACGACCCTCAGCGTGACGGCTCGAGCAGACCGAAGCGTCCGGCAGCCAGGTCGGCGAAGGCCTCGGCGATCTCGGCGTCGCTCGTCATCACGAAGCCGCCGCCCATCACGATCGGCTCGCTGATCGGCTCACCGGCCATGAGCAGCACCTCGGCCCCTCCGCCCGAGGTTGGCGCGGCCACGGTGACCCGGTCACCGTCGTCGGCGAACACCGGGGTGGCGCCCGCCCGAAGGCCGGGGTGACCCGCGACGTCGGCGACGCCGTCGACCACGCAGAGTCCGGCGTTCCAGCCCCTCGGGACCGGCACCGACAGCGACGCTCCGGGTTCCAGGACCGCGTGGGCGATGAGGACCGGCGTGCCGAGCGGGGCCGGGCCGGCGCGGCCGGCCAGCTCGCCGGCGAACAGTCGCAGGGTCACGCCGTCGGCCAGGTCGGTGAGGACCGGCACGTCCGCCGGGTCGACGGCGTGGTGGGCCGGCGGTCCGAGCTTGTTGGCGGAGGCGACGTTGACCCACAGCTGGGCCATGTGGAAGATGCCCTCCTCGTCGCCGCCGAGGACCTCCTCGTGCAGGGCGCCGGCGCCGGCGACGAGCCACTGCATCCCGCCGGAGGTGACGGTGGCGTGGTGTCCGAGCGAGTCCCGATGCTCGATCGTGGCCCGGAACACGAGCGACACCGGCTGGACCCCGCGATGAGGGTGCGGGGCGACGTGGATCTCGGCGCCGCCGAGGTGGCGGGGTGCGCCGGTGTCGAGGAACACGAACGGGTCGAGGCTCGGTAGCTCGGCGGTGGGGAAGGGGTGGAGGATCCCGGTCCCGGGCTCGGGCTCGGGCCGGACGACGGTGGTGACGGTGCGGTCGATCATTGGTTTGCTCCTGTGCTGGCTCGTGTGTCGGGGGCCGGGCCCGCGGCCCGGAGGTCGTCGTTCGGGTCGCCGGTCCGGTGATGGCGGGGGTGGAGGAGGGCGACGAGGACGGCGCCGAGCGCCAACAGCCCGGCGGCGACGCTCAGGCCGAGGCCCATGCCGTCGGTGAAGGCGGTGCGGCCGGCGGCCCGCAGCACCTCGGCCGAGGTGGCGTCGAGCCCGTCGGCCACCGCAAGCAGGCCACCGAGGGAGTCGTTGGCCCGATCGGCGTCGGCACCGGTGAGCTCGGCCGTCGCAGCGCTGTCGAGGCTCGACCGGTAGCCGACGGCCAGCAGGGCCCCGACCACGGCGATGCCGAGGGCGCCGCCGACCTCCCGGGTGGCGTCGTTCATCGCCGACCCGACCCCCGCCTTGGCCGGGGGGAGCGACTCGACGAGGGCGGTGGTGGCCGGGGGCATCAGCAGGCCGGTGCCAACCGCGGCCAGGGCCAGCCCGACGAGCAGCGGGCCCTCGCCGGCGTCGACCGACAGGCCGGCGAACCCGGCGGCGGCGACGACCATGCCGACGACCATCACCCGGCGTGGCCCGAACCGGTCGGCCAGCGGGGCGGCGCGAGGGGCGACGAGCAGGAGCACCACCCCGTAGGGCATGATCCGGAGCCCGGCGCCGAGGGCGTCGTGGCCGTGCACGAACTGCAGGTACTGGGTCAGGACGAAGAACATCCCGAAGATGCCGAAGAAGGCGGCCGTGATCGTCAGCGAGCCGAGCGAGAACCGTCGGTCGGCGAAGAACCGGGGGTCGAGCATCGGGTGTGTCGTCCGGAACTCCCAGACCACGAAGACGGCGAGGGCGATCGCAGCAACGGCAAGACCGGCGATGGTCTGGCCGGCCGTCCACCCCTTCTCCGCCCCCTCGATCACCCCGAAGACGAGGGCACCGAGGCCGACGACGGAGGCGACGGCACCAATCGGGTCGAGCGGGGTGGCCTCGGGATCCCGAGAGGTCGGGACGAGCAGGACGACCAGGGCGAGCATGGCGATCGTCAGCGGCAGGTTGGCGGCGAACACGGCGCCCCACCAGAACCAACGCAGCAGCAGTCCGGACGACAGCAGGCCAACGACCCCGCCGGCTCCGGCGAAGCCGGCCCAGATGGCGATGGCCTTCGATCGCTCGCCCGGGGCGAACACGGTGGCCACGATCGAGAGCGTTGCGGGCATGATCAGGGCGGCGCCGGCGCCCATCAGCGCCCGCCACACGATCAGCGCCGTCGCCGACCCGGCTGCCATGCCCCCGATCGAGGCGACGAGAAAGACGACGAGGCCGGCCAGCAGCGCCTCCCGTCGCCCGTAGCGGTCGCCGATGGCGCCGGCCGGGAGCAGGAGCCCGGCGAAGGCGAGGGCGTAGGCGTCGATGATCCACTGGAGCTCGCTGCCGGACGCGTCGAGCGATCGCTGGATCGCCGGTATCGCCACGTTGAGCGAGCTGACGCTGACGACGACGAGGACGAGGGCGCCGCACAGGACGGCGAGGATCCACCAGCGACGAGGGTGACCGGTCTCGGTCCGAGCGTCCTCCCGAGATCGGGTGTCCTCGCGAGATCGATTCACGCCGAATTCATTGTCTACACAATCATTGCTCACGGGAGCAGTTTGATCGATCCGGGATTTGATTGTCAAGACACTAGTTGTGTGCACAAGTACATTTCCGCTAGAGTCGAGGTGTGGCCTCCGATCACCCGACCGAGCTCGACCCGTCCGTCCTGCGCCCATCCGGGGCGCTGCTGGCCACCCAGATCGCTCTCGGAGCGGCCATCGAGCGACACGCGGTGGCCCCGAGCGAGCACGACGCCACCACCCTCGACCTCCTGGTCCGACTCGACATCGGCCCGGAGGACGGCCTCCGGGCGGCTGAGCTGTGTCGCCAGCTCAAGCTCAGCCCGAGCCACATCTCGCGGATGGTCGACCGGGCCGAGGCGGCCGGGCTGGTCGAGCGGCGCCCCGACCCCGTCGACCGCCGGGCCAAGGTCGTTGTCCTGACCGCGGCGGGCCGACGCGAGGTCGGCCGCTTCGCCCCCCGCCTGCACGCCGTGCTCGACCGGGTCATCCACCGGGTCCTCAGCACCGAGGAGATCGACCGGCTCGTCGGCTACCTCGAACGTATCGAAGCCGCCGCCGACACCTTCCCCGGACCCGACGGACCCGACGGGCCCGGCGCGCAGACGACCTGAAAGGACCAACCATGCTGCTCAAGGGCATCGACCACGTCGCCACGATCACCAACGACGGTGACCGCCTCAAGCGGTTCTACGTCGATGTCTTCGGCGCCACCGTCGAGCGGGACGGCCCCGAGTTCCCCGGCGGGCCCCGCATGATCATCCTCAACCTCGCTGCCGGCTCGGAGCTGAACGTCTTCGAGATCGAGGGCAACACCGAGGCCGATCGCCAGACCCCGATGTTCGGCCGCGGTCGGATCGACCACATCGGCCTGCACGCCAGCGACCTCGACAGCTTCGCCGAGATCCGGGAGCGGTTGATCGCGGCCGGGGCCTCCGACCGGGTCGTCACCCAGTTCGGTCGCAAGCTCAGCCTGTTCTTCCGTGATCCGGACGGCATGGAGGGCGAGGTCCTCGTGGCCAACCCCGATGTCGACCACGAGGACCTCCAGTTCGGGGTGCCGTCGCCCCGCTTCAGCTGACGGCCCCGGGGCCCGCCAGATGCCTCGATCAGCTCCCGCTCCCGTCCGCGGCCGACTGGGTCAACGGAGCCAGGGGAGGAGCTGGACGTCGGCCGGTACCGGCCCGCCTGGCAGCTCGACCGCCCACGCACCCTCGGCCACCCAGCTCCGGTCGACCGGCTCGACCGTCGGGTCGTCGGCCGGGCCGCGCACGGCCAGGGCCATGCCGACGGCAGCGTCGACCGAGTGGCCCCACATACCACCGGTCACGTAGCCGACCCGCTCACCGCTCCGCCACAGCGGTTCGTTGTGGTGCAGCAGCCGAGTGTCGGCGTCGGTCGGCCAGCCGCCCTGGCGCAGCTTCACCTGGACCAGCCGCTTGGTCGCGCCGCGGGCCCGCTGCTTCTCCAACGCCTCGCGGCCACGGAAGTCGCCGTCCTTGTCCCAGGCGACGGCAAACGACAGGCCGGCCTCGATCGGGGTGTCGTCCGGCGTGATGTCGTGGCCCCAGTGGCGGTAGCCGCGCTCGAACCGGAGCGAGTTCAGGGCGTGGTAGCCACACAGCTCGAGGCCGAGCTCGGGCTGCGCATCGCCAGCCGCCAGCAGCGCGTCGAGCACGTGCAGGGCGAACTCACTCGGCACGAACAGCTCCCAGCCGAGCTCGCCGACATACGACATCCGGTTGGCCCACACCAGGGCGTCACCGACCTCGATCTCGGCGTTGGTGGCGAACGGGAACGCCTCGTCGGACAGCTCCGCCGCGGTCAGTCCACCGAGCAGCTCCCGGCTGTTCGGCCCCATGACGGCCAGCACGGCGAAGGCCGAGGTCAAATCGGTCACCGAGGCGTTGCGGCCGGCGCAGGCCTGCTGCAGCGTGTCGAGATCCCGTCGCCTGGTGCCGGCCCCGCCGATGACCCGGAACCGGTCCGGTCCGACGCGGGACACGGTGAGGTCGGCCTCGATGCCACCACGGTCGTTGCACCACTGGGTGTAGACGCTGCGTCCCACGTCACCGGCGACGTCACCCGCCGACAGGTGGTCCAGCACGCCGGCGGCGTCACCCCCGGCCACGTCGAAGGTCGAGAACGAGGACAGGTCGAACACGCCGACCGCCTCGCGGACGGCGAGGTGCTCGACCCGGTTGGCCGGCAACCACGGGGCCGGGCCCCAGCCGTCGTGGTGGACCGGCTCGACGCCCAGTTCGGGTCTGGCGAAGAACGCCGGCCGCTCCCAGCCGTTCAGCTCGGCGAAGCACGCCCCCCGCTCGGCCAGGCGGTGGTGCAGCGGGCTGCGACGGACGCCGCGGGCGGTCTCGAAGTCGCGGTGGGGATGATGTGAGGCGTACAGCAGGCCGAGCACCTCGGTGGTGCGCTGCCGCAGGTAGGACTCGTTGTTCTGGAACCGCTCGAAGCGGCGGATGTCGACGTCGTGCAGGTCGAATGGCGGCTCGCCGTGCTCGACCCAGTGGGCGATCGCCATGCCGGCCCCGCCCGCCGACTGGACGCCGATCGAGTTGAACCCGGCGGCGACGAACAGGCCAGGCCGCCCGGGGGTCTCGCCGAGGATGTAGGCGTCGTCCGGGGTGAACGCCTCGGGTCCGTCGAACAGCAGCCGCAGTCCGGTCTCGTGCAGCGCCGGGATCCGGTCGAATGCCGGGACCAGCCACCTCGACAGGTGGTCGGCGTCCGGCTCCATCGTGATGAACGGGCGGTCGATCGGTGGGGGTCCGGCAGCCGGCCAGGGGCGGCCGACGGGCTCGAACAGCCCGACCAGCATCGAGCCGCCGGCCTCGGGCTTGAGGTAGGCCCAGCGGTCGGGGTCTCGCAGGACGGGCCACTCGGCGCTCAGACCCTCGATCGGTTCGGTGACGACGTAGTGGTGCTCGGCCGCCATGAGCGGCACCTCGACGCCCGCCGTCGCCGCCAGGTGCCGGGTCCACAGTCCGCAGGCCAGCACGACGGCGTCGGCGGTGACCTCCCGACCGTCGTCGAGGCGGACCCCCGTGACCGGTCGGCCCCAGCCGGCGGATCGGCCAGCGTCGTCGACCAGCAGCTCCGACACGCCGACGCCCTCGACGAGACGGGCCCCGTGCAGCCGGGCGCCCCTGGCCAGGGCCATCGTGCAGTCGCTCGGCCCGACCACGCCGTCCTGGGGCAGCCAGATGCCGCCGTGCAGGTCGTCGGTCGTCGCCAGCGGGAACCGTTCGGCGATCTCCGCAGCGGTGATCTCGGTTGCCTCGATGCCGAGGTAGCGGGCCATCGCCGCGGTCCGGCGCAGCTCCTCCCAGCGGTTGGCGGTCGACGCCATCGAGATGGCGCCCGGCTGGCGGAAGCCGGTGTCCTGCTCGGTCTCGTCCCGCAACGTGGCGTACAGCTCGAGGCTGTAGCGGGCCAGGCGGGTCGTGTTCTCGGTCGAGCGGAGTTGGGCCACCAGCCCGGCCGCGTGCCAGGTGGTGCCGCCGGTGAGCTGATGGCGCTCCAGCAGCAGCACGCCACGACCGGCCCTGGCCAGGTGGTAGGCGATCGAGGCGCCGACGATGCCACCGCCGACCACGACCACCGGGCTGTGGTCGGGCACCTCGGGTGACCGGCCGGCGGTCACGTTGCGCCCCCGCCTGGCTCGGCCGCCCCGTCGGGGTCGATGCCCCCGGCCTCGACCCCACCCGCCGCCTCTGCCGTGAAGGCAACGGTCAGGTGGTGCACGAGGCGTTCGAAGGAGGCGTCGAGCCGGTCGGGATCGGGATGCCCGTGGCCGATCTCGTAGGAGGCGAAGCCGTGGAAGGCGCTGCGCAGGGTGTCGGCGGCGAAGCGGCGCTCGGCGTCGGCGAGCCCGTAACCGCCGAGGGCCCGCTCCAGAACGGCGATCGTCCGGTTGGCGGCGGCCACCAGCTCGGGCTCCCCCTCGATGGCGTGTCGACCGGCCGACGCGTACCGGCCCGGGTGGTCGATGGCGAAGCGCCGCCACGCCGTGGCCAGCGAGGCGACGGCATCACCCCTGGCCCGTCCGATGGAGGCCTCGGCCAAAGCCTCGGCCAACCGTGAGCGGGTGTCGATGCCGAGCAGGCGCCACAGGTCGGCCAGGCTGGCGACGTGTCGGTACAGGGCCGGTTGGGTCACCCCGAGTCGCTCGGCCACCCGGGTCAGGGTGAGCGCCTCGGGGCCGACCTCGTCGACCAGATCGCCGGCTGCGGTCACCACGGCCGAGCGGTCGAGGGTCGGCTGCATCCTGGGCGCCGCAGCGGCCGCCCGGCCGGCCTGGCGGCCGAGGTGTGCCGCGCTGTTCGTCGCTGAGCTGCTCATCCGAGCAGCTCGGCGTTGGCCTGGTCCCAGATGGGACCGTCGAGGATCGTCGCCCGCCGACGCTCGCCGAGGATCAGGACGTCGAGGTGGCCGCCAGGGGTGGCGTGCTCGGCATGCACGTAGGCGAAGGCCAGGCTCCGCTCGACGGTGAACCCGTAGCCGCCGGAGGTGGTCAGGCCGACCGCCTCGTCGCCGTCTGACACGAAGACCCCCTCGCCGCCGATGCAGTCGGCGGCGCCGTCGTCACCCGGCCCGGGTGCGGGCACGTCGACGTCGAGGTAGACGAGCACCCAGTCGCGACCGGTCGGGGCCTCGCCGATGGCGTCGGCTCCGATGTAGCCGCCGTCGTCGCGTAGCCACCGCTCGACGCCGGCCTGGCGAGGCCCGATGTCGTGGGTCAGCTCGAACCGGCTCAGGTACGCCTTCTCCATTCGCAGGCAGTTCAGCGCGTGGCTGCCGAAGTCGACCAGGCCGA
Source organism: Actinomycetota bacterium (assembly GCA_039195375.1). Taxonomy (GTDB): domain Bacteria; phylum Actinomycetota; class Acidimicrobiia; order Acidimicrobiales; family SZUA-35; genus JAHELU01. The sequence continues at coordinate 11,115 of JBCCVL010000051.1, forward strand.
GCCCGCCGGCCGCCGAGGCCTCGAACAGGGCGTCGTACACCGTCGGCAGGTCCGCCATCGGAACGTGCAGCTCCCACCCGCGGGAGCCGGTGAAGCCGACCCGAAGGGCCCGAACCGGCACGCCGGCGACGGTGATCTCCTGGATCCGTTGGAATCGGAAGGCCTCGTTGGCCAACTCGGCATCGGTCACCGAGCCGAGCAGGTCGCGGCTGTTGGGTCCGGCCAGCGCGAGGGCGCCGTAGTCGCGGGTCACGTCGGTGATCGTCACGTCGAACGCCGGACCGCCCGGCTCGTCGACGTGGCGGCGGAGCCAGTCGAGGTCCCGCTGGACACCGACCGCGGCCGAGATGGCGTAGACCGTGTGCTCGTCGACCCGGGACAGCGTCATCTCGGTCTCGATCCGCCCGGTCGGGGTGAGGGCGTAGTTGAGCGAGATCCGGCCGATCGCCGGGACCCGGCCCGTGAACACGTTGGCGCAGTACTTCTCGACGTCCGGCCCGGTGATCTCGAACTTGGCGAAGGCGGAGAGGTCCATGACCCCGGCCGCGGTCCGCACCGCCAGACACTCCTGGCGTACGGCGTCGTACCACTCGGGTCGGCGCCAGCCGATGGCGTCTTCGAGCGGACGGTCGGCCGGCACGAACCACTTCGGCTGCTCCCAGCCGTAGGCCATCGAGTGCATCGCCCGCTTGTCGACCAGCCGGTCGTGGATCGACGAGGTCCACACCGGGCGGTTGGCCCATCGCTCCTCTCCCGGGGCGTGGACCCGGAACATCCACTCGTAGTCCTCGATCGCCTTGTCCCGGATGAACTCGGGGGTGGCCCAGCCGAAGCGGCGGGGGTCGTAGTGGCGAAGCGACAGCTCGGTCGTGCCGTGCACGATCCAGCGGGCCAGCTCCCGCCCGGCGCCGGGGCCCCAGGCCAGCCCGATCGACGAGCCGGTGTTGAGCCAGTAGTTCCGCAGCCCCGGGGCCGGGCCGAGCAGCATGTGGGAGTCGGTGGTGTGGGTGATGGCGCCGTGGATCGCCCGCTTGATGCCGACCTCGCCGTAGATCGGCACCCGCTCGAAGGCCTCGGTCAGCCAGGGGGCGATCTTGTCGTAGTCGACCGGGAACAGCGGGTTCTCGGCCTCCCACGGCACGCCGTCGTCCCAGACCGATTCGGCTCCACGATGCTCGTAGATGCCGATCAGGCCGGCGGTCTGCTCCTGGCGGATGTAGCCGGCGACCCGGTTGTCGCGCATCACCGGCATCTCCCACCCGGGGCGGGCGGCCAGCTCCGGCACCTCCTCGGTCACGAGGTAGTGGTGCAGCACATTGGCCTGGGGGACGGCGTAGCCGGACAGCTCGCCGACCTGGCGGGCGTAACAGCCGGCGGCGTCGACGACGTGCTCACACGTCACCGTGCCCTGCTCCGTCACGACGTCCCACTCGCCGGCCGGGGTCCGGTTCACCTCGAGCACCCGGTTGTGACGGACGACGGTGGCCCCGTTTGCCCTGGCCCCGGCGACGAACGCCATCGTGGCGTCGGTCGGGTCGATGTGGGCCTCGCCCTCGGTCCAGATGGCGGCCTTGACGTCGGTGTAGTCGTAGAACGGGTTCAGCTCCGCCGCCTCGTCCGGGGTGATCAGCTCGATCGGGTAGCCGATGTAGCGGCCGATGCCGAGCTGGGCCTTCAGCTGGTCGACCTCGAGGTCGGTGAAGGCCAGCCGCAGCCCGCCTGGTTGGTGGAAGCTGATCGGTCGGTCGACGCGGGTGGCCAGCGTCTCGTAGGTCTCGATCGCGTAGTTGGCGAAGGCGGCGGTGGTGTAGTCGCCGACCGAGCGGGTGATCTGCCCGGCGGCGTGCCACGTCGACCCCGAGGTCAGCTCGGCCTTCTCGACGAGGAGGACGTCGGACCAGCCCTCCAGCGTCAGGTGGTAGAGGAGGGCGGCACCGTGGATGCCCCCTCCGATGACGACGACCCTGGCCCGATCCTGCATGGGCCCACGCTCCCCTCGGGTGCTCATCCGGCCTCGGCCCGGCCGGCATCCAATGGAGTGAGCGTAGCTAACGTCTGGTTAGCGCGTCTAACAGCAGCGTCCATCGCCGCCGAGGGGGGTCGGATGGGACCGGGCGGTGGCGGTGGCGAGATGAACAAAACCTGATCGCCGGATCGTCGACGGGCGCCGACCTGAACCGACCACTAGCGTTCCGGTCATGACGGAGACCGTCGAGCCGACGGGAGTCAACATGACCGACCGGTTGCTCGCCCATGCCGAGCGTACCCTGCCCGACCGTCCGGCCGTCGGAGGCGCGCTCCGTCACTACTACGCCCACGTCGACGAGGCCGACCTGGAGCACCGTCGGGTCGAGGACCTCTTCGGCCTGGCCATGGACCACCTGGCCCTCGTCGAGCGCTGGTCGCCTGGTGAGGTCGTCATCGAGCTGACCAACCCTCGGGTCGAGCTCGACGGTTGGGGGAGTGACCACACGGTCGTTCGCGTCGTCACCGAGGACATCCCGTTCCTCGTCGACTCGGTCTCCATGGAGCTGAGCCGCCTCGGCATCGGCATCCACCAGGTCGTCCACCCGATCATCCCCCTCGAGGTCTGTCGGATGGCCCACCACCCGGCGTCCGAGGCCCCCGGCGTGCTCGCCTTCCGTGACGAGGGCGCCCACCTCTCGCTGATCTCGATCGAGATCGACCGCCAGCCGCTCGACACCAGGGGCGAGGAACTGGAGGCCGACCTCCGTCGGGTCATCGACGACGTCAGGGCCGCCGTGCGGGACTGGCGGCCGATGCGGGACCGGCTGAAGGAGATCGCGGACGGCCTGGCGTCTGACGGGCACTGGTTCCCGGAGCCCGAGGTGGCCGAGACCCGGGCCCTGCTCGACTGGCTGGCCGACGACCACTTCCTGTTCCTCGGTGCCCGTGACTACGAGCTGACCACCATCGACGGTCAGCCGGGGAGCGCCGAGGTCATCCGCATCGTCCCCGGCACCGGACTCGGCATCCTCGCCGGCGAGCACCACCTCGGTCGGCCACGGCGGGTCGACGAGCTGTCGCCCGAGGCCCAGGACCGGGTCAACGAACGACGGTTGCTCAACATCACCAAGGCCGGCAGCCTGGCCACCGTCCATCGCGCCTCCTACCTCGACTACCTCGGCATCAAGACCTTCGACGAGAACGGCAACGTCGTCGGCGAGCGCCGGTTCCTCGGCCTGTTCACGTCCGAGCTCTACAACCGCTCGGTCAGCGACGTGCCGCTCATGCGCCGCCTCGTCGACGAGGTCATGGAGCGGGCCGGCTACCCGGCCGGGGGCCACGACGAGAACCGGCTGCGGACGATCCTCGAGCAGTACCCCCGGGGTGACCTGCTGCAGATGCAGGCCCCGGAGCTGCTGGAGGTGTCGACCGGCATCGCCGGGCTCCAGGAACGCCGCCGGGTCCGGGTCTTCGTCCGTCGCGAGCTGTTCGGACGGTTCATGACCGTGCTCGTGTACCTGCCCCGCGATCGCTACAACACCGGCACCCGCAGCGGCATCGTCAAGCTGCTGCTCAACACCTTCGGCGGCACGCTGGCCGAGTGGGACATCGCCATGTCCGAGTCGGTCCTGGCCCGGCTGCGGGTGGTCCTGCGGATCGACGAGCACCACGGCGCCGCCAACGGCAACGGCGACACCCGTCTCCGTCAGCCCGATGCGCTGGCCGCGGCGGTCGAGTCGTTGACCCGGCGCTGGGAGGACGACCTCACCGATGCCCTGATCGGTCAGTTCGGCCAGACCGCGGCGCTCGACCTGCAGCGCCGGTACGGCACCGCCTTCGACGTGCCCTACCAGGAGGCGTTCGACCCCCGCACCGCCGCAGCCGACATCGAGCACGTCGAGGCACTCGACCACCCCGGCGCCCTTCGGCTCAACGTCTACCGAAGCCCCGGTCGGCCGTCGACGTCGTTCAAGCTCAAGCTGTACCGACGGGGTGAGCGGGTCTCACTGACCTCGGTGATGCCGAGCCTCACGAACCTCGGGGTGACCGTCGTCGACGAGCGCCCCTACGAGGTGCGTCCGGTCGGTGGCGAGCCGGTCTGGATCTACGACTTCGCGCTGGAGCACCACGAGCTCGATCTCGACTTCACCGAGGCCTCCGACCTGCTCGAGGAGGCGTTCGGTGCCGTCTGGTCCGGCGCCGCCGAGGATGACGGCCTCAACCGCCTCGTGCTCCTGGCCGGCCTCCGGGCCTCCGAGGTCGGCGTTCTCCGGGCGTACGCCCGCTACCTGCACCAGGCCCGGCTGCCCTACAGCCCGACGTTCGTCCAACAGACCCTGAGCGAGCATCCCGAGGTGACCCGGCTCCTCTTCGAGCAGTTCCGGACCCGCTTCGAGCCGGGCCAGGACGGCGAATCGCCGGAGGCATCGGAGCTGGAGCGCAAGGAGGCCGGCGAGCGGGTCCTCACGGCGATCGATGCCATCGAGAGCCTCGACCACGACCGCATCCTGCGCCGCTTCCACAATGTGATCGACGCCACCCTGCGGACCAGCTGGGCCCAGCGCGACGACGCCGGCGAGACCCGCCCGGCGCTCAGCCTCAAGCTCGACTGCCAGGCGATCGACGAGCTGCCCGAGCCCCGCCCGGCCTTCGAGATCTTCGTCTACTCCCCCCGGTTCGAAGGTGTCCACCTCCGGGCCGGTTCGGTCGCCCGCGGCGGGCTGCGCTGGTCGGAGCGGAGCGAGGACTACCGGACCGAGGTGCTCGGTCTGGTCAAGGCCCAGATGGTCAAGAACGCCGTCATCATCCCGGTCGGGGCCAAGGGCGGGTTCGTGCTCAAGCGGCGGCCGGCCGACCAGGGCGAGCTGCGCCAGGAGGTGGCCGACTGCTACCGGCTCTTCGTGACCGGCCTGCTCGAGGTGACCGACAACATCGTCGACGGCAACGTCGTCCGTCCCGCCGACACCGTCTGCTTCGACGGCGACGACCCCTATCTCGTCGTCGCCGCCGACAAGGGCACCGCCACGTTCTCCGACCTGGCCAACGAGATCGCGTGCGACCGTGGGTTCTGGCTCGGCGATGCCTTCGCCTCCGGTGGATCGAATGGCTACGACCACAAGGGCATGGGCATCACCGCCCGGGGGGCGTGGGAGTCGGTCAAGCGCCACTTCCACGAGCGCGGCGTCGACGTGCAGGCGGAGCCGTTCACCGCCGTCGGCATCGGCGACATGTCCGGCGACGTGTTCGGCAACGGCATGTTGCTCTCGGACCAGCTCCGACTGGTGGCCGCCTTCGACCACCGCCACATCTTCCTCGACCCCGATCCCGATCCGGCGCCGACCCACGCCGAGCGCCAGCGTCTGTTCGAGCTGCCCCGCTCGAGCTGGGACGACTACGACCGGAGTCTGCTGTCGCCCGGTGGTGGGATCCACGAGCGCACGGCCAAATCGATCGACCTCACGGCCGAGGCGGCCGAGGCCATCGGCGCCGAGCCCGGCCCCTACACGCCCGAGGAGCTGATCGCCACGGTGCTGCGGGCCCCGGTCGACCTGTTGTGGAACGGCGGTATCGGGACCTACGTGAAGGGTCGGGCCGAGTCACATGCCGACGTCGGCGACAAGGCAAACGACCGGATCCGGGTCGACGCCGCCGATCTCCGTTGCGCCGTCATCGGCGAGGGCGGCAACCTCGGCTTCACCCAGCTGTCCCGGGTCGAGTTCGCCAGCGCCGGCGGTCGGGTCTTCACCGACGCCATCGACAACTCGGCCGGTGTCGACTGCTCCGACCACGAGGTCAACATCAAAGTCCTGCTCGACCAGGTGGTGGCCGAGGGTGATCTGACGCTCAAGCACCGCAACGAGCTCCTCGAGGAGATGACCGACGAGGTCGCCTCGCTCGTGCTCGACCACAACGACCGCCAGGCCGTCGCCCTGAGCGCAGCCAGGATCGATGCCCCGAGCCTGGCCGACGTGCACGGCCGCTACATGGACGATCTGGAGAGCCAGGGCCTCATCGACCGCACCCTGGAGGCTCTGCCGGACCACGACGAGCTGGCGGAGCGCCGCCTCGCCGGCCGTGGTCTGACCACGCCCGAGCTGGCGGTCCTCAGCGCCTACACCAAGAACCTGCTGAGCGAGCAGCTGTTGGCGTCGGAGGTGCCGGACGACCCGTCGCTGCTTCCGCTGCTCGTCGGCTACTTCCCCGAACCGGTGCGGGAGCGCTACGGGCCCAGGATCGAGTCACACCAGCTGCGGCGGGAGATCGTGGCCAACCGCCTGGCCAACCGGGTGGTCGATCGGGCCGGGGTCACCATGGTCTACCGGCTCGGGCAGGAGACGTCGGTTCCGGCCGCCGAGTTGGTCGCCGCCCATCATGCGGCGTGGGAGATCTTCGGGCTCGAGTCGGTGGTCGCCGACGCCAACGGGCTGGAGGGCAGCCTCGACGTCGACGAGCACCTCGCCATCCACCTGGCCTGCCGCCAGCTGGCCGAGCGGGGGACCCGCCTGCTGGTCCGGAACCGTCCGGCTCCGTTCGACCCCGGCTCGGCCGTCGCCGAGCTCGACGAGCCGGTGTCGGCGACGATGGCCCGGCTGGCCGACGACCTGGTCGGCGCCGATCGTCTCGCCTTCGAGCAGCACGTGAACCGGCTGGTGGCCGCCGGGGCCCCGGAGGGGTTGGCGTCGAGGGTGGCAAGCCTGAACAGCGCGGTTGCGGCGCTCGACATCGTCGCCGTCGCCGCCGAGTCGGGTGAGCCGTTGGCCGACGTGTCGGCCGCCCACTTCGCCATCGCCGACCGCCTCGACCTGACCTGGCTGCGGGACCACATCCTGGCCCTGCCCCGCGACACCCAGTGGTCGACCCTGGCCCGGCTGACCCTGCGGACCGACCTCTACACCGACCACCGGGAGCTGACGGCGCTGGTGATGGCCTCGACCGAGGCCGGCACCGATCCCGCAGCCCGGCTCGATGCCTGGGTGGACCAGCATCGGGCCGACGTCGACCGGTTCCGTCACACGATGGTGGCGATCAAGTCGACGACCGCCGACGTCACCACCCTGCTGGTCGCCTCCCGCGAGGTCCGCAACCTGATGAACCGAACCGCCCCGGCCAGGTACACCTAGGGCCTCGTCGGCTCCGCTGTCGCCTGCTCGGCCTCCGGGCGGTCGACGGCGGTACGCCACCCGGTCGAACCGGCCTCGATGATCGTGTCCTGGACCAGGTCGCGCGCCCGGCGATAGACGTCGATGGCCGCGCCCGATCGCTGACGGGCGTCGGCCGAGCCTGCCGACCCTTGGCCGGCGTCGTCGGGGGTCGCCCCCCGGGGGGTGCCCCCGAGTTACAGGCCGTCGGAGCTGTCGTAGATGTGGAGACATGCACCAGATCAACACACCCGACCACGATCCTGCGGCGGCCACCGGCAGCCCGACCATCCATCAGCCGGCCGACCCGGCGAACCCCGTCGGCCGGGGTTGGGCCACCCCCGGCTCCGATCCGATGGAGCCGCCGAGTGGTGGGGCGGCCGTGACCACCACTGCGACCCGGGGCGGCCGTGGCCGCTTCCTCGGCGTCCTCGCCGCTGCGGTCCTGGCCGCTGGGACCGGCGTCGCCGGCTTCACCGCCGCCGGCGGGATGCTCGGCGGGACCGATGACGGCGCCGCCGAGGTCGCTGCCGCCGACGGACCGATCGGCAGCGAGACCGCCGGCACGCCAGGCGCCGGGACCGACGTCGACGTCGACGATCGGGCCAGCGGTCCGACCGACGCGACCGACGGCGCCGCCGACCCCGATGGCCCCGACACCGATGGCCGCGACACCGATGCAACGGCCGACGATGGCGGCTCGGACGCCGGTGGTCCCGCGGTCCCACCGGCGATGAGCGTCGAGCAGGCCAACGCCTCGGTGGTCCGCATCGAGGCGACCGGCGAGTTCGTCGACCCCGAGTTCGGGGTGATCGAGGGCGTCGGCAGCGGTTCCGGTTTCATCATCGACGGGACCGGCATCGCCGTCACCAACAACCACGTCGTTGCCGGTGCCGCCTTCCTCGAGGTGTACGTGCCCGGCGAGGACGGTCCGCGCAACGCCCGCATCCTGGCCACCAACGAGTGCTCCGACCTCGCCGTCATCGACATCGACGGCGACGGCTTCCCGACGGTCGTGCTCGACATGGGCGTCCCCGTGATCGGCACCGACGTGTACGCCGCCGGCTACCCGCTCGGCGACCCCGAGTTCACCCTGACCAAGGGCATCGTCAGCAAGGCCAGGACCCGCGGCGACACGCCGCTGTCGTCGGTCGACGGCGTGCTGGAGCACGACGCCCGTATCAACCCGGGCAACTCCGGCGGTCCGCTCTTCGGGCATGACGGCCGGGTGATCGGCATCAACTACCAGGGCAACCCGGCGACCCGACAGTCGTTTGCCATCACCGCCGCCGATGCCCTGCCCATCATCGATCTGCTCCGCTCGGGTGTGTCGGTCGACTCGATCGGCATCAACGGCCAGATCGTCGACCTCGGCGACCGCTACGGGCTCTTCGTCGCCTCGGTCGAGACCGGCTCGATGGCCGACCGGGCCGGCCTGGTCGCCGGCGACGTCATCCTCGAGCTCGAGAACGTCGCCGTCAGCACCGACGGCACGATGGGCGACTACTGCGACGTGCTGCGCACGAACGGCTCCGACGTCCCGCTCGACATCACCGTCTTGCGACCGGCCACCGGCGAGCTCCTGTTCGGCACCCTCAACGGCGGCGCCGTGACCGTGGCCTTCGACTCCGACGAGATGATGGCGGCCGGCTCGATGGGCTCGGGCGACGACCGCTACTCGCCGGTGTCGGACTCGGCCGGCGCCAAGCGCATCACCGACGACCGTGGGATCGTGTCGGTCGAGGTCCCGGCCGAGTGGGCCGAGGTGGCCACCACCCCGCTCGGGAGCGCCGGCGATCTGCCCAACGTGAGCGCCTCGGCCGACATCGACTCGTTCGAGAACGACTGGATCATCGGTGGCGTGCAGCTGACCGCCTTCCCGACCGCCGACTACGGCTTCGGCGACATCTGGGCCGCCCGTAACCAGCTGCTCGACAACTGCGGCACCGTCGAGCAGGAGCGCGAGCTCGACCTGGGGGCCACGACCGGTCTTGCCCGCATCGGCCACCAGTGCGGCCGAGACGGCACCGCCTCCCTGGTGTTGTTCCAGGTCGACGGGGCCGGCGCCCATTTCGGCAGCGGCATCATCCAGGTCGTGACCGAGGGTGACGTCGTCGCCGCCGAACGGGTGCTGGCGACGTTCGACATCCGGTAGCGGGCGTGGTCGACCCCGACCACACCCGATCACACCAGACCAGGACCCCCGGCTCCGGCCGGGGGTCGGTCGCGCCCGGTCCGGCTCGGAGCGCTCGACGGTGGCCGCCGGCCGGGGTATCACGGGGAGGTGCCGGGCCGTCAACAGACCATGAAGCAGCTCACGATCGAGAACCTGCACTGCGCCGACACCGAGGACGTGTTCGGCGACGACGAGTGCCGGCTCGAGGTCTACCACGACGGCGAGCTGCACCACGCCTACCGACGTGACATGGACGACGGCGACGACTGGCCCGTCGACGTGTCGCTGCTGTTCGTCGACACCTGCTCGGTCCGCCTCTTCGACGAGGACGGCGACTTCCCCGGGAGCGATGACGATGCGCTCGGCACCGTCCACATCGGCCCAAACGAGGTCGACGGGGCAACGGCAACGTTCACCCGCGACGGCGCCGACTACTCGCTGACCTACCGGGTCGTCGACCGACCCGACCTGACGGTCTCCGACCTCGCGGCCTTCGCCATCGACGAGTTCGAGCGGTCGACCGAGCCGGGCGTCTGGCCCCAGATCGACAAGGGTGAGCTGATCGACCAGCTCCGCGAACGCGTGCGCAAACCGCTCAAGATCCGCCAGCGGAAGTCCCAGTTCTGCGGGCCGACCTCGGTCGTGTACGAGCTGGCCCGCACCCAGCCCCGACGCTACGTCGACCTGTGCCGCCAGGTGTACGAGACCGGCGGATTCTGGTCGAGAACCCACCGGATCGAGGCACCGACCGGCCTGCGGACCAGCCGGGTCGGCCAGCGGATGACCGCCGCCGACTGGATGCTCATCGCCACCATGCGAAACGAGGAGAACCTGCTCTTCGGGACCCTGCCCGGCTCGACCGGCCTGATCAGCGGCCTCGAGGGGATGACGAACCACTGGGAGATGGAGGGCTGGACCTCGGAGATCCTGCTCAAGGACGACGTGGTCAACACCACCACGTTCCTGTGGGGCGAGTTCGATGCGCTGCACTACGCGCACCAGGTCTGGCAGGCCGGTGGTCATGCCTTCCTGTTGATCCACACCGATCTGTTCGACCCGCCGGGCGGCGTCGTGCCGCCGTGGCCGGACCACTGGGTGGTGTACCACGGTGGACTGGAGGAGGTCGGCGACCGGGTCCGATTCGACGTCTACACGTGGGGCCGGATCGAGCACGTCGACACGACGCTCACCCACCTCGAGGACTGTCTCGACGCCGTCGTGACCGGGGTGTAGCACCGGCCGCGAGACGACAGCCGGTGGCGAGGGACGGGAGCTGGCTCACGTCGCGGTCGTCGACCGCTCCTGCGCCGGCTCGAATCGCTCGATCGCCGAGGGGCGGCGCTGCGGTCGATCGAATACGCTCCCGGCATGACGGTTGCACTGATCACAGGGGCCAACTCGGGAATCGGTCGGGGCGCAGCCATCGACCTCGCGGCCAAGGGTTGGACGGTCTACGGCTCGATGCGGAGCCTCGACAAGGGGGAGAAGCTGGCGGCCCTGGCCGACGAGGCCGGCGTCGAGGTCCACCCGGTTGTCTGCGATGTCACCGACACCGCCTCGGTCGATCGGGCGGTCGCCGAGGTCACCGAGGCCGCCGGTGGGATCGACGTCCTCGTCAACAACGCCGGGATCGGTGGCAACGGCGTCGTCGAGGAGGCGCCGCTCGAGATGTACCAGGACGTGATGGACGTCAACCTCTACGGCATCATCCGCTGCGTGAAGGCCGTCCTGCCCCAGATGCGGGAGCGCCGGTCCGGCTGCATCGTCAACGTCTCCTCGGTTGCCGGGGTGATCGCCGCCATCGCCCAGGCCCCGTACGTCGCCTCGAAGTGGGCGGTCGAGGGACTGAGCGAGGGTCTGGCCCAGGACCTCGCACCGTTCGGGATCCGGGTGGCGATCATCGAGCCCGGCATCGTGCGAACGGCGATCATGGCCAAGAACACCGAGGCCCCGAACGACTCGGGCGACTACGACGCCCACTACCGCCGGCTCTTCGCCTTCTACGCCGCCGGGCTCGGCAACCCCGGGCACCCGTCGGAGGTGGCCGAGGTGATCAACGAGGCGGTCACCACCGACGAGCCGAGGCTGCGGTGGACCTGTGGCTGGGGCGGCGCCGAGCTGACCGAGCGCCGGCCCCAGATCAGCGACGCCGACTGGGTGGCACTCGGCGCCATCGAGAGCGACGAGGAGTACGTCGCCCGGTTCCAGGAGCTGTTCGGACTCGACATCAGCGCCGGGTTCGGCGTGATGTAGGAGGTGACCTGCGGGCGGGACCGCCGCCGGCGGCCCGATCGCCGATCGACCGTCAGCTCGCGCCGGGGCCGCTCACGTTGACGTAGACGGTGACCCGGTCGTGGAACCAGCCGGTGCTGACCACGTCCATGTCGCCGTCGTTCTCCAGGTCGACGGCCTGCGAGCCGTCGTGGTGGGACCCGCTGTCGTCGAGGACGACCTCGGTCCAGCTGGTGCCGTCACCGTTGTTGAGGAACAGCAGGAGGCGCAGGTTCGGGTTGGAGCCCTCGTCGCCGTGCTCGCCGACGACGACGTCGAGGTCGCCGTCACCGTCGAAGTCGACGGTGTCCATGCTCATCGCACCGCCGACCGCCGTCGACGTGATCGTCCGCCTGGCCCACGGCTGGGTCGGGTCGGCGCCGGCCTCGAACCAGAAGACCTCGGCCGGGGTGTCGAATCGGGACACGCCGACCACGGCGTCGAGCTGACCGTCGCCGTCGACGTCACCGACCTCGACCCGGTCGGGGCCTGCGTTCGGGAACGACGCGTCCACGGTGTGCGTCGGCCACGACGACGTGCCATCGTTCTGGATCCACACCTCGCCGAGGTGGAGGTCGACGTCGCCGTCGTCGTCGATGTCACCGCCGTCGAGGTCCTCACCGAACCCGGCGGTCGAGATCACGGACCATGTCCACGTGCCGGAAGTCGGGTCGGCCGGGATGTCGAAGAGCTGGATGCCCCGGGTCCGGTCCTGCCAGGAGACCGCGAGCTGGAGTGGGCCGGTTGCCGTCAGCCGGCCGACCCACACACCCTGGAGGAAGTTGCCGTCCGGCACGGCGATGTTGGACCGGACGGTGAACGAGCCGGTGCCGTCGTTCTCGGCCCAGTACAGGGCCGAGGCGTCGGCCGGGGTGGCCGGTGCGTCGTTGTCGGTACCCCACAGATCGAGGTCGCCGTCGCCGTCGAAGTCGTGGACGGCGCCGACGTTGGCGAGCGACCCGCCGATCGCGTTCCTCGTCCACGCCTGTGTCGGGTCGCCCGGGTTCTCGTACCACCAGGCGCCGGCGGCCAGATCGGCGTCACCGTCGCCATCGAGGTCACCGGGGATGGCGAACACCGCCCGGTGGGGTCGGCTGGCGTCGATCACGTTGGCAACGACGTCCTCAGGCGCCGGTGGCGGTGGCGGCGACGTGCCGGCCAGCGCCGCCACCTCGGTCCCGTTCAGGCCTCGGGCGTAGATGCGGACGTCGTCGATCAGCCCGTCCCAGCCCTTCGGGGTGCCGACACCTTGCCGCCCGACCGTGACGTCGACGGTCGGGTCGGTGTCGATCGAACCGGACAGCGGCGTCGAGCCGACCTCGACCCCGTCGAGGTACAACCGCATGGTCGTGCCGTCGTAGGTCATCGTCGCGTGGTACCAGGTCCCGGTGGTGAGCGCCCCGGAGCTGGCGATCAGCGTCGTCGTCGAGCCGTTGATCCGCACCCGACCCCGCAACCGCACCTCGCCGCTGGTCTCGAACGTGCCGAGCATGAAGACGTGGTCGTTGCTCGGGGTGCCGGTCGCCTTCGAGATCAGCCGGGGGTCGCTGACCCCGCCGGGGAAGCTGTCGGCCAGGAACCGGGCGGCCAGGGTGATCTGGTCGCCGGCGACGTCGATCGGCCCGAGGTCGATCGCGTCGTCGACCCCGTCGAACCGGACGGCCGAAGCGCTGCCGTCACCGGTCGTTGCCTCGAAGCCCGCCCCGTCGATCAGGGTGCCGTCGTTGTTGCTCCCGCTCGAGTCGGTCGCCGTGGTCCCCGATCCCTCGTCGAGGGCCAGGTTGACCACCTCGTCCGAACCGCACGGTGACGTGGTGAACGTGTCGTCGGTCGACGAGGCCGAGTTGGTCGACGGGTCGGCCGACGTCACCTGGTAGTGGTAGGTGGTCCCACACGACAGGCCCGTGACCAGCAGCGCGTGGTTCGTGACGAACGGGGCCGTGCTGACCGTCTGACCGTAGGCCGGCGTCGTCCCGACGTCGACCTGCGACGAGGCCGGCTCGTCGGTCGTCCACGAGACGGTTGCCGACGTGGTCGACGGCGACGCGGCGATCGCGCTCAGCACCGGCGCGGTCGTGTCGGGATCGGGCGGCGGACCGCCCTGGCCGTTGCGGTTCTCGTAGACGATGACCCGGTTGTGCTCCCAGCCGATCGAGTAGACGTCGAGGTCGCCGTCACCGTCGAGGTCGGCAAGCTGCATGCCGTCGTGGTGGGCGTCCGCACCGTCGATCAGGTGGCTGGCCCAGGTGAGGCCGGCGCCGAGGTTCTCGAACACCCAGGCGTCGCCCTCCTCGATCACCTCGGCCGTGAGCCGGTGCTCACCGGCCACCACGTCGAGGTCGCCGTCGCCGTCGAGGTCGGCGACGTCGAGGCTGTGGATCGCAGTCGCCGCCGTGCCGATCTCGTGTTCGGTCCAGAGCTGGGTCGGGTCGCCGGCCGGCTGCTCGTACCAGGTGATCCGGTTGTTCGGGTCGTACTCATGGGAGACGACCACGTCGAGGCGCCCGTCGGCGTTCATGTCGGCGACGACCACCCGGTCGGGCAGCGGCAGGGTGTCGATCACGCCGGCGAAGCAGCAGTTGGTCGGGTTGTGCAGCTCGTGGTCCGGCCACGTGGTGCTGTCCGGGCCGGTGTTCTCCAACCAGATGTGGCCCTCCATCAGGTCGAGGTCGGTGTCGCCGTCGATGTCGGCGAACTCGATCTGCTCCCCCTGTGAGGTGGCGTTTGCCGTCTGCAGCGGCCAGGTCCCCGACGTCGGGTCGGTCGGCACCACCAGCTTCTGGACGAGGTTCGACCGCTCGTTCCAGCTGAGCCAGATCTCCAGTGGGCCGGTCGGGCTCAGGCGGACGCTGTCGACGCCCTGGATGAACGACGACGTCCCGCTGGTGATGTTGGTCCTGACGGTGAACGAGCCCGTGCCGTCGTTCTCGGCCCAGGCGAACCGGCGGGGGTTCGGTGCGGTACCGGCCGGACCGCGGGCGCCGAAGACGTCGAGGTCGCCGTCGCCGTCGAGGTCCTCGACCAGGAGGGCGTCGCCAAGCGAGCCGCCGATCGTTCGCCTCGTCCAACCGTCGATGGCGCCCGTGTTCTCGTACCACCAGGCCCCGGTGACCAGGTCGAGGTCGCCGTCGTCGTCGATGTCGGCGTCGATGATGAACATCGCCCTGGCCGGCTTGGTGTCGATCACGTGCTTGGTCCAGTTGCCGAGCTCGCCCGGCCCCGGGTCGCCGCCGTTGATCTTCACGGTCAGGTCGGGGGCGTTGAAGTCGAAGGGCTTGTTGACGATGTCGAGACGACCGTCGCCGTTGACGTCGACCAGCTTCGACTCGTGGTTGTCGGCCCCCTGGCTGATCGAGTGCAGGGTGAAGTCGCCGGTACCGTCGCCGAGCAGGATGATCTCGCGGGCGTTGGCCTTGGCGCTGTCACCGACGTTCGGCAGGTACATCTCGGCGGTGAAGATGTCGAGGTGGCCGTCGCCGTTGAGGTCGGCGAGACCGAGCGAGTGGCCGCGGTTCCACGGTGCGGCCAGCGGCCCCGAAGCCTCGAGCAGGCTGGTCCTGGTCCACTGCGAACCGTCCCACGCCACCAGTTCGAGGTCGCCGATCTGGTCGCCGATGCTGAACAGGAACTCCTGGCGGCCACCGGGGATGATCTGGCCGACCTGGACCCGGGTCGCGGTGTTGGGGGTCAGCTCGATCGGGGTGTAGGTGTCGGCGACCGGGTCGTAGTCGTACCAGTGTCCGCCACCGACGATGTCCCGGACGCCGTCCAGGTCGACGTCGGTGATGGCGAGACCCTCGACGTCGTCGTCGGAGTCGTGGATGAGGGTGGTCGACCAGTCGCCGGGCTGGGTCGGATCGGCGGGGACCTCGGCCACCCACAGTTCGAAGACCCGGTTGTTGGCCCGGCCCTGGGTCCAGTAGACGAGCTCGCGCTGACCGTCGTCGTCGACGTCGTCGAAGACCAGGTCGTGGTGCTTGGGTTCCCCGGTCGACAGGAGCTGCCGGCGGGTCCAGTCGACGCCGTTCGTGAAGTTGGGGGCCGGGTTCTCCCACCACCAGATCTCGGGACCGAAGCGGCCGCTGCCGATGATGACGTCGAGGTCGCCGTCGCCGTCCACGTCACCGGACGTTGCCCCGGCTTCGGTGTACAGGTTGTCCGACTCGATGATGTCGAGCTGCCAGACGCCGGTCGGCGAGCGGCGGTACCACAGCACCGAGTTGTCGCCGTTGCGTCCGTAGACGACGAACTCGTCGACGCCGTCGCCGTCGAAGTCGCCGGGGATCACGCCGGTCTGCTCGGTGATCGAGCCGGGGGGTGGCGCAGGGATGTCGCCGTCGACCATCGTCTCGGTCGAGAAGGTCAGCGGCGCCGGTCCGCCACCGCCGCCCTCGGTGACCGTCACGGTCAGGGTGTCCTGGCCGGTGAGGAAGCCGTCGTCGGCGGTCAGCGTGACCTCGTAGGTACCCGGCGCGGTGGCGGTGATCGTGGTGCTGGTCGTCGTCGGACCGGCGAACGTGATCTCCGGCGGGCCGCTCCAGGCGATGGTGCGGGTGGCGCCGACCGGTAGGGCATCGTCGGTGAACGAGCCGCTGAGGAGGGCGGAGCCGTCGACGGCGAACTCGATGTCGTCGCCGGCTTCCACGACGGGGGCGCCGTTCAGGTCGAGCAGGCTCCAGTTGAGCGTGCGGACCAGCAGATCGAGACCGACCGACGTGAGGTTGCCGTCACCGGCGGCCGACAGGAAGATGTTGGCCCGCCGAGCCGCAGCCGCCGATCCGTCGGCCAGCGTTGCCCCCGCCTCGTAGGTGTAGAGCGTCGAGCGGGTCGGGTCACCCGGGATCGTGGCCACGATGTCGGCTCCGGCGGCCGGCTTGCCCCAGGTCGAGCGGGTGAACTTGGTGAAGACGTCGACCGTGCCCGTGTAGTCATCGTCGATGATCGGGTGGCCGGGGTCGACGATCTCGATCGCCTTCTGGCCGCCCGACTCGCTGCGGTTGGCCGAGCCGTTCGGGGTCAGGCCGAGGTCGTCCTGCAGGAGCTGCTCGTAGTTGACGATCGGTGTCGTTGCCGGTGTCAACCGGTTCGACACCGCGTTCTGTGCGGTGGTGGTCGAGATGAGGACGATGTCGGCGTCCTCCGCCTCGGCCAACGACACCGAGTTGTCGTTGACGATCTCCACGCTGAACCCGGCCGCGGTCAGGTCCGCCGCGATGGCCTGGTCGTCGCCGCTGCCGTTGGCGTTCGCGGTGACCATGAGCACGTCGATCGGGCCGGTGACACCCGGGCCGGGACCGGGGCCGGGGCCGGGCTCGTCCTCGACGGTGATCGTCACCGTGTCGACGGCGTTCAGCTCGGTGTCGGACGCGCTGAGCGTCAGCACATACGTGCCGACGCCTGGCAGGGTGGCCGTTGTCGTCGGGTCGTCGGCGTCGGCGAAGCTCACGCCGGCCGGGCCGGACCAGGTGGCGGTCACCGTCGAACCGGTCGGGAGGCCGTCGTCGCCGACCGAGCCCGCCAGCGCGACCGAGGTCGCCGTGGTGGTCTCGTCCGGGCCGGCGTCGACGGTGGGCGCCTGGTTGTCCGGCGGTGGCGGCGGTGAGGCCGAGGCGGCCCAGGTCAGGGTGTTGGCCAGCAGGGTCACCGCTGCCGGCAGCAGGTTGCCGTCGGCCGCCGCGGTGAGGAAGACACCGGCCCGGCGGGCGGGGGCGGGATCACCGTTTGCCATCGTGGCGCCCTCGTCGTAGACGAACAGCGTCGAGCGGGTCGGGTTCCCCGGCAGGGTGGCGATGATGTCGGCCGCGGCGGCCGGGTTGCCCCAGGTCGACCGGGTGAACTTGGTGAAGACCGTGACCGCTCCCGTGAAAGCGTTGTCGACGATCGGGTGGGCGGGGTCGACGATCTCGATCGAGTTCTGGCCCCCCTGCTCGTTGCGGTTGGCCGAGCCGTTCGCCGTGAGGCCGAGGTCGTCGTGCAGGAGGAACTCGCTGTTGACCAGCGGCGTGTCGACCGCCGTCAGCTTGGTGTTCACCGCCGATTGGCTCGCCGTGCTGGTGATGAAGACGACGTCGTGGTTCCCGGCGTCGGTTGCGGTGACGGCGTTGTCGTCGATGATCGTGACCACGAGGCCGGCGGCCTCGAGATCAGCCGCCACCGTGCGATCGTCGTTGGTTCCGTTGCCGTTGGCCGTCACCATCAGCACCGACACCGGCGCCGCATCGGCCGGTATCGCCACCGGCGTCACCAACAACACGGCGAGCACCACAATGCCCGCCACTCGAACGGCCGTCCGCCTTGTCACCACTGGGACCCCTCGCTGCCCGCCTTTGCCGTCAGGGTAGAAGGACTGGCCGGCCGGTCGAGCCCCGATGAGCAAGGCTCCCTATGCCCCGGTTCCAGACGGCTCGGACCGGTCTGGTGACGCGAGATGCCCCGATCGGGGCCTCGCGGCCATACTCGACCGCATGGCTCCGAACCCGGTCAACGCCGAGGCCTCGACCACGGCGACCGCCCTGGCGGTGGCGGTCCTGGCCGGGGTCCCCGTGCTCCTCTGGGGCCCGCCCGGGACCGGCAAGAGCTCCGTGGTACGGGATCTGGCGGCCGCCATCGACCGGCCCTGTGAGGTGGTGATCGCCTCGATCCGCGAGCCATCCGACTTCGCTGGCCTCCCGATCGTGCACGATGGCGGCGTCCGCTTCGCCCCGCCGAGCTGGGCGACGAACCTCGCCGAGGCCGGCCGTGGCATCCTGTTCCTCGACGAGATCTCGACCGCCCCGCCTGCGGTGCAGGCGGCGTTGCTGCGGGTCGTGCTGGAGCGGACCGTCGGCGATCTGCGGCTCCCCGAGCCGGTTGCGGTCGTTGCTGCGGCCAACCCGCCCGAGCAGGCGGCCGACGGCTGGGATCTCTCGGCTCCGCTGGCCAACCGGTTCTGCCACCTCGACTGGTCGACCGACGCCGCCACGGTGGCCGGCGGGTTCACCGCCGGGTTCGGCCCCGCCGTCGGCTCGGATCTGCTCGATCGCCTGCGGGCGACCGATGCCGATGCCGATGTCGATGACGCCGACGCCGACGCCGACGCCGACGGCGGGGCCGATGTCGATGACCCCGACGCCGACGATGGAGGAGCGACCGACAGCGTCGTCGGCGACGGCATCCGGAGCCGCACCCGAGCCGAGATCGCCACGTTCCTCCTCCTGCGGCCATCGACGGTGGTTGCCCCGCCCGTCGAGCGGGCCGCCGCCGGCCGAGCCTGGCCGAGCCCACGGACCTGGGAGATGGCGGCCGACCTCCTGGCCGCAGCCCGGTCGATCGACGTCGCCCCCGAGGTGCGGACCGCCCTCGTCTGTGGCTGCGTCGGCCAGGGCCCCGGCATCGAGTTCCTCGGCTGGTTGGCCGAGCTCGACCTGCCCGACCCGGAGGTGGTGCTCGCCGACCCGGCGGCGTTCCAGCTCCCCGAGCGGGGCGATCGGGCCTATGCGGCGCTGATGTCGGTCGCCGCTGCCGTCGCCGCCCGGGCCACCTCCGAGCGCTGGGCCGCCGGATGGGAGGTGCTGGGCCGAGCCGGCGAGCAGGTCCCCGACGTGGCCGCCATGGCGGCCAGGACCCTGGTTCGCTGTCGGCCAGACGGCGCCGCCACCCCACCACAGGCCGCCGTCTTCCTGCCGCTGCTTCGCGACGCCGGCCTGGCCTGACCGTGGTGCACCCGTCGGCGCCTGACCCGTCGCCCGAGGCTGCGGCCACGTCGCCCGAGGCCGCTTCCCCGTCGCCGTCCGTCGATCCGGAACCGGTCACGGCACTCGATCCGATGAAGCTGGCCGCCGCCCGACTGTGGGCCGCCGACCGCCATCCCTACCTCGCCTCGGCGGTCTTCGCCGCTCCGGTGTTGCCGGCGCCGGAGCTCGGTCGGGTGGTCATCGACCGCTGGTGGCGGATCCACGCCGACCCCGCGGTCGTCGAGCGGGCCGCGGTGTCCGATCTCGGCGGTGAGCTGCTGCACCTGACGTCACACCTGCTGCGGGACCACGCCGGCCGAGCCGACGCCCAGCATTTCGGTGAACCGGCCGAGCTCCACCACTGGGTCGACGCCGCCGACGCCGAGATCGCCGACGACTTCGAGCGGTTACCTCGGCTGGCGGAGACGGTGACACCCGACGACCTCGATCAGCGCGATGGCCGTCTGGCCGAGGAGTACTACCGGCACGGCTCGGTCCGCGACGGGGCGACCAACGACTGCGGGAGCGGGGCCCATGGCGAGCCCCCGCCCTGGGAGCCACCGCCGCCGGACGACGAGACTCCCGGCGTCGGCTCCGACGACCAGGAACTGGTCCGCCAGGAGGTGGCCGCCCGCGTCGCCGAGGCCGGGGCCGACGCTCCTGACGGGCTTCGACGCTGGGCCGAGGAGCGACTCCGACCGACGGTCGACTGGCGGGCCGAGCTCGCCGCCTGCCTCCGCCGGGCGGTCTCGGTGACCGCCGGCGCCGTCGACTACAGCTATCGCCGCCCGTCGCGCCGGGCGGCCGCGGTCGACGGCGTCGTCCTCCCGTCGCTGGCCCGCCCGACGCCCGAGGTCGCCGTCGTCTGTGACACGAGCGCCTCGGTCACCGACGACGAACTCGGCCGGGCCCTGACCGAGGTCGACGGCCTCCTGGCCGCAACGGGAACCCGACAGATCCGCTTCCTGTCGTGTGACGATGCGGTCCGCTCGGTCGACCGCGTCGCCGCCGGTCGGGAGGTGACACTGCTCGGAGGCGGGGGCACCGACATGGCCGCGGGCCTCGCCGCCGCCGTCGACCAGCAACCCCCGCCGCAGGTCGTCGTCGTGCTGACCGACGGCTACACGCCCTGGCCCCCGGCCGCCCCACCACGTACCGTCACCGTCGTCGGGTTGCTCGGCGCCGGTGCCGGCCGCGACGGGGCGCCCTCGCCCCCTGCGCCACCGGCGTGGGCCAGGGTGGTGCCGATCCCGACCGTGACCGGACCATGACCGGACGGGCCGTCCAGCCCGGTGGGCGGCAGACGATGAGCTGGTCGGACACGGCCGAGCCCCTCACGATGGTCGTGGTGTGCAACCGGGAGCGACACCGGATCCGGTGGCGGGCCGGTCGGGTCGAGACCCTCGACCATCCGGACCTCGACGCCGAGCTGGCCCTGATCGCCCTCGGGGGTGAGGAACCGGCCTGCGTCGCCCTGCACCGGCTGTGGAGCGATGCGGTCGACGACGGCGGTTTCCTGTCCGAGTGGGTCGAGCCGGGGCGGTTGAACCCGACGTGGCTGTCGTGGCTGGCCATGGCCCTCGAGCGGATGCGGGCGGAGGGCTTCCACGAGTTCCTCCGTGACCTGCCAACGGCGAGGGCCCAGCGCATGGGGCAGTTCCTGCACCGCTTTCCCCAGGCGTGGATCGATCGCGCTGCGGCCGAGGTCAACGAGCGGGTCGCCGACGCCGCAGCGCCGACGGCGGCCGCACCCGGCGACGCCGGTGACCCCGCCGAGTCCGCCGGAGCCGTCGACCGCCGGGCCCCGTTGCTCGCCCAGGCTGCGGCCAACCGGCTGCGCCGCTCGTTCGTCGATGCGGTCGGTGGCCGCCAGCTGGCCGTCGGTGCGGCTGCGCTCGTGCCCCTCCGACCGATGGTCGACCCCCGGTCGGGGGTCGAGCCGGCCATCGTCGGGCGCCTCACCGGCCCGGACCGGGGCGTCTCGATCGTCGTCGACGGCCGCTGGCTGCACGACGTCTGGGCCGCGGGGGCCGCCGTGGTCGACGGCCGCCTCGTGCTCGCCATCGACGGTGATCCGACCGGTCCGTCCGGTGCCTCCGCCCGGGTGGCCACGTGGGCCGGCCCGGGGCCGCTCGAGCCGACCGTGGTGGGGTGCACGATCCACCACGACGGTGAGCGGTGGCGACTGTCGGACTCGACGGCCGGGCTCGGTTCGGGGCCGGGACCGGCCTGAGCGAGAACCCCGCCAAGCGGGCCCACCTCCATCAGGACCGCTCCGTTGGTCCGTCGGAGCCAGGCCGGGCCCGTCAGCCGGCGGCCGGGGTCCAGGACGGGTCGCGGCCGGTCCAGGCGACGAGCCGGTCGATGGCTGGTGCGTCCTGCGCCGTCGGCACGACCGGGTCGAACGGGATCCCGACCTCGTCGCCCCTCGGCTCGGCCGGGAGCCCCGTGGTGATGGCCACGACCGCGCCATCGACGACGTCGTCGTCCCAGACGACGTCGGCCCCGATGGCAACGGCGAGATCCCACGTGTGGATCGTGAGCTCGCCGATGTAGATCGAGAGCGCAATCGCACCGGGCACCACGGCGAAGGGGAGGGTGAGGTCGCGGCCCAAGACGGCGTCGTCGGCCCAGG
>JBCCVL010000052.1:0-32813 GCA_039195375.1 Actinomycetota bacterium
CTTCAGAATTGGGTGAATCACCCAGTCTCGGGCGGCTCGCGGACCCGAAGTACGTAGCATGACGGTCCGTGTCGGAGGAAGGGGATATCCGATGACCGACCAACCACCCGCCGCCTGGACCCACTACGAGGGTCAGCAGTACGCCTGGCCGCCGCCCCAGGGCTGGTGGCAGGCCGCCGATGACCGTTGGTATCCGCCCGAGCGTCACCCGAACTATTCCGCCGCTGCGCCCCCGCCCCCGGCCGCCGGCAACACCTGGTCCTCCGTCCCTCCGGGCCAGATGCCGGCGGCCGGTTGGGGGCCGCCGGCCGCACTGGTGGACTCGCCGCCCAGTCGTCCGTTCTGGCGGAAGAAGCGGGTCCTGATCCCGGCCGGGCTGCTGGCGTTGATCGTCGTACTGGCAGCCACCAGCGGTGGCGGAGGGGACGACGAGCCAACAGTGACAGCTGGCGACGCAGAAACCGCGCCTGGCGACGTCGACACCACGTCCACGACTACGGCTGCGGCCGCAGACGGCCAGACGGCAGCCGAGGACGAGCCAGTCGAGGACGCAACAGGCGAAGACACCCCCGCCGTCGAGCCTGCCGACAGCGCTGGCAGCGGACTCACGCCGTCGCAGGACAACGCCGTACGGGCCGCCGAGTCCTATCTGTCGTTCACCGGGTTCTCCCGCCAAGGCCTGATCGATCAGCTGTCATCGGAGTTCGGCGACCAGTTCCCGGTCGAGGACGCCACCGTCGCTGTCGACAGCCTCGACGTCGACTGGACCGAACAGGCTCCCAGGTCGGCCGAGTCCTACCTCGAGTTCAGCGCCTTCTCTCGCCAGGGTTTGATCGATCAGCTGTCAGCCGACGTAGGTGATCAGTTCACGGTTGAGCAGGCCACCGCCGCTGTCGACTCCATGGATATCGACTACAACGAGCAGGCGGCCCGCTCCGCTGCGTCCTATCTCGAGTTCAGCGCCTTCTCATGTCAGGCACTGATCGACCAGCTCGCGTCGGAGGTGGCGGACGAGTACACCCTCGAGCAGGCCACGTTCGGCGCTCAGTCGACCGAGGTCTGCTAGGCGTTCTGATGGCCCGAAGGAGCCTCATTCGTGGCCCTACCCCCCGAGCTGGTGAGACGCCGATCGACGAGTTCGATCGGCGGCTATCAACGCTCGCTGGCTGACGAAGCCGCTGGCCTCAGCCTGGCTTCGGCAATTGGCGTTCCAAGCTCGAGCGGACCCAGGCCCCGTTGAGTTCGGGGAGCAGCTAGGCGACGATCAGGGCGGCGATGGCGGCGGCCATCCGCTACGTGCTCGACAGCACGGAGGATGGAGACGGCGGGGATGGAGGCGACACTGTCGACGTCCTCGTCCTCGTTCTGGCTCGGGATAGCCAGGGAGGTGGCAAGTTACCGCGGCGTAACCCTTCGGCGAACAACGGTGTCTAAGCCGGTATGGACACGATCGTGAGCCGAATCGAGTACGCGGCCAAGAGCGATGCCAAGGTGACGTTCGTCACCGGTGACGAGCCGCTGGCCAAGAGCTGGGGTCAGCTCCACGAGGAGGCGAAGGCGGTCGCCAGCCGTCTCCAGGACCACGGCATCCGCCGCGGCGATCACGTGGCCGTGCTCGGCCCGACCACACCGGACCTCGTCACCGCCTTCCAGGCCGTGTGGCTGTCCGGGGCCACCCTGGTGGTGTTGCCGTTGCCGATGCGCCTGGCGTCACTCGACGAGTTCACCGCCGCCACCCGTCAGCGGATCGCCAGCGCCGACTGCAAGGCCGTGATCGTCGATGCCGATCTGCTTCCCTTCGTCGAGGCCGGCCCAGACGATCCGCCGCTGCTGTCGCTGACCGAGCTGACCACGCCGGAGGCGATGGACCCAGACCGGTTCATCCGGCCGGACTATGACGCCGACGATCTCCTCGTCCTCCAGTTCACCTCGGGCTCCACCTCGGAGCCGAAGGGTGTGATGCTCCCGAACCGCGTCGTCGCCGCCAACCTCGATGCGATCATGGAGGCGGCCGAGGTCGACCTCGACACCGACGTGATGGTCTCGTGGCTGCCGCTCTATCACGACATGGGCCTCGTCGGCTTCTGCATACTGCCGATGGCGATGGGCATCGATCTCGTGCTCGGCGCCCCCCAGGACTTCCTGTCGTCGCCCGGCCGCTGGATGGAGTGGATCTCGACCTACAAGGGCACCGCCACGGCGGGCCCGAACTTCAGCTGGGTGCTGGCCGGTCGGGCGCTGCGACGGTCGAAGACCGAGCTCGACCTGTCGTCGCTTCGCATCGGCCTCAACGGGGCCGAGCCCGTCGATCCGGCCTCGGTGCGGGACTTCATCGACGCCGGCGCCCGCCACGGCATGCGCCCCGGGGCGGTCTTCCCCGCCTTCGGGATGGCCGAGGTTGCCATCGCCGGCTCCTTCCCCGAGCCGCTGACCGGCCTCGTCACCGACCGGGTCGATGCGACCAAGCTCGAATACCAGCAGCGGGCCGAGCCGGTCCCCGACGAGGCCGAGGGGGCGCGGGAGATCGTGCTGCTCGGCCGTCCCGTCCCCGGCCTCGAGTTCCGCATCGTCGGGCCCGGCAGCGGCCGCGAGCTCGGCGAGCGAGAGGTCGGTGAGCTCCAGATCCGGGGGACCTCGGTCACGACCGGCTACTACCGCCGCGACGACGTCAACGCCGAGCTGTTCGACGGCGACTGGCTCCGCACCGGCGACCTGGCCTACCTGGTCGACGGGCAGTTGGCCATGTGTGGCCGTATCAAGGACCTGATCATCGTCGGTGGCCGCAACGTCTACCCCCAGGACATCGAACGGGTCGTCGGCTCGATCGACGGCGTGCGGGCCGGCAACGTCATCGCCTTCGGCGAGGCCGGCCGCAACGGCAAGGAGCACGTCGTCGTCGTGGCCGAGACCAGGGCCGACGACGACCTCGACGACCTGCGGACCCGCATCAACGAGCGCTCGGTCGAGGCGATCGGCGTCCCCTGTCGCGAGGTGGTCCTCGTCCGACCGAGCACGCTGCCGAAGACCAGCTCGGGCAAGCTGCAGCGTGCGCTCTGCCAGCGCCAGTACAGCGAGGGTGAGCTCGAGACCGTCAGCTGATCAACGGTCGGACTCGGCGGTCGCCTCGACCGCTTCCGCCTCGACGTCGGTCGCTCGCTCGGCGTCGGTCTCACCGGCCGACGCCGGGTGGTCCGACGCCGGGTCGATGGCCGCCAATGGTCGGTCGTCGACGGTCTCGTCGCCGAGCGGCGGTGACACGCCGTGTTGCTGGTGGCCGAGGTCTCCGTCGTCGCCGCCGCCGACCAGGTCGGTCAGGAACTCGTTCTGCGGTGGGATCGGTAACGAGATGAGCGGCCCCGCCCACCGCGTCGCCGGGTCGATGTCGACCAGCAGCGCCTTGACCAGCAGCGTCATCGGAACCGCGAGGAGGGCGCCGAGCGGCCCGAGCACCCAGCCCCAGAAGATCAACGACAGGAACGTCAGCGTGGCCGACAGGCCGACCGCATCGCCGACGAACTTCGGCTGGACCACGCTCTGCATCACGAAGTTGATGACGGCGTAGGAGCCGATCACCCACAGCGCCGTTCGCCACCCGCCCTCGAAGTAGGCGATCAGGGCCGGGGGCACGAGACCGATGACGAAGCCCACGTTGGGGATGTAGTTGGTGATCAGCGACAGCAGCCCCCATACCAGGGCGAGTGGGACACCGAGGATCATCAGGGCGGCGACGTCGAAGGCGGCGACGACGAGGCCGAAGACGGTCGACACCACGAAGTAGCGGCGGGTCTGGCTGGCGAACTGCCGCAGCGCCCTGGCCACATCGGGTCGCTCGGTGGTGACCGCATCGAGATTGCCCTCGAACCTGGCGGTGTCGAGCACCATGAACAGCATCGTGATGACGAGCAGGCTGATGGCGCTGGTGAGCGACAGCAGGCTCGACAGGGCCGAGGAGATCTGGCCGGCCACCGCGCCGAAGTCGAGGTTGCCGACGGCGGACTCGAGGTCGGCCCCGGTCACGCCCAGCTCGTCGAGCAGGTCGGCAACGCTGTCCTGGATCTCGCCCATCTCCGACGCATAGCGCTCCGAGGTGAGCAGGCCGACCAGCTCGGCCGTCGCCCACACGAGCGAGGCGAGGATGGCCACCAGCACGCCGAACGATGCGACGAGCAGCCCGAGCATCGCAAGCCAGCCGGGCGCGCCGAGGCGCCGCAGGATCCCGCTCACCGGGCTCACGACGACCACGATCACCAGTGCGAGCACGATGGGGCCGACCGAGGCCGAGAAGGCCCGGATGCCGGCGACCACGATCATCGCCGCGGCGATGGTCACGAGCACCTGGTAACCCCGGGGGAACGGGGCGGGGTGGGCGCCGCTCCCCGTGGTCGGGATGGTGGTGGGCGAATCGGTCACGGGAGGCGTCGGGTCAGGCGGCCTTGAGGTCGGCCATGACCTTGCGCCAACGCTCGGGGTCGGACTGGTAGGGGGCGTAGAAGCTGAGCCGCTGCACGCAGTCACCGAAGCGCCGGTGGATCTCCGGGGCGACGGCCTCGGGCTCGCCGACCACGGCGAAGGTGTTGAGCACCTCGTCGTCGATCAGCTCGCCCATCTCGGTCCACTGCCCCTGCTTGGACAGCTTGTTCAGCTCCTCCTGCATGCCACCCCAGCCGTGCAGGTCGAGCACCGCCCGGTACGCCGGCGTCGAGCCGTAGAAGGCGATCTGTTGGCGGGTGCCGGCGGCCGCCTTGGCCATCTCCCCCTCGTCGTTGCCGGTGACGACGAACGACGGCCCGACGATCTCGAACCCCTCCATCGTCTTGCCGGCCTTGGCCCGCCCCCGCTCCAGGGCGGGGATGGTGACCTCTCGCAGGAACTTCTCGGTGGTGAAGCCGTGGCAGATGAAGCCGTCGCAGACCTCGCCGGCGACCTCGGTCATCAGCGGGCCGACACCGGCGAGGAAGATCTTCGGGTCGCCCTTCGGGTTGGGGCCCGGGTTGAAGAACGGGGTCATCAGCGTGTGGGTGTAGAAGTCGCCCCGGAAGTCGAGCTTCGTGTCGTTGTTCCAGCAGTCCCAGATGGCCCGGATGGCCAGCACCATCTCCCGCATCCTGGCCGCCGGCTTCGACCATTCCATCGAGAAGCGCTTGGTGATGTGCGGCTTGATCTGTGAGCCGAGGCCGAGCACGAACCGGCCCGAGTACGCCTGCAGATCGTAGGCGGTGTTGGCCAGCGTCATGGGGGAGCGGGCGAAGGCGACGGCGATCGACGTGCCCAGCTCGATCGATTCGGTGTGTTCGGCCGCCAACAGGAGCGGGAGGAACGGGTCGTGGCTGGTCTCGGCCGTCCAGAGGCCGTCATAGCCGGCCGCCTCCTGGGCCTTGGCGATCTCGCCCGCCTTCGTCAGGTCGTTGCTCCCGACCCCGAATCCACCATCAACCTTCACCGGCCGTCTCCTCTGCTCGCTGGCTGCTTCGTGTGCGCTGGCCCGTCGGCGCGGGCGCTCGCCGCTCTGGCTCGGCCAGCCCCGGGTCGGGGAGCGCCACCGTCGGGTGACCGCTAGCGTGAATGGCGATGATCATAGATGTCACCGACGCCACGTTCGAGGCCGACGTCCTCCAGCGTTCGCTGACCACGCCGGTCGTGGTCGACCTCTGGGCCGACTGGTGCGGACCGTGCAAGACGCTCACCCCGATCCTCGAGAAGGTGGTGGGCGAGACCAACGGCAAGGTCGTGCTGGCCAAGGTCGACGTCGACGCCAACCCCCAGGTCGCCCAGGCTTTCCGGGTCCAGTCGATCCCGGCGGTCTACGCCCTCGATCAGGGCCAGGTCGTGTCCAATTTCCTCGGCGCCCAGCCCGAGGCCCAGGTGCGGGAGTTCGTCGGCGAGCTGCTCGGCGGGGCCGCCGCCGACGAGGTCTCGGCCCTCGTGGCCAAGGGCGACGAGGAGTCGCTGCGGCAGGCGACCGAGCTCGACCCGTCGTCGAAGGTGGCCAGGGCGTTGCTGGCCCGGTTGCTGATGGAGCAGGAGCGGATCCCCGAGGCCGTCGAGGTGCTCGAGGCCGCCCCGGAGCCGGATCCGGAGATCGAGGCCATGCTCGAGGTCGTCCGCTCGGCCGCGGTGCCGCCCTCCCGCCACGCCGAGATCGAGCAGCGCCTCGACCAGCTGCTGTCGACCGTGAAGGGCGACGACGACGCCCGCTCGGAGTACCTGACGTTGCTCGACGAGTTGGCGGCTGGTGACCCGACCGCCACCGCCGAGTGGCGCAAGAAGTTGTCGACCAAGCTGTTCTGATCTGACCCGGGTCTCGCCGTTGGCCTCGCGCAGCCGGCTCGAACGCCGGTAGCGTGGGCCGTCAACCGGTCGCCGCCGCTCGGCTGCGCCCGCTTCCTTCCCCCGGAAGTCGTTCTCTTCGACGCGACGGGGGAACCGGGTGCAACCAGAGCCGTATGACGAACCCCAGGGGTTGGGCGACCGCCTCGACGATCTCCTGCTCCGCCTGGAGGCCTGGGCCGTGGCCCGCAGGGCGGTCGTCGCCTCGGCGGCTGCGCTCGCCATCGCCGGCGCCGTGGCCGCCGCACTCCTCACCGGAGACGACCGACCACCGGTCGAGGAGGCGATCCCGCTGGCCACCACCGCACCGCCCGAGCCGATCGATGGCATTTCGCCAGACGGTGCCTCCGGTCCCGAGGGGGCCGCGGTCGCCTCGGCTGCGGCAGAAGCGTCCGGGTCGGGGCCGGCAGCCCCGGCCGGGCCGGCGACGTCGACCGGGCCGACGTCGGTCGATGCGGCCGAGTTGGTGGTTCACGTCATCGGGGCCGTGCGTCGGCCCGGCCTCGTCACCGTCGAACCCGGGGCCCGGGTCGACGAAGCCGTCCGGGCGGCCGGCGGGCCGACGGCCGCCGCCGATGTCGACCGGCTGAACCTCGCCAGCCCGGTCGCCGACGGCATGCAGATCCGTGTCCCGACGGTCGACGAGCAGATCGCCACCGGGGCGGCCACCGACGAGCCGTTGATCCGCTGGCCGGAAGGGGTCGCACCGTCGACGGGCCCGTCCGGCGGCAACGGACCCGACGGTGCGACCGACGGGAGACCCGTCGACCTCAACCGGGCTGCCGAGACCGAACTGCAGACGCTGCCCGGCATCGGGCCGGCGCTGGCGCTGGCGATCGTCGAGTGGCGGGCCGAGCACGGCCCCTTCGTCACCGTCGACGACCTCGAGGCCGTGCCCGGGATCGGTCCGGCCAAGCTGGCCGGCCTGCGTGACCGGGCGACCGTCTGATGTCCGCCAGAACGGATCCTCGGTCCGCGGCAGGCCGCCGTCGCCCACCGGCGCCTGAGCCGTCGGGACCGCCACGCCAGACGGGCGGGGTGGACGATCTCGGCAACGCCGGCAACACCGGCACCGCCGGCAACACCGGCAACGCCGGCGGCGCCCAAGCGGACGATGCGGTCGTCGGTGACGAGGTACTCGCGGTCGTCGTCGCCGCCGCAGCCTGGGTCGCCGCCGCGGCGTCGCCAACCGGGCTCCGGCCGTGGCCGGCGGCCGCCATCGGGTTCACGGCGGCCGCCGTCGGCTGGTGGTCGGTCGGCGGGAGCCGGCGGCGAGCGGTCACGGTGGTCCTGGTCGTCGCCGGCGTCGCGCTGGTCGCCGGTCATCGAGGAGCGGTGGTGTCGGCCGGCTATCACCAGCGGGCGGTCGGCGGACTGCCGAGCCCGGTCACCGTGCTCGGTGACGCCGAACCGGTCGGTGTCGCCGGCTGGCGGGTCGAGTTCCGGCTGCCCGACGGTGGCCGGGTCGAGGCCACGGCATTCGGGCGCGCCGGCACCGAGCTGTCGCGGGCCGCCATCGGGTCGGTGGTGGCGGTCGAGGGTCGGCTTCGCCCCGTCGGTGACCGTCCCTGGCTCCGTACCCGACATGTCGAGGGCCGGGCCACGGTGACCGACGCCGCCCTCGTTGCCGGACCACCGGTCTGGCGGAGTGCGGTCGAGGCCGTCCGCCACCGGGTGGCGGCCGGGGCCGACGTCCTCAGTCCCCGCTCGGCTGCCCTCTACCGGGGCCTCGTGCTCGGCGACGACCGGTTCCAGCCGCCCGGTCAGGTACTGCGGTTCCGGCTGTCCGGCCTGGCCCACCTGCTCGCCGTGTCCGGGCAGAACGTCGCCTTCGTCCTGGTCGCCGCCGCCCCGTTGCTTCGCCGACTGGCGCCACGGGCGCAGTTGGCCGGGGTCGTCGTCGTACTGGTGGTCTTCGCCCTGGTCACCCGGCTGGAGCCATCGGTGCTGCGGGCGGTCACGGCGGCCGGGCTGTCGGCCTGGGCGGTCGCCACCGGCCGAGCCCGCTCGGGCATCGGCGTACTGGCCGGTGCCGTGCTCGCACTGGTCCTGATCGACCCGTTCCTGGTCGATGCCATCGGCTTCCAGCTGTCGGTCGCCGCCTCGGCCGGGATCCTGCTGCTCTCGCCGGCGCTGCGTCGCCTGCTTCCGGGACCGAGCTGGCTGGTCGAGCCGCTGGCCACGAGCGTCGCAGCCCAGCTGGCGGTGGCTCCGCTGCTGGCCGTCCACTTCGGGCCGGTGTCCCTCGTCGCCGTGCCCGCCAACCTCGCCGCCGGTTGGGCTGCGGCCGGGGTGATGGTCTGGGGCCTGACCGCCGGGACCGTCGCCGGGTTGCTCCCCGACGCGGTGGCGTCGATCGTGCAGTTCCCGGTGCGCCTCGCCCTCGGCTGGCTGGAGCTGGTGGCCGCCGCCGGGACCAGGCTGCCGGCACCACGGCCGCACCTCGGCGCTGTGCTCGGACTGGTCGTCGCCTGGCTCGCCGTTCGGCGAGCCGACCCCCGCTGGCCCCGTGTCGGCGTGATGCTGGCCGGCGTCGTGCTGGTCGCGGCCGCCGTCCCGCAGCCGGCCACGGCGCCGGGCGCTTGTGGGGCCGGGATCACCTGGTATCCAGCGGCGCGCGGCCGGTCGGTGCTGCAGCTCGGCGCCGACGTCACCCTCGACGGTGTCGAGACCTGCCGACGGGCCGGGATCCGCTCGGTCGACCTGCTCGTCGTCACGGCCGGCGACCGGTCGACCGGCCGCCTGGCCACCGCGCTCCGTGAGATCGTGGCCGTCGGGGAGGTCTGGGCTCCGCCGTTCCATGCCGTCCCCGGCGCCAGGCGACGCCTGGAGCCGGCCACGGTGGCCACCGCCGACGGGTGGCTCTCGGTCGCCCCGGAGCCCGGTGGCGACCGCCTGGTCGTCACCTTCGACGCCGCAGTCGCGCCGCCGTCCCGCGGTGGGGTGGCCGACGGCTTTGGGTGAACCGTGCGCTAGGTTCACGGGTGGTGTTCCTCGACCTCGGCGATCAGCGCTTCGACATCACGCACCGGGCCCTGGTCATGGGCATCCTCAACCGGACGCCCGACAGCTTCTACGACGCCGGCCAGTACTGGGACTTCGACGACTTCCTGGCCAAGGCCGAGAAGCTGGTCGGCGACGGCGCCGACTTCCTCGACGTCGGCGGGGTCAAGGCCGGCCCGGGTGACGAGGTCACCCTCGAGGAGGAGCTCGAGCGGGTGGTGCCCGCCATCGAGGCTCTGCGCAACCGGTTCGACCTGCCGATCTCGATCGACACCTGGCGGGCCGAGGTCCTCCGACAGTGCATCGACGCCGGTGCCACGATCGGCAACGACATCAGCGGGTTCGCCGACCCCGACTACCTCCCGGTTGCCGCCGCCGGCAACGCGTCGGTCATCGCCACCCACATCCGCTTGGCTCCCCGGGTGCCCGACCCCGAGCCGGTCTACGACGACCTCGTCGGCGATGTGCGGGAGTTCCTCCGGATCCGGGCCGAGCAGGCGTTGGACGCCGGCATCCCCCGGGAGCGGATCGTGGTCGACGCCGGGCTCGACCTCGGCAAGACCAGGCAGATGTCGTTTGAGCTGCTCCACCGCTCCGACGAGTTGGCGACGCTCGGTTTCCCGCTGCTGCTGTCGGCGTCGAACAAGCGGTTCCTGTTCGAACTGCTCGAAACCGAGCGCCACGACATCGAGTCGGGGACCACGGCCGCCCACGCCGTTGGCATCGCCCTCGGATGCCGGATCATCCGGGCCCATGACGTGCAGGCCGGGCGCCGGGTGGCGGACCTGATGGCCGAGATCCTCGCCACCCGAAACGGGCGCTGACGTGGCGGTCGTCTTCATCAAGGGCGACGACGAGGCCCTGGTGGCCCAGGCCGTCCGCGCCGCGGTCGACGACCTCGTCGGCGACGGTGACCGCTCCCTCATGGTCGAGGAGATCGCCGAGGAACGCTTCGTCGAGCCAGGTGAGCCGACGCTGGCGCCGCTGGTCACGGCCGCCCAGACGCCGCCCTTCCTCACCGACCGTCGGGTCGCCGTCGGCCGCAACCTCGCCCTGTTCTCCAAGACGGCGACCGTGCTGCCCCTGATCGAGCTGCTGGCCACCCCGCCTGAGACCACCGACCTGGTCCTCGTGTGGGAGCGGGCCTCGACGACGCAACGGATGCCAACCGTCCCCAAGGGACTCAACGAGGCCCTGCGGTCGGCCAAGGCCGAGGTCATCGACGCCGCTCCGTCCGGCCGTGGTCGCAAGTCGATGCTCGACGAGCGGCTCGCCACCGCCCCGGTCCGGCTCGACCCGTCGGCCAAGGCGGCGATCACCGATCGGCTCGGCGACGACGTCGGCCGCCTGGCCTCCATCCTCGAGACGCTCGCCGCCACCTTCGGGCCGGACGCCCGGCTCGGTTCGGCCGAGGTCGAGCCGTTCCTCGGCGAGGCCTCCGACGTGCCGCCGTGGGAGCTGACCGACGCCATCGACTCGGGTGACATCGGCATGGCCCTCGACAAGCTCAACCGGATGACGGTCGGTGGAGGTCGCCACCCGCTGCAGATCCTGGCCACGCTCCAGACCCACTACCAGCGGGTGCTGCACCTCGACGGCTCGCGGGCGACCGACGAGAAGGCGGCGGCCGGCGTGCTCGGGCTGACCGGCTCGACGTTCCCGGCCCGCAAGGCCCTCAGCCTGACCCGCAAGCTCGGTTCGACCAGGTCGAGGCGAGCCATCGAGCTGCTGGCCGGGGCCGACCTCGACCTGCGAGGGGCCTCGGCGCTCCCGGCCGACACGGTGATGACCGTGCTCGTCGCCCGGCTGGCCCAGCTCAGCCGCTGATCCCGACCTCGTTCGACCGCGCCGCACGCAACCGAACGCGACAGCGCCACCTCCGGAGCAGCTCCGACGGTGGCGCCAGGGTGGCCGACCGTTCGGTCGGCTGGGGCGTTGGCTCAGCTCTCGGTGCCGGCCGACTGCGCCCGCAGACGGGCGACGAGACGGCTCTTGCGGCGAGCGGCCGTGTTCTTGTGCAGCACACCCTTCGACACGGCCTGGTCGATCCGCTTGATCGTCTGGCGCAGGGCCTCGTCTTCGTTGTCGGTGCCGACGGCGGCCATCGCGGCCTTCTCACGCGTCAGCAGTTCGGACCGGATGGCCCGGTTGCGCAGGCGGCGCTTCTCGTTCTGCCGGTTGCGCTTCATCTGGCTCTTGATGTTGGCCACGGAAAAACCTCAGGTCACTTCGGAACCGTTCGAGGATACCGCCACCCACGGTGGGCTCAACCCTGCCGGGGGTCGGTATCTTCGTACGGGGGGACTTCCCGTCTCGTCCCGTCGACACCGCCCTTGAGGTCCATGTCCAGCTCGATCAGGAACATCGCGATCATCGCCCATATCGACCACGGTAAGTCGACGCTGGCCGACCGGTTGCTCGAGATCTGTGGGGCCGTCGAGGCCAGGGAGATGCGCGACCAGTACCTCGACTCGATGGAGCTCGAGCGCGAGCGGGGGATCACGATCAAGCTCCAGAGCGTGAAGCTCGAGTGGAAGGGCCACGTCATCAACCTGATCGACACCCCCGGTCACGTCGACTTCGGCTACGAGGTCAGCCGCTCGCTCGCGGCCTGCGAGGGCGTCGTGCTCGTCGTCGACGCGGCCCAGGGGATCGAGGCCCAGACGCTGGCCAACACCTACCTGGCCCTGGAGAACGACCTCGAGATCGTCCCGGTGCTGAACAAGCTCGACCTCCCGGCCGCCGATCCCGATCGCTACGCAGCCGAGATGGAGCAGGTCATCGGGATCGACGCCGCCGACGTGCTGCGGATCTCGGCCAAGACCGGCATGGGGGTCGAGGACCTGCTCGACGCCATCATCGAACGCATCCCGGCCCCCGAGGGTGATCCGGACGAGCCGCTCCAGGCGTTGATCTTCGACAGCCACTTCGACAACTACCGTGGCGTGATCTCCAGCGTCCGGGTGGTCAACGGCGTGCTCCACACCGGCGACAAGCTGCGGTTCATGCAGGCCGGCGCCGTACACGAGGCCGACGAGATCGGGTCCCGCACCCCCGAACCGACGCCGGCCGAGTCGCTCGGACCCGGGGAGGTCGGCTATCTCATCGCCGGTATCAAGGACGTCCGCGAGGCCCGCTCCGGTGAGACGATCACCACCTCGGTCAACGGCGCCTCCGAGCCCCTGTCTGGCTACCGGGAGCCACAGCCGATGGTGTTCTGTGGGCTCTACCCGGTCGACGGCGACGACTACGAGGACTTCCGTGACGCCCTCGACAAGCTCCGCCTCGACGACGGCAGCTTCACCTTCGAGCCCGAGACGTCGACCGCGCTCGGGTTCGGCTTCCGCTGCGGTTTCCTCGGGCTGCTGCACATGGAGATCGTGCGGGAGCGGCTCCAGCGCGAGTTCGACCTGAACCTGATCGCCACCAGCCCGTCGGTGAGCTACCGGCTCACGCTCAACAACGGCGACGAGCTGGTGATCGACAACCCGTCGGCCATGCCGTCGCCGGCCGACTTCTCCTCGATCGACGAGCCCTACCTCAAGGCCACGATGATCGCCCCGTCGGAGTACACCGGCACGCTCATGGAGCTGTGCCAGACCAGGCGGGGGCAGATGGAGAAGATGGAGTACCTGTCGCCCGAGCGTCTCGAGCTGGTGTACCGGCTCCCGCTGGCCGAGGTGGTCATCGACTTCTTCGATCAGCTGAAGAGTCGGAGCCAGGGCTACGCCAGCCTCGACTACGAGCAGGCCGGCTACGAGCGGGGCGACCTCGTTCGGGTCGACATCCTGTTCAACGGCGAGCAGGTCGACGCCTTCTCGACGATCGTGCACCGTGACTCGGCCTACGACTACGGCCGCCGGACGGCCGAGAAACTGAAGGAGATCATCCCCCGCCAGCAGTTCGAGGTGCCGATCCAGGCCGCCATCGGCGGCCGGATCATCGCCCGTGAGACGGTCAGGGCGTTCCGTAAGGACGTGACCGCGAAGCTGTACGGCGGCGACGTGACCAGGAAGAACAAGCTGCTCAAGAAGCAGAAGGAGGGCAAGCGGCGGATGAAGAGCATCGGCCGGGTCGAGATCCCCTCCGACACGTTCATCCGGGCCCTCCGCCTCGACGACTGAGTCGAAGCGGCGGAGCAGCTTCTTCACGAGTTCGCCGACGGCGAACGTCGCCGGCTCCGATCGGGAGCCCCTGGGGATTCATGCGGCCGCGTGTCTCGACGCCGGCCGGGCGCCATCGGCGGTTCCCGGTCAGACCCGGCCACCGGGCCCGGGGCTACGATCCCGGGCCGTGTCAACCCCGATCGTCTTCTGGTTCCGTCGCGACCTCCGACGCCGCGACCACCCCGCCCTCCAGCTCGCCGCCGAGTCGGGACCGGTGGTGCCGGTCTTCGTCCACGACCCGATCCTCTGGGACCGCTCCGGGGCCAACCGCCAGGCCTTCCTGGCCGAGGCGCTGGCCTCCCTCGATGCGGGGACGGATCATCATCTGGTGGTCCGTCGCGGCGTGCCCGAGCGGGAGCTGGTCGAGCTGTGTCGCGAGGTCGGGGCCGAGCGGGTGATCGCCACGGCCGACTTCGGGCCGTACGGCACCGAGCGCGACGAGCGGGTGGCCGAGGCCCTCGCCACCCTCGACGGCCGACTGGAGCTGGTCGACTCGCCGTACGCGGTGCCCCCCGGCTCGGTGACCAAGGGTGATGGTGGCCCCTACAAGGTGTTCACGCCGTTCTTCCGGGCCTGGAAGAAGATTGGCTGGGGTGCTCCCGACGGACCGGTCGACGTCGAGTGGGCGACCGTCGACGACCGTGGCCGGCTCCCGACGGCTCCGACGACGAGCGCCGAGCTGCCGACGGCGACCGAAGCCGCGGCGTGGGAGCGGGTCGAGCGGTTCCTGGCCGACGGCGTCGACACCTACCACCAGCGCCGGGACGACCCGGGGGTCGACGGCACGTCCCGACTCTCGCCCTATCTCAAGTGGGGGTTGCTCCACCCCCGTCAGCTCCTGGCCCGCCTCGACGAAACGCCAGGGCACGAGACGTTCCGCTCGGAGTTGGCCTGGCGCGAGTTCTATGCCGACGTCCTCCACCAGTGGCCCGCTTCGGCCCGCCAGGCGTTCCGGCCGGAGATGGGGGACATGGAGCTCGACGATGGCCCGGAGGCCGACGAGCGTTTCGCCGCCTGGGCCGATGGCCGAACCGGGTACCCGATCGTCGACGCCGGGATGCGTCAGCTGGTCGGGGAGGGCTGGATGCACAACCGGGTTCGGATGATCGTGGCCAGCTTCCTGGTCAAGGACCTCCACCTGGACTGGACCAGGGGAGCCCGCTTCTTCATGGAACACCTCGTCGATGGCGACCTGGCGTCCAACAACCACGGCTGGCAGTGGGTCGCAGGCACCGGGACGGACGCCGCGCCGTACTTCCGGGTCTTCAACCCCGTCACCCAGTCGCAGAAGTTCGACCCGACCGGCCGGTACATCCGTCGCTGGGTGCCCGAGCTGGCGTCGCTGTCGGACAAGACCGTGCATGCCCCGTGGACCGAGCCGGCCGGAGCCCCCGCCGCCTACCCGGCCCCGGTCGTCGACCACGGGGCCGAGCGGGAGGAGGCCCTGCGTCGGTATGACCGTCTGAAGGCTCGCAGGGCATAATTCGGAGCCTGGGTAGAATGGTGGTCCCGGGCTCGGAGGCCGCCGGACGACGTGGCCGGAACTCGGCCAGACCCGGACACCCCGCCAGGACACCGATGGACGACGAAACCCTTCTCGACGAGCGCAAGGCCGCCATTCTCCGTGCGGTCATCGAGTCCTACACCGAGACGGCGCAGCCGGTCGGATCATCGGTGGTGGCCAAGTCGAACGCCCTCGACGTCTCTGCGGCCACGATCCGAAACGACATGCTCGCCCTCGAGAAGGCCGGGTTCCTGCGCCAGCCCCACACATCGGCCGGCCGGGTCCCGACCCAGAAGGGCTACCGACACTTCGTCGACCACATCGATCCGGCCAAGGTGGCCACGTCAGACCGTCGAAAGGTCGCTGCGTTCTTCGGGCAGATGCGGGGCGAGATCGAGGAGGTCATGCGGGAGACCGCCACCCTGCTGGCCGACCTGACCGACTACGCCGGTGTCGTCGTCGACGAGTCCGACGACGCCGCAACCGTCCGCTCGGTCCAGCTCGTGAGCCTGGCCGAGCGGACCGTCATGCTGGTCGTCGTCCTGTCGAACGGCCAGGTCCTCAAGAGCAGCTTCGATTTCGAGACCGACATCGGTCACGACGCCGTCGACGCTGCCAGCACCGTGCTGCGGGCCGCGCTCGAGGGGCACACGCTCGCCGACCCGGACACCCTCCCACCGACCGGCAACGACTCGGTCGATGCCCTGGCCGCCCAGTTCCACCAGGCCATCGCCTCGCTCGACGACCCCGACCGGGTCTACGTCGACGGCACCTCCAAGGTCGTGCAGGCCTTCGAGGCCGTCGAGTCCGTCGGCCAGGTGTTGACCATCCTGGAGCAGCAGCTGGTCGTCGTCAGCCTGCTGGCCGACGTGGTCGAGCGGGGGCTCACGGTCGCCATCGGCACCGAGACCGGGGTCGAGCCGCTGGCCGAGTGCAGCCTCGTGGTGTCGCCGTACGAGATCGACGGCGAGCATGCGGGTTCGATCGCCGTGCTCGGCCCGACCCGCATGAACTATCCCCAGGCCATGTCGGCGGTGGCCGCAGTCAGCAACCAGCTCGGCCATCGGCTGAGCGAGGGGTGACAGCTTTGGACTACTACCAGGTGCTCGGGGTCGACCGGTCGGCCACCCAGGACGAGATCAAACGGGCCTACCGCCGTCTGGCCAGGGAGAACCATCCAGACGCCAACCCGGACAACCCCGAGGCCGAGGCCCGGTTCAAGCAGATCGCCGAGGCCTACGAGGCCATCGGCGATCCCGAGAAGCGGGCTCGCTATGACCGCTTCGGCTCGTCGGGGGCCCAGGGCGGCGACCCGTTCATGGGTGGGCTCGGCGACCTGTTCGACGCGTTCTTCAACGCCGGCGCCGCTGGGGGTGGCGGTCGGGGTGGCGGCGGTCCCCAACGGGGCGCCGACCTCGAGGTCATGGCCGTCCTCACCCTCGACGACGTGGTCACCGGCGTGGCCAAGGACGTCAGCGTCCGCACCGCCGTGCCGTGCGCGACCTGTGCGGCCACCGGAGCCGCCCCCGGCTCCGAGGTGACCCGGTGCGACCAGTGCGGCGGGACCGGCCAGATCCGCCAGGTCCGCCAGTCGATCCTCGGCCAGATGGTCACCACCGCCGCCTGCGCCCGCTGTGCCGGTGAGGGCGTGTTGGTCATGAATCCATGCGAGGACTGCGCTGGCGAGGGCCGCCGGGTCGAAGAGCAGACGTACTCGGTCGACATCCCTGCCGGGGTCGACGACGGCTCGACGCTTCGGCTGACCGGTCGTGGTGCGGTCGGCCGCCGGGGTGGGGGAGCGGGTGACCTGTACGTGCAGGTCCGGGTGCAGCCCCACGACCACTTCGTCCGCGATGGCGACAACCTGCTGGCCGAGCTGCACGTCGCCGTCACCCAGGCCGCCCTCGGCTCGCGGGTCGACTTCGCCTCGCTCGACGCCGAACTGGCGGTCGACGTGCCGGCTGCGGCCCAGACCGGTCAGGTCTTCCGCTTCCGTGACCAGGGCGTCCCCCGCCTGCGCGGCCGTGGTCGCGGTGACCTGCTGCTCACCCTGGTCGTCGACACCCCGGACGACCTCACCCCCGAACAGGAGGAGCTGCTGCGGCTCCTGGCCAAGGAGCGGGGTGAAGAGGTCAAGGACCCCGGTGAGGACGGCCTGCTGAACCGCTTCAAGTCCCGGTTCTCCTGAGGGTGTCCGTCACCGGACCGGACGGCGACGGCTCCGCCGACGCCGACCCACCTCGCGATCGGGTGCTGGTCCTGGTCGACGACCTGCAGCGACCCGAGCTGACCGACGACGACCGCCGTCACCTCGAACGGTCGCTTCGGCTCCGACCGGGGACCCCCATCACGGTGGCGGACGGCGTCGGCCGATGGCGATCGGCGCTGCTCGGTCCCGACGTCGAACCGGACGGCCCCGTCCGATCCGTCTCGTCCCGCCCGAACGACCTGGTCGTCGGCTTCGCCCCGGTCAAGGGCGATCGGTCCGAGCTGATCGTGCAGAAGCTGACCGAGCTCGGTGTCGAGGTCATCGTGCCGCTGGTCACCGAGCGCTCGGTGGTCCGCTGGGATGGCGAGCGGGGCGCCAAGCATCAGCTGCGGCTGGCCCGGGTGGCCCGCGAGGCGGCCATGCAGTCACGCAATCCCCGGCTGCCCCGACTCGAGGGGCAACGCTCGCTCGCCGACTTCCTCGGTGACCATCCCGGCGCGCTCCTCGCCGATCCGGACGGCACCGCCCCTCCATCGGCCGTGGCCGCGGCAGGGGCCGTCGCCATCGGACCCGAGGGTGGTTTCAGCCCGGCCGAGCGGCAGGGTCGGGCGACGGTGCGGCTCCCCGGGCGGATCCTGCGAACGGAGACGGCGGCCATCGCCGCTGCGGTGCTCCTCGTCGGCGGCACCTGATCGCCGGTGGGTGATCGCCGGGTGATCGCCGGGGCCCGCCGCCGCCCGGATCACGCAACGTGGCCGTTGCGGCCGGTTGATGTTGCTCTGAGTGGCCGTTAGCGTGGTTTCAACGGCAGTACGAGCCAGGAGCGGCATGGGTGCTATAGACGACGAGGACGTGACGCCGACCGCCGGCGTCGATCCCGAAGAGGCCAGCTCGGTCTACGGCCGCCGGGTCGGGGAACGGCTCCGGGCGATCCGACGCCAGAAGCGGTTGTCGCTGCAGGACGTGGAGGCCAACTCCAACCAGGAGTTCAAGGCGTCCGTGCTCGGCGCCTACGAGCGGGGAGAGCGGGCGATCTCGGTGCCGCGCCTCGAGCGGTTGGCCCACTACTACAGCGTGCCGGTCGATCAGCTGCTGCCCCGCTCCACCGTCTCGGCGCCGCGGTCCGACCTGCTCGACCTCACCGGCCGGGGTGGGCGCACCAACGGCGTCACGATCAACCTCACCGAGCTCGACGCCGTGCCTCGGCCCGAGGGCGAGATGCTCGGCCGCTACCTGGTGATGATCCAGGTCCAGCGCCAGGACTTCAACGGTCGGGTGCTCACGATCCGCCAGGACGACCTCCGGGCCGTCGCCTGCATTCTCGGCGTCGACATCGAGGCCGCCGTCGACCGGCTGACCGATCTGGGCCTGACCCAGATGGTGACCAACCCCTGAGCGTCGTCGTCGCCCGACGCCCCGGTGGAACTCGGTCGGCGGGCAACCCGGTCGTTGGCTACGATCACAGGTGACGATGTCGTCGACGAGCGTGAAGATCCGGGTCCCTGACAACCAGCTGATGGCCGGGCTGCTGGGCGAGCGAGACCAGTACCTGCGCGTCGTCGAGGACGCATTCGATGCTGACGTCCACGTGCGGGGCAACGAGATCTCGCTCGAGGGCCCCCAGGCCGACGAGGCGGCGCAGGTCATCGAGGAGCTGGTGCTCGTGCTCCAGCGGGGCGAGCCGCTCGAGCAGGCCGTCGTCCGCCGGTCGATCGAGATGGTCCGTGAGGACGAGCGCCCATCGGAGATCCTGACCGACCGGGTCCTCACCACCTACCGGGGAAAACCGGTCCGTCCGAAGACCGCAGGCCAGAAGCGCTACCTCGACGCCATCCGGTCGCACATGGTCACGTTCGGCGTCGGCCCGGCCGGTACGGGGAAGAGCTGGCTCGCCGTCGCCTGTGCCGTACGGGCGCTGCAGAACAAGGAGGTCGAGCGGATCCTGCTGACCCGCCCGGCCGTCGAGGCCGGGGAGCGTCTCGGGTACCTCCCCGGCGACCTGATGTCGAAGGTCGACCCGTATCTACGCCCCCTCTACGACGCCCTGCAGGACATGGTCGGCGCCGACAACATGACGAAGCTGTTCGAGCGCAACGTCGTCGAGGTCGCCCCGCTGGCCTTCATGCGGGGCCGGACCCTCAACGACAGCTTCATCATCCTCGACGAGGCCCAGAACACCACGCCGCAGCAGATGATGATGTTCCTGACCCGCATCGGCTTCAACTCCCAGGCGGTCGTCACCGGCGACCGGACCCAGGTCGACGTGGCCGGTGGTCGCAGCGGCTTGGCCAACCTCGAGGAGATCCTCGGCGAGATCGAGGGCGTCGGGTTCGTCCACCTCAAGTCGAGCGACGTCGTCCGCCACCGGATCGTGCAGGACATCGTCGACGCCTACGCCAGACACGAAGCCGAACATGGCCGCTGACCCCGCCGTCGTGCCTGGCGGCGAGGCGGTCGGCGCCGCCCAGCCGGCCGGCGGGGCCGACGACGGCAGCGGGGCCGCCGAACCGGCCAGCGACGGCGACCAACCGGACGGGCCGACCGTGTCCGGGATCGACGAGACCGCCGCCGGCTTCGCCGAACTGCCGCGTCTCGTCGACCTGGCCAGGACGACCCTGCTCGGTGAGGGCGTCTCGACCGGTCATCTCGATCTCGTTGCCGTCGACGTCGACGACATGGGGGCGCTGAACGCCGAGCACATGGGCCACGACGGTCCGACGGACGTGCTCTCGTTTCCCCTGGACGCCGATCTTGCGCTCGACGCCGACCGCGGCGATCGCGAGGGTGCCGGGGTCGACGGCCCGCCGCTGCACCTCGGCGACGTCGTGCTGTGCCCCGAGGTGGCCAGGGCCCAGGCCCCCGACCACTGCGGGACCGAGGAGGCCGAGTTCGCCCTGCTGGTCATCCACGGTGTGCTGCACGTCCTCGGCCACGACCACGCGCTCGACGACGAGCGGGATCGGATGTGGGCTCGGGAACGGCACCACCTCGATCGGCTCGGTCACCGCCACCCCGAGGAGGCCAACGGCTCGTGGTGAGCGCCGGGCTCCTGCTGGCGGCCGAGGCCGGGATCGACGCGGCCACCGAGGCGCTGTCGGCCACCGACGTCGCCCTGCTCTCCGCCGCCGGCGCCCTCCTGGTGCTTGCCGTGCTCCTCGTCGCGGCCGAGGAGGCCCTGAGCCGACTCACCGTGGTGCGGGCCCAGAACCTGGCCGACCGTGACCCTCGCCGTGCGGCCTGGCTCGAGGCGCTCCTGATCGAGCCGGAGGCGACCAGGAACCCGTTGCGGCTGATCATCGTCAGCGCCCAACTGGTCCACGCCGTGCTGGTGGCGCTGGAGGCGACCCGGCTGCTGTCCGCCCCCGCGGCGGTGGCCGTCGTCGCCGTCGACATCCTCGTCACGTTCGTCCTGGCCGAGGCCGTGCCCCGGACCCTGGCCATTCTCCACACCGACCGCGTCGCCCTGCTGGCCGCGGGGCCGGTCCGACTCGTGCTCCGGCTGGCCCCGATCCGCCTGCTCGCCAGGGCCCTGATCGGGTTGAGCAACTGGATCGTCCCCGGAGGCGGGCTCCGCACCGGGCCGTTCTCGATTCCCGAGGAGCTGATCGCCTTCGCCGACGCTGCCGTCGAGGACGAGGTGATCGAGCAGGCCGAGCGAGACCTGATCGAGTCGGTCATCGAGTTCAGCGACACGATCGTCCGCGAGGTGATGGTCCCCCGCACCGACATGACGACGGTCGATCGCCATCTCACCGTCGAGGAGACCCTGGAGGCGGCCTCCGCCGTCGGGTTCTCGCGGGTTCCGGTGGTCGGGGGCAGCATCGACGACATCGTCGGGCTCGTGTACGTCAAGGACCTCATCCGGGCCGAGCTCGACGGCCGAGGCGACACCAGGGTCGACGAGCTGCTCCGTCGCACCTGGTTCGTGCCCGAGACCAAGAAGGTGTCCGACCTGCTGGCCGAGATGCAGCAGGAGAAGTTCCACATGGCGGTGGCGGTCGACGAGTACGGCGGCATCGCCGGGCTCGTCACGCTCGAGGACCTGATCGAGGAGCTGGTCGGCGAGATCGTCGACGAGTACGACGAGGAGGAGTCGTTGCTGGAGCGCCAGCTCGACGGGACCTTCAAGGTCGATGCCAGGATCCTGATCGACGAGCTCAACGATCTGGCCGGGATGTCGTTGCCCGAGGGCGACTGGGACACCGTCGGCGGGCTGGTCTTCGACCTGTTCGGCCGGGTCCCGAAGCGGGGTCAGGAGTGTGAGGTCGACGGCTACCGGCTTCGGGTCGACCAGGTCCACGGGCGCCGCATCACCAAGGTCACGGTGTCCCGGCCGAAGCCGATCCCGGCCGTCGAGGAGGAGGCCAGATGACTGGTGACGGTGCGGCCGCCGATCCGGTCCCCGTCCAGCCGCCGACCGGTCAGGAGTTCCGGTCCGGGTTCGTCGCTATCGTCGGGCGACCGAACACCGGCAAGTCGACGCTGCTCAACCAGATCCTCGACCGCAAGGTCACGATCGTGTCCGACAAGGCCCAGACCACCCGGCACCAGATCCGGGGGGTCCTCACCGACGAGGCCAGCCAGATCGTCTTCGTCGACACCCCCGGCATCTCGAAACCACGGACCCGGCTCGGCGACCGGCTGAACGAGACGGCCGACACGGCAATGGGCGACGTCGACGTCGTGTGCTTCGTCGTCGACGGCCGGTCGGGCTACGGCAAGGGCGACCGCTATCTGGCCCAGCGGCTGAACCCGGCCAAGACCGTGGTCGTCGTCAACAAGGTCGACGGTCTCGACGGTGAGCGGGTCCTCGAACAGCTGTCGGCCGTGGCCGAGCTCGACGCCTCCGCCTACTTCCCCGTGTCGGCCTGGACCGGCCGCGGCGTCCCGCCCCTCGTCGAGCACCTCCGTTCGCTGCTGCCGGTCGGGCCGCTGTGGTACCCGGCCGACATGGTCACCGACGTGCCCGAGGCCTTCACCGTGGCCGAGCTGGTGCGGGAGCAGCTGCTCCACACGCTCCGTCAGGAGCTGCCCCACTCGGTGGCCACCCGCGTCGTCGAGTGGGAGTGGCCGAGGATCAAGGTCGAGATCCTGGTCGAGCGGTCGTCCCAGAAGGGCATCGTGATCGGCAAGGGTGGATCGGTGCTCAAGGACGTCGGGACCAGGGTCCGCAAGCAGCTGCCGGACGGGGCCTTCCTCGAGTTGGTCGTCAGCATCGAGAAGGACTGGCAGCAGGATCCCGACGCCATCGAGCGCCTCGGCTACTGATCCCTCGCCGGCAGTGGGTCGTCTGCCTCGGCGTCGAGCTCGCGCAGGAACCGGTTGACCTGCTCCCGATCCTTGGTCCGGGCGAACGGCGGCAGCGCGTTGATCAGCTCCCA
Source organism: Actinomycetota bacterium (assembly GCA_039195375.1). GTDB lineage: Bacteria > Actinomycetota > Acidimicrobiia > Acidimicrobiales > SZUA-35 > JAHELU01. The sequence goes on from JBCCVL010000052.1 coordinate 22,591, forward strand.
GCGGTAGGACTTGGTCGTGGCCAGACGAGGGTCGAGCACGGCGACGACGCCGCGATCGTCGCCCCGGCGGATCAGGCGTCCGGCGGCCTGGGCCAGCAGGGTCTGGGCCCGCGGGAGGTCGACGTCGCGGAAGGCCCAGCGGCCGGCCCGATCGCGCCTGGCCTGGGTCACGGGCTCATCCGGACGGGGGAACGGGAGCCGGTCGATCGTGACCAGCGTCAGCGTCGATCCCGGCAGGTCGATGCCCTGCCAGAACGACAGGGTCGCCAGGAGGACCGAAGACGGGTCGCCCTTGAAGCGCTCGATCAGGACCGACTTCGGGGCTTCGCCCTGGACGAGGACGGGAACGTCGAGTTCGTCGCTGAGCCGTTCCGCCGCCTCCGACATGGCCCCGTAGCTGGTGAACAGCCCGAGCGCCCGGCCACCCGCCGCCTCGATCAGGGTGATCATCTCGTCCTGGACGGCCCGGCGGTGGGCATCACTCCGTGGTGGTGGGAGGTCGGTCGGGCAGTAGAGGAGGCCGAGGCTCGGGTAGTCGAACGGGGAGCCGACCCGTTCGATCGACGTGTCGTCGCCGAGACCGAGCTGCACCGTGATCCCGTCCGGGAGGGTCGCGCTGGTCAGCACGACGCTGCGCTCCGGCCACAGGCCGTTCTCGAGGACCGCGGCCAGCTCGAGCGGCGTGCGGCGCAGGACCGGGTGCTCGGGGTTGCCGTCGACCCAGATCACGTCGGAGTCCTCGGCCTCGAGGACCGCATCGATGTCGGCGACCAGTCGGGTGGCGGCCAGGTTGGTCCGCTCGATCCTGGCGGCGACGTCGGATCCCTCGGACGGTTCGAGCTTGCGCAGGGCGGCGATGACCTTGTCGGCCCGGTCACGGGCCAGCACGACAGCCGACACCAGCGGCCCCAGGTCGTCGATGGCCCGACCGGTGAGCGGCCGGAGCAGCTCGTCGAGGTCGACGGCGGAGCGGTCGAGGTCGGCGGCGAGGTCCTCGTCGGTCAGGATGGCCCGGACCCGCCTGGCGACGCCCCGGATCCGTCCACCGCCGAGCTCGGTCCCACAGGTGGCACCAAGCACCTCCGGCAGCTGGTGGGCCTCGTCGAACACCACGACGTCGTGTTCCGGCAGCAGCGCCCCCGAGGAGGCCAGGTCGAGCCCGTAGTAGTGCTGGTTGGTGACGATCACGTCGGCCGCCGCAGCTCGCTGGCGGGCCTGCTCCGAGAAGCACTCGCCGCCGGACGGGCAGCGGGCGGCCCCCGGGCACTCGTCTGCCCCGACCGACACCGCCGACCACACGTCCTCCGGGGGCGACGGATCGAGCTCCTCGCGGTCACCGTCGACGGTCTCTGCGGCCCAGGCCACCACCTCGGCCAGGTGATTGTCGGGGTTGCGACCGCCGAGGAGCTGGAGCTGCTCCTCCCGCTTCGATCGTTGCAGCTCGGCCAGGCGCTGCCGGCAGAGGTAGTTGCGTCGTCCCTTCAGCAGGGCGACACTGACCGGCCGGTCGAGGGCCTTGGCCACGAGAGGGACGTCGCTCTCGACGAGCTGGGACTGGAGGGCGATCGTCGCCGTCGCCACGACCGCCCGGCGACCGCTCGCCACCACCGGCACCAGGTAGGCGAGTGACTTGCCGGTGCCGGTCCCGGCCTCGACCAGCACGGCCTCCCGGTCCGAGACCGCCTCCGCCACCAGTTCGGCCATGCGGAGCTGGCCCGGCCGCGACTCACCGCCGCCGGGGAGCGCTGCTGTGACCTTCGTCATGAGCGACTCCACCGCGGGCATCGGGCCAGCCTAGGCACCAACCGCGCCGACAAACTTGGATGGGAACCGGGCTAGAGTGTGGGCCACGGTCGGTAGGGGACCTGTCGGGGCAGACACATGACTTCACGCGGCACACCGGAACCCGGGCACAGCCCCTACGGCGATCGTCCGCTCGACGATGGCGCGGCTGATGCGCTGGCCTCGCTGGTCCGAAGCGGTCGCCCAACGCCGGCTGACGACGCCGATCCGGTACCGGGGTTCCGGGCGTCCGGGTCGGTGCTGGAGCCGCCGGAGGTGCCGTCGGCCTCGTCACCAGTCGGTCCAGACGGCGGTCCCGGGCCACGCCCGCCGGCCATGCCCCCGGCTGCGCCCCAGCCGCCGGCCGCACCACAGCCGCCGATGGCCGACCGTCGCCCGCCCGTCGTCGAGACGTCACTGAGCGTGGAGACGCAACCGCCGACGGCGGCGCCTCATGCGCCCGGCCGCACCATCGATGCCAACACCACCGTGCACGTCGGCAGCAACGGCGACCACCGGCCGCTGTTCCGGCCGCTCGACGACACGACCGCAGTCGATCCTCGCACCGGTCATCGACCGGCCGGTCAGGCCCCACTGTTCGAACGATCCGTCCTCGGCGACGGCGCCGGGAACGGCCGCAGCGGCAACGGCTCCGGACCGGGCGGGCTCGGTACCGGCCCAGCGGGGGCAACCGGGTATCACAACGGCAACGGCAGCAACGGGAACGGCAACGGCGGCAACGGGGCGGGCAACGGTGCCGCTCCCCCCAACGGACTCGGACGGGCGACCGAGACCTCCGAGCGGGGCCGCCCGAGCCCGCTGCAGACGACGGTCCACCCGGTCAAGCCGGCCGCCGCCCCGGTCGACGGGCGGATGCTGCCGCCGGCCGGTGACCGGTCGCAGCTGTTCTCCGATGGCGTCGCCGGCCGGCGGCCCGGGCGACCGATCGCCCCCCCACCTCAACCAGGCAGCCTGGAGCCGCTCCCGCTCGGACTGCTCGACCTGACCGACCGCCGCTGGTTCCGCACCACGGTCGCCGGCGTGGCCACCCTGGCCGCCCTGCTGATCGGCTTCGTGGCCTTCAACTGGTTGCGGGACGACCCGGCGACCCAGACCACGGCGGTGAACCCGGCCGGCCCCGAGGCCGACGACGGGTCGATCGCCGACACCGTCCCCGGTGGCCCGGCCGCCGAGGCGTCCGGTGACGGCGTCGGCACTTCGGGCTCCTTCACCGGGTCGAGCACGCCGACGCCGACCGTCCGGTCGAGCCCGGTGCCATCGTCGGCGACGACGTCGGCCACCTCGACGCCGACGTCGGTTGCCTCCTCGAGCTCGACCTCCGAGGCCACGACGTCGACGACGGAGACCTCGACCTCGACGTCCACCTCGACCACCGAGGCCACGACCACCTCGACGGTGTCGACGACCACGACCGAACCAGCGACGACGACGACCAGACGGCCGACGACGACGGCGACGACCCAGCCGCCGTCGTCGAGCACGACGACCCAGCCGGCGACCACCACCACGGTGGCGACGACATCGAGCTCGGAGTCGAGCACCACGTCGATGGAGTCGACGACCACGACCGCCGAAGAGACCACGACGACAACCGAGTCGTCGACGACGAGCACCGACTCGACCACCAGCACCACCGACGATGCCGGCGACGGCTGAGCGCCGGAAATCGGTGCGTTCGGTCGTTGGCCACCGAGACCACCGGCTACCGTCGAATCGATGACCACTTCCGCCATCGACCCGTCCCGGCTGCCGCGCCACGTGGCGTGCGTGATGGATGGCAACGGGCGCTGGGCCAAGCAGCGGGGCCTCAAGCGAACCGAGGGGCACGCCGCCGGCGAGGAGGCGCTGCTCGACGTGGTCGACGGGGCGCTCGAGGTCGGCGTCCAGTGGCTCACCGTCTACGCCTTCTCGACCGAGAACTGGCGGCGCCCGACCGACGAGGTCCGGTTCCTGATGCGGTTCAACGAGTCGCTGCTGGTGAACCGCCGAGACGAGCTGCACGACAAGGGCGTGCGCATCCGGTTCGTCGGCCGACGGGACTGGAAGGTCCCGAAGCGCCTGCTCCGACGGATGGACGAGTCGACCGAGCTGACCGCCGGCAACGGCAAGCTGACCCTCACGATCGCCTTCAACTACGGAGCCCAGGCCGAGATCGTCGACGCCGTGCAGGCCATCATCGCCTCCGGGGTCAGCCCGTCCGACGTCGACGAGGCGATGCTGTCCCGTCACCTCTACGACCCCGAGATGCCCGACGTCGACCTCTGGGTCAGGACCTCGGGCGAATACCGGTTCTCCAACTTCCTCATCTGGCAGTCGGCATACGCCGAGATGGTGTTCACCGAGACCTACTGGCCCGACTTCCGCCGGGCCCACCTGTTCGAGGCCATCGTCGAGTTCCAGCGTCGCAACCGCCGTTTCGGCGGCCTCGACGACTAGCCGGATCCGGTCCCGGCAGGCGAGGGTCACCGATGGCGCTCTACCGGGACGAGGGGGTCGTCCTCCGGACCCACAAGCTCGGCGAGGCCGACCGGATCGTGGTGCTGTTCACCCGGGGCCGTGGCAAGGTCCGGGCCGTGGCCAAGGGGGTCAGGCGCACCCGGTCGAAGTTCGGGTCCCGACTCGAACCCGGCTCGATCGTCGGTCTGCAGCTCTATGAGGGCCGCAACCTCGACATCGTCACCCAGGCCGAGCGGGTCGAGACGCTCGACGCCATCCGGACCGACCTCGACCGCTACGGTCGGGCCGCAGTGCTGCTGGAGATCATCGACAGCGCCACCGAGGACGCCGAGTCGAACCCGGCGGTCTACAAGCTCCTGACCGGCGCGCTTCGGGAGCTCGACCGGACCGGCAACCCGTTGGTCGTCCCGACGTTCGTCGCCCGGTTCCTCGTGCTCGAGGGCGTGCAGCCCCTGGTCGATGCCTGCGTCCGCTGCGGGGCGACCGACGACCTGGTCGCAATCCAGATCCACGAGGGTGGCGTGCTGTGTCGCTCGTGTCCGAGCGGCGAGCCGATCAGCGAACCGGCCCGCCGGGCCCTCCAGCTGGTGTTCGACGGTCGGGTCCGCCACGTGCTCGACTCGACGACCGCCGAGGTGGCCAGGGAGCTGGAGACGTTGGCGGCCAGACTGGTCGAACAGCACACCGAACGACGCCTGCGGGCGAGCGCCGTGCTCTACGAGCAGCTCGACGATGGCGTCGGGTCGCTCGACCGCTGACCGGCGCCCGCACGGCGAGCGATGCAGCCCCCGATGCCGATGCCGCGCGGTGCCGATGCCGGCCGGTCGGGCAGCTAACCGGGCGATCGGGGAGTTGGTGGGTTTCCCGGCCATGGCTCGATGGCCCGGGCGACGGACTCGGCCGTGACGGCGCTGATGCCGTCGCCGAGCGACGACTCGGGCAGGACGAGCTCGTCGAATGCCGGTCGGTCCGTCCGGCCACCGTCCCGCCACCGGCCACCGGCGGTGTCCCACGCCAGGTAGTCGTCGGCATCGCCGAGCCAGCGTCTGCGGTGGTCCTCCGGTGGCGGGGTCGACGCGGCCGAGCCCGGTGGCGTCACCTGGCGTGCGGGCAGCTGCGGCGGCTGGATCGGTGTCCGCGTGATGAGGTGGATGGTCGCCGTCCCGTCGCGGACGTCGACGACCGCGCCGTCGTCGGCCCGGTGGACGGCCTCGTCCCCGGCCCCCTCCTTTGTGTCCGCCTCCTCCGTGGCCACCCTCGCCGTGCCCGGTATCACGGTCGATCCGGCGGTGACCTCGGTGGTCGGTGGCCCCGCCGATGCTCGTGTCGCCAGCCAGTCGACCAGCAGTGCCCCTGGCGTCCGGCCACCGGCGGCCGGCGGGACGGCGATGACGATCGTCCACGAGGCCACGACGAGCGCCACCAGCGCGCCCCACCACCCGAGCCCGCTCAACACGTACAGATGGTCGCCGAGCTCGACCGCCCGGTGGAAGCCACGGTCGAGCCGATCGAGACGGGCCCGGTCGGCGGGGTCGACCAGCAGGTCAGCACCGTCGAGGCGGAACCGCTCGACCTGGCTCGCCGCCACCGCAACCGGGACGACGAACATCAGGCCGAGGTCGATGCCGACCACGGCCAGTCGTCCGGGTTCGAGCCTCGAACGGTCGAAGGGGCGGGTACCGCCGCCGACGAGGGTCATCGGCACCCATCGGCCGCAGCCGCTCGCAACCAAGGAAACTGCGGCTTGGCGTGCGGGTGCAGGCGTTACGCTTCGGTAGATGAGCGAGCCCATCCCGGACCTGTTCGACAAGATCGTCAACCTGAGCAAACGGCGCGGCATCGTGTTCCCGTCCGCCGAGATCTACGGGGGCTTCCGGTCCACCTACGACTACGGACCGGTCGGCGTGCTCATGCTGCGCAACGTCAAGGACGCCTGGTGGCGCTCGATGGTCCAGCTGCGGACCGACGTCGTCGGCCTCGACGCCTCGATCCTGTCGCCACCGGCGGTCTGGGAGGCCTCCGGCCACCTGGCCAACTTCACCGACCCGCTCGTCGACTGCCGCAACTGTGGCGCCCGTCACCGCCAGGACAAGCTCGACGATCCCGACGTCTGTCCGACCTGTGGCTCGCGGGGCGAGTTCACGGAGCCGCGCCAGTTCAACCTGATGTTCGAGACCCAGGCCGGCCCGGTCAAGGATGCGGGCGCCGTCGCCTACCTCCGTCCCGAGACCGCGCAGGGGATGTTCATCAACTTCGCCAACGTCATCAACACCTCCCGCAAGAAGCCGCCGATCGGGATCGCCCAGGTCGGCAAGAGCTTCCGCAACGAGATCACGCCGGGCAACTTCGTGTTCCGGACCCGGGAGTTCGAGCAGATGGAACTCGAGTTCTTCGTGCCGCCCGGTGAGGCCGACCAGTGGTACCAGTACTGGTGCACCGAGCGGATGCAGTGGTACGTCGACCACGGGATCGACGCCGAGAAGCTGCGGTTGCGCCCCCACGGCGAGGACGAGCTCAGCCACTACTCGTCCGGCACCAGCGACGTCGAGTTCCTGTTCCCGTGGGGCTGGGACGAACTGGAGGGCATCGCCAACCGGGGCTCCTACGACCTCGACCAGCACATGGCCCACTCGGGTCAGAAGCTCGAGTACTTCGACCAGGCGGCCAACGAGCGCTACGTGCCCCATGTCATCGAGCCGGCGGCCGGGGCAACGCGAACGATGATGGCGTTCCTGATGGCGGCGTACGACGAGGAGACCGTCAACGACGACACGAGGACCGTCCTGCGACTCCACCACCGCATCGCCCCCTTCAAGGCGGCGGTGCTGCCGTTGTCGAAGAAGCCCGAGTTGACCGAACCGGCCAAGGAGCTGCTGGCCGAGCTGCAGCCGACCTGGATGGTCGACTACGACGAGACCCAGGCCATCGGTCGTCGCTACCGACGCCAGGACGAGATCGGCACCCCGTACTGCATCACCTACGACTTCGACTCGCTCGAGGACAAGGCGGTCACGATCCGCGAGCGGGACACGATGGAGCAGGTCCGACTGCCGCTGGCCGACGTGGCCGACTGGCTCGGCGAGCGACTGGTCTGACCCGCCTGCTCGACCGCTGACCGGCCCCGACCCCGGCGAGGCTCCCACGATAGGGAGTATTGCCTTGTCACAACCGCGCTCAGCGTGGCCCTCGTTCACTAGCGTTGTCGACGGATCCTCATCCATTCGCCGGTTTTCGCCGAAGGTGTTGGGGTGAGCGGGTCCAAGACGTGCCGAACCCCCATCGGCGCGACGCGCAACCGGCCGGTCTCGGGCACCGGCGCCACGGAGTAGGACGACACGATGCCGATCGTCACCGGTTCGGGTCACAAGCCCCTGTGGGTCGGTGACTTCGACGTCGCCGATCCGCCGGTCAGCCTGGCCGTCGGGCCGACGGCCCCGAACGGCGCGCCCTACGACCGGGCCCGGTTGCTTGTCCGCTTCCGGGGTGAGCCGCTCGGCTGGTCGACGGTCCCCGTCGCCGACGGTGTGATCGATGTCGCCTCGGTCCGGGCCGATGCGGTCCGTCAGCATCGGATGGTGATCGACCGCATCGCCGGCGGTCCCTGGGATCCGGACGGCCCGCCTCAGCCGACGACGTCACACGACCTGCAGGCGATGCCGGTCGACGAGCTGCCTGCGGTCAGCGTCGTCATCGGCACCCGCAACCGACCCAAGCACGTGATGGGCTGCGTCGAGACGGTCCTGAAGCAGCACTACCCGTCGCCGATCGAGGTCCTGATCGTCGACAACGGCTCGAGCGACTCGTCGACCGCCGAGCTGGTCGCCGCCGCCCACGGGGCCGATGACCGGGTCCGGTACCTGGCCGAGCCACGGCCCGGCCTCGCGCGGGCCCGCAACATCGGCCTCTCGGCCGCCCGCTATCCGGTCACGGCGTTCCTGTCCGACGACATCCGGGTCGACGCCCAGTGGCTGCTGGCCATCGCCCGCGGCTTCCGTCGACACCAGGACGTCCGCTGCGTCACCGGCAGCTGCCCGCCGGCCTACCTCGACACACCCGAGCAGCTGATGTTCGAGGCCACGATGTCGTGGGGGACCCGCTTCGGGTTCGAGCCCGTCGTCCACGCCTACCGGTCCGACGACGACCCACTGCATCCCTACCGGATCGGTGACTTCGCCATCGGCGCCAACATGGCGTTCCACACCGAGAACTTCCGGCGCCTCGGTGGCTTCGACGAGGCGCTCGGCCCGGGGACCCGGGCTCGGGGAGGCGAGGACCTCGACGCCCCGATCCGGATCCTGGCCGACGGCTCCCTGGTGGCGGCCGAGCCGGCGGCCATCGGTTGGCACGCCGATCGCTTCGACGACCGACCCTTCGACGCCCACCTCTACACCTACGGTCTCGGGCTGACCGCCTTCCTGGCCAAGCACCTGCTCGAACCGGATCTCCGCCGCGGCCTGATCCGACGGATCCCCGCCGGCGTCCCGACCCTGCTCAAGGGATTCGATCAGCGAGACGAAATTCTCAGTCGTGAGGTCCCGATCCCGCTCCGGTACCACCTGTGGCACCTGGCCGGCCGGGCGATGGGCCCCGTGGCCTATCTGCGCAGCCGATGGGCCGGCCGGCGCTGACCAGTCCCCGTCAACCACACAACCCGGCTGTCGATCGGCGGTCGGACCCATCCGAAAGGACAGCAATGGGCGATGCACAGCTAGCGGCGAGCGAGGTCGACACCACCGACGCGGTGATCGTGACCGGAGGCATGGGCTTCATCGGCTCGTTCGTGGCCGACGCCTACCTGGCCGCAGGGCGCAAGGTCGTCATCATCGATTCGCTCGTCAGCTCGGTCATCTCGACGGAGCCGTACGAGAACCACCCCGACTGCACCGTGCTGGCGATGAGCGTCGAGGACTACTTCCTCCAGGGGGGCACCGTCGCCGGTGCCGACCGGGTCATCCACGCCGCCTCTCTGGTCGGACCGGCCGGCATCCTCCGCTTCGCCGGTCAGCTCGGTCATGACATCGTGCGGGCCTGTCAGATGGTGATCGACCAGTGCATCGAGCACGACGTGCCCGTATGCGACTTCTCGTCGGCCGAGGTCTACGGCCGCTCCGGCCAACTGGCCGAGACCGACACCATCGAAGTCCCGGTCGACTACACCGTGCGGATCGAGTACGCCATCGCCAAGACCCTGACCGAGGCGATCATGGCCAACAGCCGCCACCGGGGCCTGCGTGGCATCGTGATCCGGCCGTTCAACGTCACCGGTCCCCGCCAGTCCGAGCGGGGCGGTTTCGTGATGCCGACGTTCGTGCAGCAGGCCCTGGCCGGCGACGACATCACCGTGTTCGCAACCGGCGAGCAGCTGCGGGCGTTCCTGTCGGTCACCGACCTCGTCCGGTTCATCACCGACCACATGGACGCTGCGCTCGAGACCGGCGACCTGATCTACAACATCGGGAACCCGACCAACAACATCAGCGTCCGCAGCCTGGCCGACAAGGTCAAGGAGATGGTCGACTCGCCGTCGAACGTCGTGTACGCCGACGCCAAGAAGATCCACGGTGACCTCTACGAGGAAGCGGAGTCGTTCGAGAAGACCCCCGTCCTCGGCGCCGCGCTCAAGGTCGGCTGGAAGCCGGAGATCGATCTCGACGCCCTCGTGCAGGAGACGATCGACTACTACCGTCCGATCGTGGCCAGCCGTACCGCTGCGGCCTGAGCCGACGGCTTCGAGCGAAGGGTGAGCCGACGATGGTGACGCTGTCCGAGATCGAGCGGGTGCTCGTCGTCTCGCCACACGCCGACGACGAGGTCCTGGCCTGCGGCGGGGTGATGGCCCGCTTGGCCGACCAGGGGGCCGAGACGTTCGTGCAGTTCATGACCGTCGACGGCTTCCACCACTACGGGCTCGATGGTGGCACGACCTACCAGCAGCGGCTCGACGAGATCGATGCGGTGGCCAA
>JBCCVL010000053.1:0-32812 GCA_039195375.1 Actinomycetota bacterium
CGGAGGAAGAGGCTGGCCCTGATACGGCTGCTGCCCCGGAGGAAGAGGCTGGCCCTGATACGGCTGCTGCCCCGGAGGAAGAGGCTGGCCCTGATACGGCTGCTGCCCCGGAGGATCAGCGAACGGTAGCGACTCGGGCGGCGGAGGCCACGAGTCTTCAGGTTGTGGGTCGTTCTGCTCGTGATCTGATGTCATTCGGCGAGGATCAGCTCTTTATGTTGGTGGTTGCAGCAACCTAGCATGAGGCTAGCCGGTGCAGTCCAGGGCAGTCCTGCCTGCACGTCCAGCGACAAGTCTCGTAACGATCCTCTGGCTCGACACGTTGCGCCGCCCGGCGGTTGAGAACGGTGACAGCATCAGAGCACAGCTGCGAAGTACGACCGGCGAGTTGCATGCTGCTGTGAGCCGAAGTGGGAGCCATAGGTGACGCCCGCCTGCGACCGTCGGCACGCTGGAACAGTGGCTCCCAGGCGTCGCCCGACCCTTGGCGACCCCTACCTCCCCGCCTGCTAAGGAGGTGTCTGCGCAAGTGGACCGTGGGTTCAAATCCCACCCTCTCCGCAACTGAGACCCGCTCGGACTCCAGCAGTCGAGCGGGTTTCTCGTTTCTGGCATAAGCCGGAGCCACCGTGGTTCGAGACCCCGCCTCGGCGGGCGCCGTCGACCTCAGCCGGGCCTGTCGGAGGTACCCCGACCAGCGCGGCCACCGATGGTGCAGCCGCGTGCCGTCGGCGGCTTGACCAAGCCCGGTGTGAGGGACGGGTGCGGCGTCGTTCTTTGCCTGCGCATCGCCTCCGCGAGCAGGCTCCAGACGTATGGATCCTCTCAACGATGTCATAGACGGTCTTCTCCGTGAGCCGACAATTCTCGATGACGCAGGCGACGTCGGTGTCGCCTTTGTCATCGGAATCGTTGTGTCGACGATCGTCTGCGGCTCAACGGCGATCGGATCGATCGAAGCGATGCGAGACACGGGCGACGCTGTTCCCGCGGTCAGCTTCTCGCTGGGGGCGATCATCGGACTGCAGTGGCTTGCCGGCTTCCTGTCGGAAGACTCGGAACGCCTCGCCCGGGCGATGAGCGATTCACCTGGGATCGCTCTCGCCGTCTTTCCGATAGCGGCCGGAACGCTGTACTCGGATCGGTTCGGCTTGGCCCCGGACCGGCTCGACCGTCACGCCGAGCGACGTGACGTCGTTCGCCATTGGATCCGGGTCGGCGTCCTGACCTTTCTTCTCGTCTACCTCCTCGAACTGCTCTGGTGGGCCGAGTCGGGAAGACTCGCGTTCCTGGAGCCCGGTTTCGCCGCAGCCGGCCGGACGATCATCGTTCTCCAGCTCGTCGGCCTGGCTGCGTCGATCGTCTCGCTTGCGTATGCGTACGTGTACCGGGCCACCAGCCGAGAGCACGCATAGCCGGCGCGACGCCCACTCCCGACCACGGCCCCGTGCGTCGCCGGTCGTCACCCGGCGCGCCGGGAGGCGTCGCCGGGGCACCCCATCACCGACGCCACCTCGATCCCAGTCGGGTTAGTGTGCGTCGATGGCGGACGAGCCACCCGACGGTTTCTGGACCGACGTCGACGCGGACAGCTACGACTCCGAGTCCGACTACCGAGATGCCGTCCTGGAGCAGTGCAAGCTCTACCTCGGCCTCGTCGAGAGCAATCGCAACCGGCGAGCCGTCGCCAACTCGTTCTTCCTCGGGATCAACACCGCCGCCTTCGTCGCCATCGGGGTGACCTGGGAAGCCCGCCCGTCGTCCGGCCGGGCCGCCCTGGCCTTCCCGCTGCTCGTGCTGCTGGCCCAATGTGGCGCCTGGGCTGCGGCCCTCCGCTCCTATCGACGCCGAGGCGAACAACACTGGAGCTCGGTCCGCCACCTCGAGGAGCGACTGCCGGCCCGTGCGGCCCAGTGGGACGACACGCGGCCCGCCGACCAGCGCTGGCGTCTCACCGACATCGAGCAGGCGATTCCTACCCTCTTCGGCCTGGCCTACGTCGGGGCCTTCGTCGCCGCACTGATCCTGTAGCGCCGCCGCTCGGCCGAGCGTCAACCGACGATCTCGGCCGCCATCTTCTGGGTCACCCGCTCGGCGATCATCACACACCCGAGGTAGGTGTTCCCCGACGGGATCGTCGGCATGACGGAGGCGTCGACCACCCGCAGGCCCTCAACCCCGAGTACCCGGCAGTCGGCATCGAGCACCGTGCCCATCGGGCAGGTGCTGGTCATGTGGCCGTAGCTCACCGTCAGCCGATCGAGGGCGGCGGCAACCGCATCGTCGGCCGACAGATCGTGCGGTTCGACCGGGGTACAGCCGAGGGCGACCGCCGGGGACGAGCGCTCCCACGCCGCGATCTGATCGAACGCGTGGCGGAGCCGAGCCTCCCCGTCGTCGGGGAGCGGGGGCGCCGTCACCACCGGGTCGTCGCCTGGCCGATCGCCGAGCCGCACCGCGCCCCGACCACTCGACCGCAGCAGGAACGCCGCCATCAGGAACACCGTCTCGTCCTCGCTCGGCACCGACGCCACCGGGAAGGCGTGGTAGTCGACGTCACTCCCGTTCGACGCCCCGATCACCAGCACCTGCGCCGGCCCCGCCTCCCCGCCACGGGGCCCGTCGTGCCGGTAGGGGATCCCCGGGCCGAGGTGATCGCTCATCGTCTCCCCGACCGGCAGGTCGGCGTGCACGGTGATGCCGTGTCCGGCCAGGTGGCCGGCCGGTCCGATGCCCGATCGCATCAGCAGCGCCGGCGTCCAGATCGCCCCGCTCGACACCACGACCTCGTCGGCCGACACCTGCTCGCCCGACACCAGCGTCACGCCGATCGCCCGCCCGGACGACACCTCGACCGTGGCCACCTCGGCCCCGGTGCGGACCGTGAGGTTGGGTCGGGCCCGAACGTCGTCGCCGAGGTAGGCCAGGCTGGTGGTGACCCGCCGGTTGTGCTCGTCGATGGTCACCGGGAAGACGCCGATCCCCGGTAGCTGGGCGGGATCGTTGATGTCGGCGACCGTCGGCTGGCCGACCTCGACCATGCCGTCATGGAACGCCCGCTGGGCTCGGCTCAGCTCGTCGAGGCGCCACCGCCGCACCGGCAGCGGCCCCCGGTCACCGTGCAGGGACGTCGAACCGAAGTCGACGTCACGCTCGGCGGCGATGAAGGTGCTCACGACGTCATCCCACGCCCACCCGTCGAGACCGGACGCAGCCCAACCGTCGTAGTCCTCCGGCAGGCCCCGCAGGGTCGCCATCCCGTTCAGCGCGGAGGTCCCGCCGAGCAACCGGCCCTGGAACATCGGGATGGCCCGGTCGCCGCCGAGCGCCATCGGGGTGCGGGCGCTCGGCACCGCCCCAGCCCACGCGGCCGAGGCCTGGGCCGGTTCGAGCACGCTGGCGTCGTAGGCGTCGTGATCGGGCCCGGCTTCGAGCAGTGTGACCTGCACGTCATCGTGCTCGCTCAGTCGGCTCGCCACCACCGAGCCGGCGGTCCCGCCGCCGACCACCACGATGTGGCGTGGCGTCTTGCTGGATGCGTTCATGGCTCCGAGTCTCACCGGCGACACCCCGTCGCGTCGAGCCGGTCTCCGACCCCGGCGGGCGACGCCTGTCGCAACGACGGGACACGTCGCCCGCCCGGTGTTTAGTGTCGGGCCCATGGCTCCCGAGCTCGACCTGTTGATGTTCCCCCAACCCGGCCGGGCGGCCGAGGTCGGGGCGATGGTGGAAGCCGCCGGCTGGGACGGCATCTACCTCGCCGACACCCAGAACCTGGCGGCCGACGTCCACGTCACCCTCGGCATCATGGCCACCGCGACCGAACGGCTCCGGCTGGTCACCGGGGTCACCAATCCGATCACCCGCCATCCGGCGGTGACCGCAACGGCGATCGCCACCGTGCATGCGGCGTCGGGCGGTCGAGCGGTGCTCGGCATCGGGCGGGGCGACTCGTCGCTCGGCTACCTCGGCCGGAAGCCGGCATCGGTCGACGTGTTCGAGACCTACGTGGCCCGGGTCCGGGGCTTCCTCAACGGCGAGGACGTCGAGCTCGACGACGGCGTCAGCCGCAACCGCTGGATCGCCGAGCGTGGCGTCGCCCCGGTCCCGATCGACGTGGCCGCCACCGGCCCCCGGGTGATCGGCGTGGCCGCCCGGCTGGCCGACCGCGTCACGTTCGGCGTCGGCGCCGACCCGGCCAGGCTTCGGGACGCGGTCGCCCTGCTCCGGTCGGAACGGAAGGCCGCAGGGCTCGACCCCGACGGCGTGTCGGTCGGCGCCTATGTGAATACGGTGGCCCACCCCGACGTCGACGTTGCCCGCGAGATCGTGCGGGGTGGCGCCGCCAGCTTCGCCCACTTCTCGGGGATGGCCGGTGCGCCGAAACACGACGGTCCCGACGGTGCGATCTTCGAGGCCATCGGCACCGGCTACGACATGGAGGGCCACGGCGCCGCCGGGTCGGCCCACGCCGCGTCCCTGCCGGACGAGTTCCTCGACCGGTTCGCGGTGGCCGGTCCGGTCGACCGCTGCGTCGCCCGGCTCGGGGATCTCGTCGAGGCAGGAGCGGAGCGCCTCGTCGTGGTACCGGGCTCACGGGACGCCGACCCGACAGCCATCTTCGCCAACCTCACCACCCTGGCGACCGAGGTCCTGCCCCGGCTCCGCTGACCGTCGGCCGGGCAAGTGTCCCCCGACCGACCGACCGGCGGAACCGGTGGGACGGGCGGACCGATCGGACCGACGCGGCCGGTCAGACCTGGCCGGCCCCGGCGAGAGAGGCGGCGAGGCGGGCGACGTCGTCGACGACCACCCCAGTGCGGGCCGGGTCGAGTCCGTCGGGGTGGGGTGGGGCAAAGCGGCCCGAGTCGTTGTCCCAGTAGCGTCCGGTCGCCGCGGCGAACTCGTCGCTCAACGCGGCCCGGACGAGGATGTCGGCGCCGATGCCGATGTCGCTCCCGGCCACGCCGAAGCCCTCCTTGACCATCTTGGTTGCCAGTAGCGAACCCGGGTTGACGGCGATGACCGCCGGTCCGTCGGCACCGAGCTGCTCGGCCAGGTGGCGGGACCACATCGTGATCGCCAGCTTGCTCTGGGCGTAGGCGTCCATGTCGGCCAGCCTGGTCTCGCCGACCATGGCCGCACGATCGACCGGGGCCTGCGCAGCAGACGAGAGGTTCACGATCCGCCCGGAGGCCGGCACGATCGGCAGCAACTGCGTGGTCAGGCGGTAGGGCGCAATCGTGTTGACGACGAAGCGGACGTCGAGGCCGTCCGCGGTCAGCGGGGCCGACGTCTTGAAGATCCCGGCGTTGTTGATGAGCACGTCGAGACGGTCGTGACGCTCGGCCACGGAGGCGGCGAGCGCATCGACCTCGACCAGGTTCGACAGATCGGCCAGATGGGTCTCGATGGTGGCGTCCGGTGTGGCCGAGCGCACCCGTTCGACGGCGGCGTCGAGCTTGGCCTCGTTGCGACCGTGCAGCAGGAGTTGGTGGCCCAGGGCGGCCAGGCGCATCGCCGTCTCCAGGCCGATGCCGTCGCTGGCCCCGGTCAACAGGATGGTCTTCGTCTGGTCGTCGGTCGTCGACATGGTGCTCTCCTCAGTGGGTGAAGTCCGGCAGCAGCTCGTCGGCCAGCCGGTGCAGTGTGGTCTCGATGTCCGCCTCGTTGAAACGGAGGTTCAGCGCCACGTGGTTCACGCCGGCCTCCGCCAGCTCGCCGAGGTGGGCCCGGAGCGTTTCGATACCGGCACGGAAGCCGAGGTGGATCGGTTGGGGCCGGGCCCGGTCGTCCTCGACGAGGTCGACGTACAGCGGCTGCATCACCGGCTTCGGGCCGAAGCCGGCGGCGGCGACGCGGGCTCGCCACTCGGCGATGATCGACGACTGGGCGGCGACGGGTCGGGGATACAGCATCCAGCCGTCGCCGTGGCTGGCGATCCACTCGGGGTCCTGGCGGCTGCCGCCCGTGAGCAACAACGGCAGGCGGCCGGCGACGGGCTTGGGCAGCAGGTCGATCTCGCCGTCGAGGCGACCGTCGGGGCTGGTGAACGCCGGCCGGTCGTCGGCCATCCTCGTCAGGTAGTCGAAGCTGCGGCGGAAGCGCTCACTGCGCTCGTCGAACGGAATGCCGAGTGCGGGATACTCGTCCGGGCGGTCGCCGGAGGCGACGCCGAGCAGGAGCCGACCGTCGGACAGCTGGTCGACGCTGGCCGCCGCCTTGGCCACGTGGGCCGGGTGGCGGAGCGGGAGCACGATGCTGGCCACACCGAGGGCGATCCGCTCGGTGACGCCGGCCAGCAGACCGAGGTAGACGAACGGGTCGAACACCTGCCCGGCGTCGCCGAACGACGGCACGTTGAACGGCACGTCCCGCAGCCAGACGGCGGCGAACCCGAGCCGTTCGGCCAGCTTGATCCGGTCGAGGTGGCCCTGCATGGACGGTACGGGCGAGTGGTGGTGCGCGTCGAGCGGGGCGACGAGGCCGATCGTCAACCGATCCGGCCGGAAGGTGCGGTCGTAGGCGGCGTTCAGCGGGGCGAAGCGGTTGCCGTCGGCCCCGCTGTCCTCCTGCTCGGTGCCGATGACGGTCGGCGTGGTCATGCGACATCCCTTCGATGGGCTTGCGTTCGTCTCCGAAACGCATCATCGTCTGAGTAGTACCCATGAGCAAGAAGGCACCTGAACGACTGGTAGGTACCCGATGGAAACCACCAAGCCGGCGACGGCCCCGACAGCGGCCGACGAGTGCGAGACCGGCGATCTCTACTCCGATGCCTGCCCCTGCCGTGACATCCTCGACCTGGTGGCCTCGAAGTGGTCGACGCTCATCATCGGCCGGCTCGAGGACGGGTCCCTCCGGTTCGGGCAACTCCGGCGGGCGATCCCCGGCATCACCCAGAAGATGCTGACCCAGACCCTGAGACGGCTGGAGCAGGACGGCCTCGTGCACCGGGAGGTCCTGGTGCAGATGCGTCCGCCCCAGGTCGAGTACTCACTGACCGAGCTCGGCCACAGCATCACCGAGCCGCTGGCCGCGATCCGGGACTGGTCGGAGAGCCACCTGCCCGACGTTCGGGCGGCCAGACGACGGTTCGAGGATCTCCAGGCGGTCTGACAATGCGGTTGCGGTTGACAGCAGCGGTGCACCTCCGGCGATACTCCGCACCATGACGGCGTATGCGATCGTTCGAGTGACCGTGACCGACCCCGAACAGTACAAGGCGTACATGGCGCTCTCGCCGATCGCCGTCGAGGCGTACGGGGGCAGGTTCATCGCCCGCGGCGGTGCCACCGAGGTCCTCGAGGGCGAGGCCGAGGATCGACGGATCGTGCTGGTCGAGTTCCCGTCGATGGAGGCGGCCAGGACCTTCTACGACTCGCCCGAGTACCGGGAGGCCCGCGCCGCCCGCGAGGGAGCGGCGGAGATGCACATGTTGATCGTCGAGGGCGCCTGACGAGTCCTCGCCGGATGGTGGCGACAAAGGGGAGCCGACCGACTCGCCAGGGGTGAGTGGCACGGCGTGAACGTGCCGTCGTGCGGTCACGAGGCCGTTGGCGTCGACGAGGAACCCGGCCCCGGGGCCGAGCGCTCCACGTCGGTCGGTGACCGGGTGATCCTCGACCGGCCCCCGTCCGAGCGACGCCGCTCCTCGTGGCGCACCGCCTGGATCGCCACGAGGAACGCAACGAGCATCCCGACGACCACGACGAGCGTGGCGATGACGACGGTGGTTGGGCCCATGGCTTCCATGCTGATCGTCACCGGTGACAGCGAGCGCCCGATGCCGTCGAACGTCCGGTGGCCGGGACGGGCCCGGCCACCGGATCGTCAGTGGCTCGCCGGTTGATCCTGCTCCGGCTGCGACGCCGGCGGCGGGGTGGCCGCCGACGGTGACGGGACCTCGATCGTGGCGTCGGCGCCGGCACCACCGGGCGACACGGGCAGCCACGGGCTCGCCGGCGGCGGCGTGACCGGCGGGTCGACGACCACGTCGGGGGTGGTGCCCTCGGGGAGGGCAACGGGCGGCGTCGTGTCGGACGGGACGACCGTCGGTGGAGCCCAATCGGGATCCGGTGCCGGCGCCCCGGTCGATGGCCGGCCACGGCGGCGCACGAGGACCGCACCGAACGCCAGCACGACGAGCGCCAGCAGCGCACCGCCGCCGATCAGTCCGAACCGCACGAGCCGATCCCGATCGAGCTCGGCCTCCCGGTCGACGATCCCGGTTCGGATCGCCTCGAGGTCGTCGACCGTCTCGGCCTCGGCGAAGGCGGAACCGATGGCCAGGCCCTCGTCGTCGGCCCGGTCGGGGCGATCGGCGATCACCCGATCCCGTTCGTCGACCACCTCATCGGCTGCGGCCAGCAGGCGCTCCGCCCGGTCGAACTCCCAGGCCGCCATCGCTCCGAGGACGCCGGCGGGAACGACACCGTCGGTCGAGTCCGACAGTTCCGCCATGCCGGTCAACGCCTCGCCTCTGGCGGCGAGCTCGTCCCGGCCGGCGTCGTCGACGACGTGATCGGCGAACAGGGTCGCCACCTCGGTCGAGCCGACCTGCCGCTCGGCCAGGTCGACGAAGGTCCGCCAGTCACCGCCGGCGGCCGGAGCCCCGGTCGTCGGAGCCGCCGGGTCGGTGGCGTCGCCGGCACCGGGATAGGCGGTCTCACCGGCCGCAGCACGGGCCACGATCTCGGTGAGGCCGTCGACGCCGACCTCGTCGGCCACCTGGGCCAGCACCCAGTGGGCGTCCTCACGGTCGAGCTCACCGCCGCCCGATGGGATCGACGGCGTGCTGGGCCGGCCACCGGCCGCCGCCACCGCCTCGGCGGCGAAGACCGACGCCAGGCCGTCGCGGACCGGGCCTTCGGCGAAGGGCCCGGCGGACAGCCAGCCGTCGGCCAGCAGCGCGGCCAACACCTCGCGGTTGCGGGCCCTGGCGATGATCACCGGCTCGTCGAGCGACTCCGGCGGTGACCACAGCCCGGCGTCGTCCACCCGACCCTGGCGCAACACCAGCTCGTCGACCGGGAAGGGCTGACCGGTGAGCTCACCGAGGGTGGCGGCCAGTCCGACCAGCTCGTCCGAGGTCTCGGCGGCCCACTCGGCGTCGTCTGGCGGGTGGACCAACTCGAGCGACGCACCCTGGCCGAGGTCGACCGACGCCCGCTCCAGGCCGGCCTCGCTGAAGCCGCTCCAGTCGGTGAAGATCAGCTCGGTGAAGTCGCCGGTGATCTCGTTGTCGGTGAAGGTGAAGGTCTGGCGGGCCCCGGAACCGGACCGGACGAAGCCCATGTTGCGTGGCGGGGTGACCTCGAAGTCGGTCGGCATCGTGACGGTGAGATCGATCTCCTCGAAGCCGCAGCAGGTCACGAGATCGAAGAAGAACAGGGCGTCGTTGAGGCGGCGGCCACCCTCGTCCGGCCCGTAGGTCGGGAGCGAGTAGGTCACGTCGATGACCCGGGTCTGACCGAAGTTGAGGTTGCGGCGGTAGTCGGCAGAGATGATGTCGATGCCGGAGATGGTGTCGAACACCTCCCACTCCAGCTCGGTTCCGTCGACCGAGATCGACAGGTCCTCCGCATCGGCCGGGGCCCAGACCGTGTGCCCGGTCCAGAAGTACGACGTCACCGTGTTGCCGCTGCGGGTGCTGCCCCGCACGTTGCTGACCGTGATCTGCTCGACCACGTCGATCCGACCCTCGCCCGGGTAGGCGTCGTAGTTGCCGACGAGGCGGACGACCCGCTGGTCGGTGGCGGCGTCGTCCTGGGCCGCGGCTGGCGTCGGCACGCCAGCCACGAGACCGAGCGCCAGCGCCACGCCGAGCGCCACCGCCATCGCCGGCCGCCAGGCCAGACGACCGGCCCCCCGGGTGCGGCCACGCCAGGTGCCGACACGCCATGTCCCGACACCCCGTACCCCGACACTCCGTGTCCCGACACCCCGTGTCCCGACATCACCGATGCCGGCGTCCCCCGTGTCACCACACCGTTCCGTCTGTTGCTGCGCCCCGGTCATCTCCCGATACCTCCAACCTGACGTGGGCACCGGCGGCGCCCCTTCGGTCAGTCGACCATTGCTCCGACCGGTCGTCACTGGGGACCACCCCCCGGTGACGACCGGTCGGGACCTCGTCAGGCTGTACGCAACCGACCCGGGCCGCGGTTCGGGACGATCGGTTGCGTCGTGTGGTGGCGGTTGCCCGTCACCGGGGCCGCCGCGCTCGGGAGCGTCTAGAGGAACTCGTCGAAGAAGCCGCCGACGTTGCCGCTGCGCCGCTCGAAGCCGAACACGTACATCGGCTCGACCGTGTCGGAGAAGTCCATGCCACCCTTCACGATCTTGTCGTTGTTCCAGTCGACGTCGAAGCCCCGCCTGGCTGCGGCGTCGGCCTCGGTCCAGACGGCGCCGACGTCGGCGTCGCCCTTGACCCTCGACCAGTACTGACCGCTGCTGGTGGTGAGCTGGGGGGTGCCGTTGTTGGCTCCGTTGCCGTCGGCGATCTTGAGGTAGTCCGTGTTGTTGCGGACGTAGGTCAGGTCGGCCGGCGTGGTCTGGTTCTCGTTCCAGTTGCTGTGTTGGACGACATGGATCCGCTTCTCGGTGTCGACACCCGGTCGCTGGCTCGCGATGCGCTTGACGATGCGGGCGGTGACGTCGGACTGACCGGCCTCGGTCACCCACACGTCGCCGCCGGCGTCGAGGGCGGCGATCGCCTTGTCGGCCGCGACCAGCACGGCGTTGTCACGGTTGGCGTCGGCGCTGGCCCAGTTGCCCCGACCGAAGGCGAGGTCGAACAGCTTCGGCTCGTCGAGGAACCGTCCGCCTTGACGCCCGTAGGCGCCGGCCGTGCAGTGGTAGTCGACGCCGGCGAAGCGGGAGTCCGACAGCATCGTGGCCAGCCCGGCGACGGCGTGCAGGTCGTCTTCGTCCGGCTTCGAGTCGTAGTTGCAGAGCAGCAGGTCCTTGCCGATGTCGAACCGACCGAGCGTCCCGGTGTTCGGGTTCGGATTCGGGTTCGGCGGCTGCGGGTTCGGGTTCGACGACCCGCACCGACCGTTGATGGCGTCGCTGCGGCTGACCGAATCGTGGTGGATCACGATCTTGTCGATCTGGTGGCCGTGGGAGCGCCCGGCCAGCTGGAAGGTGTAGGTGCCCGGTCGGCTGAACTCGATGGCGAGCTGGGTCTTCTTGTGGTTCTGGTCTGCGGTGGCGGCCCAGGCGAAGTTGCCCTTGCCGTTGCCGAAGACCTTCACGTAGCCGCCGTAGCTTCCGCCGCCGGTCGGGCCGAAGCGGTTGGCATCCGGGAAGTTGACCCAGCTGTCGTTGGCCTTGTCGCTTGCCACGTCGCCTGGCTGGCGCATCGACCAGACGAACCGGTACGTGCCGGCCTGGGAGACGGAGATGCGGGTCGACAGCACGTCGTCGGGGGAGCCGTTGTTGCGCTCCCTCGACAGGCCCTCCCAGGTGATGTAGGCGCCGCCACTGGCGCCGGTATCGCTCCGACGGATCCAATCGCCAACGAGGTCGAGCGACTCCGCCTCGAGCACGATGCAGTTCCCGCCGACCGGGCGTGGTGCGGTGGTCGGTGGGACGGTGGTCGGCCTTGGCGAAACGGTCGTCGTGGTGTTCACCGGGTTGCCTGGATTGCCCGGATCGACCGGCGGGTTCAGCGGTGTCCCGTCGCCGATCTGCTGGCTCGAGCACAGCCACTCGCCGTCGATCGGGTCGCAGTCGACCCGAGGCTCATCGCAGGTCCGGTCGTAGGCCGCAACGGCGTCCGCCCAGCTGTCGCCGCTGGCGGTGCAGGGCTCGGGCGGAGGCGGGGCCGTCGATGGTGAGCTCGTCGACGACGTCGGTCGTGGGGCGGTCGTCGACGGGTTCGACCCGACCGTCGTCGACGTCGGCGGGGCCGTGGTCGACGTGACCTGGATCGTCCCCGGATTGGGGGCCGCCCGGCCGATCTGGAGGTTCGAGCAGATCCACTCGCCGTCGATCGGGTCGCAGTCGAGCCGGGGCTGCGAGCACTCCTCGGCGTAGGCCTGCTTGGCCGAATTGAGCGTCGGGCCCGAGGCCCGGCACTCCTCGGCCATCGCCGACTCGCCGGCCGGGTCGACCCCGTCGCTGAGGCCACCGATCGACGTCAGGTTGACCGCCAGCACGGCCAGCACGACCACCGCAATGGCGGTGACGAAGCCGGCCCGGCCCCGGGCCCGGGAGGGGACGGACCCGAGGCCGGTCAACCGCTGCAGGAGCGTGCCGCGACCGGTCTCGGTGATCTCGCGGAGCATGGCCTCGCCGACGACAGGCGGTATGGGACCGGCCGCCGTTCGTTCCGGGTGCGGGTTGGCCGAGGCCACCATCGCGTCGAGCTCTTCTGCGTTCATCGGACTGGTACTCCCTTGCCGATCGTCGAGCCGAGGTGGTTCGGCATCTGGTGCTTGCGTTGCCGGTCGAACGAGCGAACCGGGCGCCCGTCACCGCTTGAATGGCCGGATCCGGCAATGCGTTCCTCGCCGCTGCGACCGAGTTGGTCGGCGAGGCGCCTGCGGGCCCGGAACAGGCGCTTGCGGACGACGGCGCTCGACACGCCGAGCACCACCGCGATCTCCGACGGCGTCAGCTCCTCCCAGGCGACCAGCATCAGCAGCTCGCGGTCCTTGACCGGCAGCTGCTGCATGGCCGCGACGACGGTCCGGACCTCGCCGCTCTGCTCGAACACCGGCACGTCGTGGAAGCGAGGGGCGAGGTAGGTGGCGGCCTTGCGGGCCAGCTCGCCCCGGCGCCGGATCCCCCGGCGCTGGTTCGACAGGACCCGTCTGGCCACGCCGAGGAGCCAGGCCTTGGTGGCCGGCTCGTCCGGGATGTCGTCGAGCCGGCGCCAGGCGACCACGAAGGTCTCGGCCACCACCTCGGCTGCGTCCTCGGCGCTGCACCGACGCAGGGCATAGGCCGAGACGGCACCCGAGTGCCGGTGGTACACCGAGGCCAGCCGGGCCTCGGGCGGTGTTTCCCGCTGTTGATCGTTCTTCACGGTGAGGTGCTCTCGTCGTTCGTCTGGGCGCCCGGCGGCATGCCGCCCGCGCCGACCCGCCAGTACCCGCCTGCACCTCATCTATGTCCGGCTCAGCCGGGCGCGTCCCGGTCGTTTCCGTTCCCGGTCCGAGAATCCCGGGAACGCGATCCGGGGAGCCGGACAGCGATGGAGATGACGTGTATCGGCACCGGGCGGCGTCACGCCGGTCGGGCTGGGGTCGTCGTCACCTCGGCGGCTCGTCCGGGCCGGACGATCAGGAGGCTCCAGGGATGCGAACCGCGTCGACTCGGCGGTGGGCCATCGTCGTGGTGACGGCGGCGGCGCTGACGGCGGTCGGTGCGGTCGCAGCCCAGGGTGCGGTCGCAGCCCAAGGTGCGGTCGGCGACCGGGCGACGGCGAAGCCGGGGGCGGACGTCTGCGGGGCCGGGCGCAAGTGGCTCGGGGCAGCGATCCTCGCCAACGACCGGGCGGGTGACCAACCTCGGGTCAACCGGGTCCGGGGCTGGCGCCTGGTGCGTCGCTGATCGACCCGGCACTCGTCGCAACCTGCCCCTGCGACGGCGGTGCGGGGGTAGGTTGCGATTCATGTCGGACGACAACCGCTCGCCAGACTCCGTGCCAGCCGAACCGTCGACGGGCTCGATCCGGGCCATCCTGTTCGACATCGGCGACACGCTGGTCCACGCCGCCAGACCCGGTACCCCGGTCGGCGACCTTCGGGTCGAACCGATCGGCGACGTGGTGGCCGAGCTGGCCGAGCTCGGCGCCACCTACCGGCTCGGAGCGGTGACCGACACGTCGGTCATGACCTCGGCCGACGTCCGCCGGGCCCTGGCCGGAGCCGGCATCGGCGACCGGTTGGAGGTCGTCGTCTCGTCGGTCGACGTCGGAGCGGCCAAGCCGGATCCTCGCGGCCTCGTTGCGGCGATGGAGGCCCTCGGTGTGACCGCGGCCGAGACGCTGTTCGTCGGCGATGCCGAGGTCGACCGCGGGGCGGCAGCCGCCGCCGGGGTCACCTTCGTCGAGGCCGGCGGGGGACGCTCGCCCGGTCCGGCGGTGCGGGCCGCGCTGGCCGCCGCCGATCGACCCGCCGACCTCCGCTGACGGCGCCGACCGGGCCGACCGGCGTGGCTCCGCCACGAGCACCGAGTGGCCGACCGAGGCGCCGCTGGTAGGGTTCGCCGGGACGGGGAAACGAAGTCCGGTGAGATCCCGGCACTGTCCCGCAACGGTAGAACCGTCCGTCGGCCCGAAGTCCGGGGACCGTCGGACCGGTGAGTCCGGTCGAGTTCCACGTCGTACGAACCATGCAACTCTCGAGGACTTGGAGTTGGTTCGGCCGGCTTTCCAGAGAATCGCCGCTCGGGCTCAGGTACCTCGACCGATGGAGGTACCCGATGCACCGTACGAACTGGACCATCCGCCTGCTGGCGCTCCTCGCCGCGCTCGGCCTCGTCGCCGCTGCCTGCGGTGACGACGACACGAGCGAGGCCGCCGATGACACATCGTCGGCGTCGGCGTCGGCCGAGTCCGACGGCGACGAATCGACCGAAACGGCCATGGACGAAGACGCCGTGGAGGACGAGGCGGCGGGCGACTTCCCGGTGACGATCGAGTCCGACGGCGGCACCTGGACCATCGAGGCGGCGCCCGAGCGGATCGTCTCGCTGTCGCCGACCGCAACCGAGATCCTGTTCGCCATCGGCGCCGGCGACCAGGTGATCGCCGCCGACGCCTTCTCCGACTACCCGCCGGAGGCGCCGACCACCGAGCTGTCGGGCTTCGACCCGAACGTCGAGGCGGTCACCGCCTTCGAGCCCGATCTGGTCGTCATCGCCAACGACGCAAACGAGCTCGTCGCCAGCCTGACCGCACTCGACATCCCGGTCCTGGTCAGCCCTGCGCCGCCCGACCTCGAGCAGGGCTTCGACGAGATGGCGGCCATCGGACTGGCCACCGGGCGGGTCGACGAGACGGCCGAGGCCGTCGCCAGCCTCCGAGCTGAGCTCGCCGACGCCTTCTCCGACGCCCCCGATGTGCCGGCCCGGGTCTATCACGAGCTCGACGAGACCTTCTTCTCGGCCAGCTCCAACAGCTTCATCGGTGCGGTCTATGCCGAGCTGGGCGCCAGCAACATCGCAGACGAGGCCGACACCGACGGCTTCGGCTTCCCCCAGTTGACCGAGGAGTACATCGTCGACGCCGACCCGGAGATCATCGTGATCACCGACCAGGTCAGCTACACCGCCGACGACCTGGCCGCCCGACCCGGCTGGGACCAGCTCACCGCGGTCCGGGCGGGCAACATCGTGACCGTCGACGCCGACATCGCCTCCCGCTGGGGCCCGCGCCTGCCGCAGTTCGTGATTGCGATCAGCGAAGCACTGAGCACCGTGGAGGCCGGCGCCGGCGGCTGATCGCCAGGCGACACCCGCCGTGGACACGGCCATCACCTCCGACGACCCCGGGGTCGAGCGGCTCACTCGAGCGCTCGATCGGGCCTACCGGCTCCCACCGCTCGCGGTGCTGGCCGGCGTGGCCGTGCTGGCGGCGGTGGCCGTGCTCAGTGCGATCACCGGGGCGGCCGGACTGCCCGTCGTCGGCGTGCTGTCGGCGCTCGGCGACGCCGTCCCCGGTCTCCCGGTCGACTCGACGCTGACCGAGCGTCAGGAGGCGGTCCTCTTCCAGATCCGTCTGCCCCGCCTGGCGCTCGGGATGCTGGTCGGTGGGGCGCTCGGCATGTCGGGCGCCACGTACCAGGGCGTGTTCCGCAACCCCTTGGCCGACCCCTACCTGCTCGGGGTCTCGGCCGGAGCCGGGTTCGGGGCGGTCCTGGCCTTCGGGTTCGGGCTCGACCTCGGCTGGGGTCCGTTCGGGGCGGTGCCGGCCGCGGCGTTCGTCGGAGCCGTGCTCGCAGTGACCGCATCGGCCTTGATCGCCAGGGGCTCGTGGTCCTCGCCGGCCACCCTGCTGCTCGGCGGGGTGGCCATGGCCGCGCTGTTCTCGGCCGCCCAGACCTACGCGCTCCAGCGGCTCGGCGAGACCAGGGCCCGCGAGGTCCTGTCGTGGCTCTTCGGCCAACTCAACACCAGCGGGTGGCACCAGATCGGGATCCTCGGTCCCTACGTGTTGGTGTGTGGCCTGATCCTGTTCCTGCATCGCCGACACCTCGACGTGCTGCGGGTCGGCGACGACGAGGCCAGCGCCGTCGGGCTCGACCCGGCCAGGACCCGACTGATCCTGATCGTGACCGCCTCGCTGATGACGGCGGCGGCGGTGTCGGTCAGCGGCTTGATCGCCTTCGTCGGCCTCGTCGTCCCCCACCTGGTCCGGCTGCTGGTCGCCGGCAGCTACCGGGTCATCGTGCCGCTGTCGGCGGTGGTCGGAGCGGCGTTCCTCGCGCTCGTCGACATCGGCGCCCGCACGTTGGTCGCCCCATCCGAGCTGCCGGTCGGCGTGATCACCGCATTCGTCGGCGCCCCGTTCTTCGGCTTCGTGCTGTGGCGGGGCGCAGCGAGGGACCTCTCGTGAGCGCACCACAGACGGGCACCACACCGGCAGGCACGGCATCGACCGGCACGGCATCGACCGGCACGACATCGATGGGCACGGCATCGACGGGCACCGCATCGACCGGCGCCGGGGTGGCGGGTGCCGGGCCGTTTGCCGGCCGGGGGGCCGAGACCGCCATCGGCCTCCGGGAGCTGACCGTCGACCTTGGCGACGGCGCCGTCGTCGACCGCGTCGACCTCGACCTGCGACCGGGCGAGTGGCTCGGCCTCATCGGTCCGAACGGCGCCGGCAAGTCGACCCTGCTGCGGGCCGCCGCCGGTCTGCTCGACCACGACGGCGACGTGGCGCTCGGTGACGGCCGGCGGCCTGGTCCGCTCGATGTCGCCCTGGTCCCCCAGCACCCGACGGTGCCGGACACGATGACCGTGGCCGAGTACACGCTGATCGGCCGGACCGCCCACCTGCGCTGGCTGGCCGGCGAGTCGACTGCCGACCGCCGGATCGTCGCCGACACCCTGGAGCGGCTCGACCTCGCCCCGTTCGCCGATCGCCACCTGGGGACGCTCTCGGGCGGCGAGCGCCAGCGGGTCGTGATCGCCCGGGCCCTCGTCCAGGAGGCGCCGATCCTGTTCCTCGACGAGCCGACCAGCGCCCTCGACGTCGGTCACCAGGCCGGCGTGCTCGAGCTCGTCGACGACCTGCGACGGGCCGACGGCCTGTCGGTGCTGGCCGTCATGCACGACCTGACCACCGCGGCCCGGTTCGCCGATCGGCTCGCCCTGCTCGACCGGGGCCGACTGGTGGCCACCGGTCCACCGATCGACGTGCTCGACGATCGCCGCCTCAGTGCCGTCTACGGCACCCCGCTCACCATGCGGATCATCGACGGCGACCCGGTGGTCCTACCATCGCCCCGCCACGCCTCACCGAACCACGAGGAGACCACATCATGAGCGACCACGACACGGCGTCGGCCGACGACGGATCCGAACCGCTGGAGGAGCGCCCCTACGAGCAGGACGGCCTGACCAGCGCACGATCGATCGTGCTGGTCAACACCGGCGACGGCAAGGGCAAATCGACGGCGGCGTTCGGCACCGTGATCCGGGCCGTCGCCCTCGACTGGCCGGTCGCCGTGGTGCAGTTCCTGAAGAGCGGGGACTGGAACACCGGCGAGGAGAAGGTGTGCCGCGGCCTCGGTGTCGAGTGGTTCGCCGCCGGCGACGGCTTCACCTGGGACTCGGACGACCTCGACGAGAGCCAGGCCAAGGCCGTGGCCGCCTGGCGGTTCGCCGCCGACCTGATCGCCGAGGGGCGTCACCGGCTGATCGTGCTCGACGAGATCAGCTACGCCATGACCTGGGGCTGGATCGACGCCGCCGACGTGGCCACGACCGTCAGCGGCCGACCCGAGACGGTCAGCGTCGTACTGACCGGACGTGACATGGCCAGGGAGATCGTCGACGTGGCCGACACGGCGACCGAGATGGTCAAGGTCAAGCACGCCTTCGACCGTGGCATCCGGGCCAAGAAGGGCATCGACTACTGATGCCGACCGAGGGAGGACCAACGGAGACACGATGACCGAGCATCAGAACGATCCGACGTCCAGCCGCGGGGGCGGCACCGACTGCGAACGCCGGTCGGCTGGGTCGGTCACCCTCGACACGGCGGCCATGGACGCGGCCCGTCAGCGCTGGGCCACGCGGGCAAAACCGCCGGGGGCCCTGAGCGACCTGGAGGACCTCGGCGTCCAGCTGGCCGGCGTGACCGGCCGGTGTCCGCCGCCGATCCCTGGGCGACCGGCGGTGGCGCTGTTCGCCGGCGACCACGGTGTCGTGCGGTCGGGAGCCAGCGCCTGGCCACAGGAGATCACGGCGGCCATGGTGGCCACGATCGCCGCCGGCGGGGCCGCCATCAACGCCTTCGCCACCGTGGTCGGGGCCGAGGTGACCGTCGTCGACGTCGGGGTGGCGACACCGCTACCGACCGGACCGCCATCGGCTGCCGTCGGGTCGGCACCGACCGACGGAGCTCCGCCGGCCACGACGGTGCTCGACCGTCGGGTCCGACCAGGGACCGGCGACCTCTCCGTCGAGCCTGCGATGTCGACCGACGAGGCGACCACGGCCGTCGAGGTCGGACGATCCGTTGCCGCCGACCTGATCGACGGGGGCGTCGACTGCCTGGTCGGCGGCGAGATGGGCATCGGCAACACCACGCCGTCGGCGGCCCTGATCGCCGCCTGCACCGGCCTCCCGCCGACCGAGCTGACCGGCCCCGGCGCGGGGACGCCGGTCGACGGGCTTGACCACAAACAGCGGCTGATCGAGACCGGCCTGGCCAGGGCCGGGGCCGCGGTCGACCGACCGCTTGACCTCCTGGCCGAGCTCGGCGGACTCGAGATCGCGGCCCTCGTCGGTCTGCAGATGGAGACAGCCGAGCGTCGGATCCCGTTTGTGGTCGACGGCGTGATCGCACTGGCTGCGCTCTGTGTTGCCGACCGCCTGACGCCGGGAACGGCGAGCCTGGCCATCGCCGGCCACCGGTCGGCCGAACCGGCGGCCACGGCCGCACTGGATCACCTCGGTCTGCGGCCGCTCCTCGACCTCCGGCTCCGGCTCGGTGAGGGCACTGGAGCGACGCTGGCGATCCCCCTGATCCAGGCCGCGGCCACCGCACTGTCGAACATGGCCGACCTGCCGGCAGGATGACCGGGTGACAAACGACGACGTCGGCCACGAGTCGGCCAGGACGGAGGCCAGGCCTGCCGGTGACGCCGGCCCAGCGCCGGTCCGATCGGGTGGACGCCGGTTGACGGTGCTCACCGGCGGTGCCCGCTCGGGGAAGAGCCGCCTGGCCCTCGACCTGGCCGCCGACGCCGCCGGGCCGGACGGTCCCGTCGTGTTCGTGGCCACCTGCCCCAGGATCGATGGCGACGGCGACCTCGCCCGCCGCATCGATGCCCACCGGGCCGAGCGACCGACCCACTGGACCACCGTCGAGAGCGAGGTCGACCTCGCCACCACGCTGGCGGCCGCCGACCCGGAGGCGGTCGTCGTGATCGACTGCCTGACCCTGTGGGTCAACAACCTCCTGTTCCGCGACCACGACGAGGCAGCGATCGTCGACGCAGCCGAGGCCACGCTCGCCGCAGCGTGCGCCCGGTCGAGTCAGACGATCGCCGTCACCAACGAGGTCGGGCTCGGGATCGTGCCGGGGGACGAGTTGAGCCGCTCGTACCGTGATGCCCTCGGCCGGGTCAACCAGCGGTGGATCGCGGCGGCCGACCGGGCGCTGTTCCTCGTCGCCGGGCGGGCATTGGCGCTGCACGATCCCCGGGACCTGCTGGCGTGACGGGACTCCGTGGTCTCCTCGGCGCCCTGCAGTTCCTGACCCGACTCCCGATCCACGTGACGACCCCCGTCCCCCACCAGCACGTCCTGCCGTGGTTCCCGATCGCCGGGGCGTTCATCGGGCTGATCGTCGGCGGGGTTGCGGCCGTCACCGTCGACGCGCTCGGTTCGACACTGGCCGCCAGCCTCGCCGTCGTCACCGGACTGCTGGTCACCGGCGCATTCCACGAGGACGGGCTGGCCGACACCGCCGACGCGTTCGGTGGTGGATGGACCCGCGAGCAACGGTTGGAGATCCTGAAGGACTCCCGGCACGGGACCTACGGTGTCGCCGCGCTGGCCTCGTCGATCGTCGTGCGGGTGGCGGCATTGGCCGCCCTGGCCGGGCCGACGGTGATGGTGGCGGCTGCCGTCGCCGCCCACGTGCTCGGCCGGGTGGCGGCGGTCGGGGCGCTGCTCGTGCTGCCGACGGCCGTCGACTCGGGCCTCGGGGCCGGGTCGGCCGGTGCGGCCCGGCGTGTCCCCGTCGCCATCGGGATGGTCGGCGGTGTGGCCATCTCGGTCGGGGTCATCGGCTGGTGGGCGCTACCCGCGGCGACCGGGGCCGCGCTGGCCATCGGCGCCGTCGGCACGCTGGCCGTTCGCAAGATCGGCGGCACGGTCGGCGACGTGCTCGGTGCAATCGAGCAGGTGGCCGAGGCTGCGGTGCTGATCGTGATCGCAGCGCTGGCCCAGCGGGGCGAGCTGCCGCGGTGGTGAGCCATCAGGGGTGAGTCCCGGGCCGGTCCTCGTCCGGCAGGTCGGGCCCCGATGGAGCGGCGCCGGCGCTAGGCCGAGATCGCCACGACCGTCGGCTGCTCGCCGGGGACGAGGGCCGCGGGGTCGTCCGGCGGCGGCACCGGATGACGGCGACCGCGGACCAGGTGCACCTGGTAATAGGTCGTGAAGGCGATGTCGAGCTCGCGCATCTCGAAGATCCTGGCCGTCTCGTCGCCCTGCTCGTTGACCAGGTACTCGGCGTAGCTCCTCGCCTCGTCGAGGCTCGTGGCCACCACGTGCTGGAGATCCTCACCCGATCCGTGGACCAGCAGGTGCGGCGTGGCCGCCTCGTCCTGGAGTGCTTCGTCGTTCACGGTTCCACCTCATTGGCCGACCGCCCTGCCAACGAGAGCAAGTATCTTCGCCCTTTACCCTTTTTACAACGGTGAGAGCGACGGACTTTGTCACAAAAGGATCACGTTTTGCCGGTTGCTCTTTGTTGAATCATCGACAGATGACCATCGGCAGTAGTGGCCGGGTATCGAGCCGTCTCAGGGTTGGTCGTCCGCAGCGACGACGATCACGGTGTCATTGGTCGCACCGACCGTCGCCGGTTCGTCGGAGAACAGCGAGACGATCACGGCGCCAAGCGCCAGGAGGGTAATCATGACTCGGCGGAGCATCGACAGCAGACCTTGGACCTTCGGGGTGGAGTGTGCGTGGTGGGTCGTTGGCAACGACGTCCGGTGAGGA
The DNA here is from genome assembly GCA_039195375.1 of Actinomycetota bacterium. Classification (GTDB taxonomy): domain Bacteria; phylum Actinomycetota; class Acidimicrobiia; order Acidimicrobiales; family SZUA-35; genus JAHELU01. The sequence goes on from JBCCVL010000053.1 coordinate 21,421, forward strand.
CGTTCGTCGCGAGAATTCGGGGCGCCTGTGCGGCGATCGAGGTTCGACCGAGGAACGACGACCCGCCGTGGGACCAGCCGGCAGTCACACTATCTCTCGCGTTGGGTCCGGGTGAGGCACTTCGGCCGTCGGCCCATGGGCAAAAGAACACAGCGGCGGACGGGGTCGTCGCCGCGACCGGTCCCGCCCCTCAGATGGCGTCGCCCAGGAAGTCCTCGTCGATGTCGTCCGGCACCAGGGGGTCACCACCGGGTCCGGACGACGGGGGAGGCTCGCCGTAGTAGAAGGACTCGGTCAGCCACTCCAGCAACACGTCGTCGACCTGGTCGGCATCGTTCAGGTTCACCACGTGGAAGTACTTGCCCTGGTAGTCGACCACCTTGCGGGAGAGCCGGCCGGACTCGAGCTTGCGCCGCAGGTTGAACCCGATCGCCACCCACTTGCTCATCGATTCGAGGATGCAGAAGGTCGGCCCGTTCTTGAACAGGATCTTCTTGGCGTTGACCGGGTCGACGATCAAATCGCCTTCGAGCGTCCGGAGGTGGGCGTCGATGACCTGGAAGATCGGTTCGGCCTCGGGGCGGGCGCCCTCGAAGAACTCCTCCAACGTCAGGCCGGGAGCGCACATGTGCTGGCGTCCCTCGGCCCCGAACGATCGCTGGCAGTCCGGGCAGGTCCAGGCCATCGTGTGAGCGTAGTGGCCCAACCGAGGTGGGGCCGATGGCGCCCGAGCCGACCGGTGGCCTCAACCCGGCGCCGAAATCGGTCGATCCCTTCCCGGTGCATCGCCGACGCGTCATCGTTCCCGTGCTGGTGGTGCTGTCGCTCGTCGCCCTGACCCGACCGGCGGCGGCGCAGTCGGATGGCTGGGTCGAGCTGGCGACCGACAGCGTGCTCGAGGAGATCATCCTGCTCACCGAGGCCGGAGCGTTCACCCCTGACCCCGTCCTGGCCACCTTCGTCGACGAGTACGGCTGGGGTTTCGGGCCGAGCGAGCGGGCCGAGCTGTTGAACCTGCTCGACCAGTACGACGCCGACGGCGCCGCCATGGTCGGCGCCGAACCGGCCGAGCTGAGCCCTGAGGCTGCGGCCGCCCTCGCCCCGATGCCGACCACCACCCGGGACGCGCTGACGGCCGGTCAGACCGCCTTCCTCGATCCGACCCCCCACCTCGACGGTCTGAGCGACGTCCTCCGGCGGCGTGGCGCCGCGCCGACGGGCGCCAGGGACCCGGCCGAACGCACGATCCTGGTGCAGTTCGTGGTCGAGTACGCCAGCAACGGCTTCTGGGCCATCGACGACTACCTCGACCCGGCGATCACCGGCTCGACCGCCACGACGACCTCGCCACCGACGTCGGCCGCACCGACGGCGGCGACGCCGCCGACCACGGCGGACCCGGGCACCGGCGGGCCGACGAGCACGATCTCGTCGGCCTTCCCCGTCGAGGGCGCAGCGCCGCAGGATCCGGACGGACCGCCGGACGGTCCAGGCGAGACCGGCCCGCTTGGCACCGCCGATGGCCCGAGCGACGCACCCGGACTCGGGGGCGTTGAGGCGTCGACCGGTGACGGCGACCCGACATCCGGGATCGAACCGTCGCCGGACGGGCTGGCCTTCGGCGAGCGAGCGGCCATCGGGGGCGACGAGCTCGGCGATGGCGCCGATGGTCGGTCATCCGTCCCCGTCCCGCTGCTGATGGTGGCGGTCGGCCTCGTTGCCGTTGCCGCCGCATTGATCGCCCGCCGCCGACTCGGGGTGAGCGACGACGACGGCCGACTCCGGCGGTTCGCCGAGATCGGACGGAAGCTGGCGGCCGGGTCGAGCGTCGTCGAGGTCGTCGAGACGGCCATGGCCGAGACCGTCCGATTCACCGGGGCCGAGGCGGCGGCGTACCACGAGCTGACCCCGGACGGGCTCCGGCTGGCCGGCGCCTCCGACCACGACCGGTTCAACGCCGGCACCGTCCTGTCCAGTCTGGTCAACGACGTGGTCAACTCGGGCCAGGCCAACCGGTCGGTCGTCGAGCGTGACTCGGCCCTGCAGCAGGAGACCGCGGCCATGGCCGCGACGCCGGTGGTCGACGGCGGGTCGATCGTCGGCGTGATCTCGGTCGTCCGCGCCCCGGCGGCGCCGTTCGGCGTCGAGGTGCTCGACTCCCTCGGGGCGCTCGCCCCCCTACTCGGTACGGCCTTCGCCAAGGCCAGGGCGCTCGAGGAGGCGGTCCAGGAGTCGGCGGTCGACTGGCTGACCCAGCTCCCCAACCGGCGCAAGTTCGACGACGACCTCGCCCGGCTGGCCGAGGTCGATCGACCGATCAGCGTGGCCGTCGTCGACATCGACCACTTCAAGAGCTTCAACGACACCTACGGCCACGAGACCGGCGACGTCGTCATCCGGGCGGTCGCCGACTCGCTGGCCACCACGGTCGAGGCGGACGGACTGGCCTACCGGTACGGGGGCGAGGAGTTCTCCGTGCTCCTGGTCGGCGACGCCATGGCGGCCGCGGCGACGATGGAGCGCAGCCGGGTGGCCATCCAGCAGATGGCACTCCCCGACACGCCGGCCACCCGCCACAGCGGCGGGAGCCGGGTGACGGTGTCGATCGGCGTGGCCACCGGCCCGACCGACGAGATCGAATCGCTGCTCCGGCTGGCCGACCAGGCGATGTACTCGGCCAAGCACGGCGGTCGCAACCGGGTGGTGGTCGGCGTGCAGCCGACCGAGCCGGGGGTCACCCCGGCCGGCTGAAGCCGTTCGAGACCGGCGGCTACCCTGCGATCAGCTCCGCAGGGTGGTGCCGGCGAAGTCGCCGGTGTGCTCGCCGTGGTCCATGAAGACCCGGCCGTTGACGATCGTGTAGTCGTAGCCCTCCGACCGCTGGATGTAGCGCCCGGCGCCGTTGGGGAAGTCACGGACGTATTCGGGCTGGGGCAGGCGCAAGCCGTCGAGGTCGATCACGTTCACGTCGGCGAAGCGGCCGGGCTGGAGCCGACCCCGGTCGGTGATGCCGAACAGGTCGGCGGTGTCGGAGGTCAGGCGGCGGATGGCCTCGGTCAACGGCCACCGGTTGCGGTCGCGGATCCAGGTCGACAGATAGTAGGTGGGCTGGCTGGTGTCCATGATCTGCCCGACGTGGGCCCCGGCGTCGGCCAGTCCGAGGCTGACCATCGGGTCGTCGAGCATCTCCTGGACGGCGTCGAAGCTCTGGTTGAGGATCGGGAAGTTCAGCGTGACCGTGCCCCCGGTCTCCAGGTTGAGGTCGATGAACGCCTCGACCGGGCTGACCCCGCGCCCTGCGGCCACCGCCTCGAGCGACTGCTCGGGCAGGCAGTCGTAGTCGGCGTCGCCTTCGGGGAGGACGAACACCTGGTCCGGGGGCATCGACATCTTCTCGGAGCCGGTGACCAGTCTGGCCCGGCGCTCGGGGTCCCGCAGCGCGGCGACCTGCTCGGCCAGCGGGAGGTCCCGTAGCTCCTTCCAGGCGTCGTTGCCCGACCACGGATGCCGGTTGGCCAAGGTGTACAACACGCCGATGCCCCGGGAGGTGGTCTGAGGGCGGACGTTGGCCCCGTTTGCGTTCTCGGCCTTGGTGAACTCGATGACCTTGGCGTACAGCTCGGGTCGCCGGTTCGACTGGACCAGCCCGAAGCTGACGGGACGACCGGACCGGCGCGACACCTCGCCCATCCAGGCCACCTCGGCCCGGGTCTTCGGCATGCCCTCCTCCCGGTCGCGCTCGCCCAGCCGGGCTGCAGCCTCGAAGATGCCCTTGCCGTGGCGACCGAGCACATCGCCGAAGGCGAGCAGCTCGGTCTCGTCGGCGAAGGTACCGGGAACGCACCGACCGTCGGGCACGACGTGCAGGGTGGTGCGGGAGGTCGAGAAGCCGAGCGCGCCGGCCACCATCGCCTCGTCGACCAGGGCGGTCATCGCTGCGATGTCGTCGGCCGACGACGGCGTCTCGTCCATCCCCCGCTCGCCCATGGCCGCCAGCCGCACGGCGCAGTGACCGACCATGCCGCCAACGTTGATGCCCTTGTCCAGGCCGTCGATCCAGCCCAGATACTCGCCGTAGGAGCTCCAGTTCCAGGGCAGGCCCTCGAGGATGGCCCGGCGGGGGATGTCCTCGACCGATTCCATCATCTCGGCCAGGAACTCGGCGCCGCCATCGGCAACCGGGGCGAACGTCACGCCGCAGTTGCCGAGCACGGCGCTGGTCACACCGTGCCAACAGCTCGACGTCGGGAGCGGGTCCCACGCCAGCTGGGCGTCGAGGTGGGTGTGGATGTCGACGAAGCCGGGGGTGACGAGACGACCATCGGCGTCGATCTCCCTGGCCCCGGTCGCCTCGACCGTGTCGTCGATGGCGACGATGCGGTCGCCCTCGATGGCCACGTCGGCCCGGCGGGCGGGAGCACCGGTGCCGTCGACAACGGTGCCGTTACGGATGACGAGATCTGGCTTCCCCATCGGCGCAGTCTCCCAGCACGTCGCTCCCGACGACAAAGCCGTTCGGTCCCGAACGGATCCGGGCGCAAAGCCGTTCGGTCCCGAACGGATCCGGGCTCATGCCCGGATCGGGGAGGTCGGGCGCGCAAGCTGTCCGCCCGGTCCTTGCGGCGACGACCGAGTCGGCGTGCCATGATGCTGCGGTGGCCGACGTCCTGCTGTTCCATCACGCCAACGGGCTGACCTCGGGCATCGAGGCGCTGGCCCGTCGGTTGCGGTCGGCCGGGCACCGGGTGACCACCCCCGACCTGTACGAGGGCGAGGTCTTCAGCTCACTCGACGACGGCGTGGCCCACGCCCAGTCGATCGGGTTCGACACGGTGATCGAGCGCGGTGTGGCGGCGGCCGCCGCCGTCGAGGGTCCGTACGTCACGATGGGACTGTCGCTCGGGGTGCTGCCGGCGCAGAAGCTGGCCCAGACCGACGCTGCCGTCACCGGCGCCGTCCTGTGTCACGGCGCCGTGCCGGTGGCGACGTTCGGCGACGGCTGGCCCGACGGTGTCGGTCTGCAGATCCACCTCGTCGAGGACGACCCGTTTGTGGCCGAGGACCTCGGGGCGGCCGAAGAGCTCGCCACCGCAGACGGCGCCGAGCTGCACCTCTATCCCGGGAGCGGGCATCTGGTCACCGACCAGACGAGCGCGGACTGGGACCCCGACACCGCCGGCCGGATCCTCGATCGGATCGAGCGCTTCCTCGACCACCGGCGCTAGCCGGTCGGCTCCCGACGGACGGCTCGGCCTGCTGGACCGCTCAGCGTCGGTAGCCGCCGGTCCGACGACCCCTCGTCGGTCGCCTCGGCGAGACCGCATCCGGCGGACCGACGAACTCGACCGACGGTTCCGGGTCGTCGCCGAAGCGGAGCAGGCGCCTTGCCGGGTGCAGCGAGAGCAGGCTCCTGGCCCTGGCGAGGTCGACCTCGACCGGCTGCCCGGCGTCGCCACCGGCGTCGTTGCAACCGGAGGGAGCGCCGCCGGCCTGGCACGTCGGGCACCAGGCCGTCCGCCGTCGCCACGGCGTCTGCTCGCCGGTCAGGCGCCGCAGCGCCGCCCCGCATCGGGGGCAGACCCTCGTCTTGTCGTCGAGGATCCAGTGCTCGGTCCGCTCGAGACGACGGCCGGTGGTGTTCTGTGGCCCCAACTCGGCGTTGGTTCGGATCAGTGCCGCACCGACGGCGACCAGGTGCTCCAGCCCGACCACGTCGGTGGTCGGCTGGAACGGCGAGACCCCGCAGATGAAGGGGACCTCGACCGCATAGATGTTGCCGAACCCGGCCACCCGCCGCTGGTCGAGGAGCGCCCCGCCGAGTGGACCGTCGCCGGCCGCCGCCACCCGGGCGACGGCCACGTCGAGGTCACCGGTCGTGAACCGACCACACAGGTCCGGGCCCAGGTGGTCGACGAGGCGGGCCGTGTCGTCGGTCCTCAGCCGGTGGAGCAGTGGGATGTCGACGCCGACCATCGACCGGACACCGCCGTCCGGCTCGTCGAACGCCAGCTCGAACCGTCGGCGCCAGTCCTCGACCTCACCGGCGACCGAACCACGACCGAAGCGGACCCGACCGTCCATGAGGAGGTGGACGTGCAGCGACCAGCCGTCGTCGAAGTGCAGGAACAGGTGCTTGCCGTGGGAGGTGGCGTCGACGAGTGTCCGGCCGGCCAGGTCGACCGTGGCCAGACGGGGGTGGCGGAACGTCGAACGAGCCACTCGCCGACCGCCGACCTGGTCGCGGACCTCGGCCGCCAGCCGGCGGATCGTATCGCCCTCGGGCATGTCTGGCAGTCTGCCCGACCCGGACCCGGTGTCGCCGGATCGAGGGGTGCAACGGGGGCGGGCGCCGCGCCTCGCCGGCTGATCAGGGCCGGTCGGCTGGGGCCTTTGCGGCCTCGACGGCGTCCGGGGACGGACGCTCGCCCCCCGCCTCGTCTGGCGTGTCGCCGTTGAGGAGGGCGACGCCGGCGAGCGCCGACACCACCACGTGATCGGCTCCAACCGCGGCCGCCCCACCGAGTTCGGGGACCGCAGCCCCGCCGACGAGGATGGTGACCTCGGGCCGGGACGCCCGGATGGCGTTGACCATGGCCCGGATCGCCGAGCGGTTCCCCGGCATGGTGGTGCTGATGCCGACGGCGGTCAGGCGGTCGACGTCGGCCACCAGGTCACCGAGCGCCTGGGGAGGCAGTGCCGAGCCGCAGTCGACGACGTCGAACCCGCTCGCCCGGAAGATGTCGGCGGCGATGGTGGCGGGCAACACGTGCTGGTCGCCCGGCGCCCCGACGAAGATCACGAGCCCCCTGGCCGACCCCGGCCGGGAGCTGGTGAGCGACAGGCGCCCGATCAGGTTGCGGCAGATCGTGGTGGCTGCGTGCTCGCGCCCGATGTCGATCTGACCCTCGGCCCACCGGCAGCCGAGCTCGCTGAGTGCGGGGCTCACCAACTCGGTGTGGATGCGGATGGGGTCGGCCCCCGACACCATGGCACCTTCGATCAGCGACCACGCCCCGCGCTCGTCGAACGACAGCAGGCGCTCGACCAGCAGCCGGGCCCGGTCCGGTCCGGCGTTGCGCTGATCGGCGGTCCCGCTGTCGGGTTGGTCACGACCGGCGAGCAGGGCCTCGGCGTCGTTCCTTTTGACCCGCCACACCCGGCCCTCTCGCCTCGCCGGCAGCTTGCCGATGCGCAGATACCGGTAGGCCGTCATGTAGTGGACGCCCAAGAACTCGGCCACCTCATTGAGGGTGAGTTCGTCGTCGCCGCCGGCAGGCGGCTGCGGCATCGGCCTGGAGGGGGGCAACGGACAGGTCCTTCTGTGCGGCCCGATGCGGCATCGGGAGGGAGGTGCGGCGAGTGTTGCTGCGGCTCGGTGTTTCGACTTAGTGCTAAATCTAGATTCGGTTGGTCGTGTTTGCTAGAACAAGGGTGTGGGTCGGACCACCCGATGCTGTTGAGCCCCGATTTCTAGCCCTCGGGAACAACAGATGCCGCCGCGCTCGGGTGGTCCGATCCATGCCCACCAAGATAGTTGGTTGGTGCTGCTCGACGCCGATTGTGACCCCGCGGTCTGGCCAGTCGGGGCATGCTTGGGCGGTCGCCGGATCGCCGGCCAGACCACCACCGAACATCGTTTCGACCCGCCAACCGACGAGGTGCGCCATGCCAGACCCGACCACCACCGACCCCGCTGTTGAAGACGAGGATGGGCCGATCGAGCCCCTGCCACGGGCCGTGGCGGGGCTGACCCTCCGGGGTATCGGCCCGGCGGTCACCGGCGGCCGGATCGCCGACGTCGCCGTTCATCCACACGACGCCAGCACGTGGTACGTCGCCGTCGGCTCCGGCGGGGTGTGGAAGACCGTCAACGCCGGCATCACGTGGACGCCGCTGTTCGATCGCCAGAGGTCGTTCTCGATCGGCTGCATCGCCATCGACCCGACCCGGCCCGAGACGATCTGGGTCGGCACCGGCGAGGCGGTCAGCGGCCGCCATGTGGCCTGGGGTGACGGCGTCTACCGCAGCCTCGACGACGGGGCGACGTGGACCCGGATGGGCCTGGAGCGGTCCGAGCACATCGCCGACATCCTCATCGACCCCCGCAACGGCGACACGGTGCACGTGGCGGCCGAGGGTCCGCTGTGGTCGTCTGGCGGCGAGCGAGGTCTGTTCACCACCACCGACGGTGGCGCCAGCTGGACGCCGTCGCTGACGGTCGACGACGACCCGGACGAGTCGGTCACCGGCGTGACCAGCGCAACCTTCGCCCCGGACGACCCCGACACGATCTACGCCGCCACCTACCAGCGTCGCCGCAGCGTGCGGGCGTTCGCCGGCGGCGGGCCCGGCTCGGGCATCCACGTGTCCAAGGATGCCGGCGCCACCTGGACCCGGATCACCGAGGGCCTGCCGGAGGGAGATCTCGGCAAGATCGGCCTTGCGGTCACGCCGGCCGACCCATCGATCGTGTACGCCACGGTCGAGGCGCCCGAGGAGAAGGAGCGGGGCTTCTACCGCTCGACGACCCGTGGCCGGTCGTGGGAGCGGCGCTCCGGCTACCTGTCGAACGGCACGGGACCGCACTACTACCAGGAGATCTTCGCCTCACCGGTCGACGTCGATCGGGTCTACCAGGTCGACGTGTTCCTGCACCGGACCACCGACGGCGGGGCGACGTTCACCAACATCGAGCGGCACGGGGCCAAGAAACACAGCGACAACCACGTCGTCTGGATCGACCCGAACGGCCCCCGGGCCGGCCAGCACCTCCTGGTCGGGACCGACGCCGGGCTCTACGAGTCGTTCGACGAGGGCGTGACGTTCCGCCACGTGTCGAACCTGCCGGTGTCGCAGTTCTACCGGGTGGCGGTCGACCACTCCGAGCCGTTCACCAACGTGCTCGGCGGCGCCCAGGACCTCGGCACCCTGTATGGCCCGACGAGGACGACGACAACAGACGGCGTCCGCAACCAGGACTGGTCGGTGCCCCTCGGCGCCGACGGCTACCACGCCGCCTTCGACCCCGACGACGACGACGTCGCCTACCTGGCCTGGCAGGAGGGCAACGTGATGCGGCTCGACCGCACCACGTTCGAGCTGACCGACGTCCGCCCGCTCCCCGGCCGGGACGACCCTCCCGAGCGTTGGAACTGGGACACCCCGATCGTGCTCTCGCCCCGTCACCCGGGTCGGCTCTACGTCGCCTCGCAACGGGTGTGGCGCAGCGACGACCGGGGCGACTCGTGGACGCCGATCTCGGGCGACCTGACCGGTGATGCCAACCGCTACGAGTTGCCGACCGGCGGACGGGTGTGGAGCGTCGACTCGCTGTACGACCACCTGGCGATGTCGCAGTGGGCCACGATCACCGACGTCAGCGAGTCACCGGTGACCGAGGGCGTGTTGTACGCCGGGACCGACGACGGCCACCTCCACGCGAGTGCGGACGGCGGCGACGGCTGGGCGGCGATGACCTGGCCGGACGACCTGCCGGCGGAGGCGTTCGTCAACGACGTCGAGGCCTGCCGCCACCGCGGCGACGCCGTGTTCGTCGTCGCCGACGACCACAAGAACGGCGACTACTCGCCCTACCTGTACGAGAGCACCGACCGGGGTCGGAGCTGGCGGTCGATCCGGGGCGACCTGCCCGATGGGGTCATCGTCTGGAAGATCGAGCAGGACCACGTCGACCCCGACCTCCTGTTCCTCGGGGCCGAGCGGGGCATCTACGTGTCGCTCGACGGGGGCGAGCGCTGGCATCGGATGGGCGGCGAGAGCGTGCCGACGATCTCGTTCCGCGACCTGGCGATCCAGCGGCGCGACGACGACCTGATCGGCGGGAGCTTCGGACGTGGGTTCTACGTGCTCGACGACTACAGCCCCCTGCGCCACACCTCCGCCGAGGCGCTGACCGAGCCCGCTGCACTCTTCCCGGTGCGTAACGCCTGGCGCTACGTGCCCAACCTGCCGATGCAGGCCGAGGGGCAGCCGACCCTCGGCGACACGGCGTGGCGGGCCCCGAACCCACCGTTCGGTGCGGTGGTCACCTACCACGTGAGTGAGGAGCTGGCCGATGCGATGGCACCGGCCAAGGACCGGCGACGCACGGATGAGAAGTCGTCTGAAGGGGAGGGGGCTGACGTCGAGTTCCCCGGTTGGGATGCGCTCTGGGAGGAGCACCTCGACACGGCGCCGTCGCTGTCGTTGCTCGTGCGCGACGTCGACGGCCAACCGGTCCGGTCGATCCCGGCCGAGGCGACGGCCGGGCTGCACCGGACCGCCTGGGACCTGCGGTGGCCGGCCCCCGACCCGGTGCGGCTGGAGACGCCGGAGTTCGAGCCACCGTGGATGCCGCCGCGGCAGGGTCCACTGGCCCCGGCCGGTCGCTACACGGTCGAGCTGGTCCGGACCGACCCGACCGCCGACGGCCGCGAGGTGCTGGCCGGGCCGGAGGGCTTCGAGGTACGGGCGACGCCGGCGACCGACGGGCGACGCGGCGGGGCCGAGGGCGCCGATGTGACGTTCCCGACGGAGACCGCCGACCTGATGCGGCGGTTGGCCGGGGCGGTCAAACTGGTCGACGTCGGCCGGGACCGGGTGAAGCACCTGCGGGCCGGTCTGGCTGCGACCCCGGCCGCCGAGCCGACGCTGGTGCGGCAGCTCGATGCGCTCGGGCGCCGGCTGGAGACCGTGGCCAGGGGATTGACCGGCGACCCGGTCCGGGAGCGGTTGTCGACGCCGGCCACCCCGTCGGTCCAGGAGCTCGTGTACCGCGTGATGGCCATGCACTGGTCGACGACCGGTCCGCCGACGACCACCCAGCGGAATGGCATCGAGCGGGCCGCTGGCGCCTTTGCACCGCTGGCGACCGAACTGGCCGCGATCGTCGACGACGAGCTGCCGGTGATCACCGCCGCCGTCGATGCAGCCGGCGGGCCCTGGACCCCCCGCTGAGTCGCTGACCGCAGAGCTGTCGGCCTCGGGGCACCACCCGGCCCCGAGGCCGAACGCCTGGCGCGTCTACTCGGCGGTGACGGTCGTGCCGTTCCAGCCGTACCAGGTGCCGCTGATCTTGGCCCGGACCTGGACCTTGTAGGTCGAGCCCGGGTCGATGCCGGTCAGTGTCTGCTCGAGGTAGTCGCCCCGCGGCACCTGCCGCCAGGGACCGTTGTCGACCCGGCTGCGGAACTGGTAGCTGACGGCGGCGCCGGGCAGCTCGTCCCACGAGACCTCGATGGACCCCGGGCTGACCAGCACGGTGACCGTCGGCTTGGTGTCACTCCCGACGACGATGACGGCGGTGCCGTCGCAGGCATCGCCGATGCCGTCACCGTCCTCGTCGGCCTGGTCCGGATTGGGGACGGCTGGGCAGTTGTCGGCGGTGTTGGCC
>JBCCVL010000054.1:0-32707 GCA_039195375.1 Actinomycetota bacterium
GCGCACCCCGGCGTGTGTCGACGCCGTCGTCGATGCCGGGGTCAGCCGGGTGGTCGTCGCCGTGGTCGACCCGGACGAGCGGGTGGCCGGCCGTGGGCTCGCGGCGTTGGAGCGGGCGGGGATCGAGGTCGTGGTCGGACCGGGCGCCGAGGCCGTCGAGACCCAGCTCGCCCCCTACCTGACCCAGCGGCGCACCGGCCGTCCGCTGGTGGTGCTCAAGCTGGCGGCCACCCTCGACGGTCGGGTGGCGGCGGCCGACGGGTCGAGCCAGTGGATCACCGGACCCGAGGCCAGGGCCGACGCCCACCGCCTCCGGGCCGAGTCCGACGCCATCGTCGTCGGTGCCGGAACCGTTCGGGCCGACGACCCGAGGCTCACCGTCCGGGGGGTGACCGCACCGGACGGCGACCCGCCACGGGAGCCGCTCCGGGTCGTGCTCGGCCGGGCACCGGACGGTGCGGCCATCCACCCGTGTCTGGAGCTGGCCGGCGACGAGGCGGACGTGCTCGACGAGCTCGGCCGGCGGGGTGACGTCCTGCAGGTGATGATCGAGGGCGGGGCCAATGTGGCCGCCCGGTTCCACCGATCCGGTCTGGTCGACCGGTACGTGTTGTACCTCGCCCCGGCTCTGCTCGGCGGCGACGACGGCCGGCCGCTCTTCGACGGGCCGGGCGCGCCGACGATCGGTGAGCTGTGGCGGGGTCGGCTCGTCGATGTCCGCCCCGTCGGGGGCGACCTGCGGCTCGAGCTCACCGCCGAGCGCTGACCCGCTCCGGGGGCGGACCGTGACGCTCGCCGCCGTCCGAGTTGACTTCAAGTTATGTTGAAGTTTTACAGTCGAACGTTGGCCCACCAGCCCCGGTGCGGTCGAACGGCAGAAAGCGGACGGAACTGATGTTCACGGGAATCGTCGAGGAGCTCGGGCGGGTCGAGTCGCGGAGCGGGCCGAAATTGGTGATCGGCTGTCACCGGGTGCTCGACGACGTCGAGCTCGGCGCGTCGATCGCGGTCAACGGCTGCTGCCTCACCGTCGTCGAGTGGGACGTCGACGATGGCTGGTTCGCCGCCGACGTCACCGAGGAGTCCTATCAGCGGACGCAGCTCGGTGATCTGCAGCCGGGCGACCCGGTCAACCTGGAGCGGCCGGTCCGGCTCCAGGACCGTCTCGGCGGCCACCTCGTCCAGGGCCACGTCGACACCGTCGGCGAGATCGTCGCTCCCGCCCCCGATCTCAAGGTCAGGATCCCCGAGGCCCTCCACCGGTACCTGGTCGAGAAGGGCTCGGTCACCGTCGACGGCATCAGCCTGACGGTGGTCGACCCCGCCCCGGACGGCTTCACCGTGGCCATCATCCCCCACACCGCCGAGGTGACGACGCTCGGGACCAAGGGTCCTGGGGATCGGGTCAACATCGAGGTCGACGTGATGGCGAAGTACGCCGAACGGCTGCTCGGTGGCCATCTGCCGGCCGCCAGCGTGCCGGCCGCCGGTGACGAGGCCGTGCGATGACCGGGGCCGACCAGGCGCCAGCCGAGCCGACGACGCCCTTCGCCCCGATCGAGGACGCGATCGGCGCCATCGGCCGAGGCGAGCTCGTCGTCGTGGTCGACGACGAGGATCGCGAGAACGAGGGCGACCTGATCATGGCCGCCCAGTTCGCCACCCCGGAGCGGATCGCGTTCATCGTCAACCACACCTCGGGCGTCATCTGCACCGCCATCACCGACGAGCGGGCCGACGCCCTCGACCTGCCGCTGATGGTGTCGGAGAACACCGATGTCATGCGGACCGCGTTCACGGTGACCGTCGACGTCCGCCAGGGTACGACCACCGGCATCTCGGCCTCGGACCGGGCCCTGACCATCCGGGCGCTCGCCGACCCGTCGGAGCGGGCCGGTGACCTCAACCGCCCCGGCCACATCTTCCCCCTCCGGGCCCGACCGGGCGGCGTGCTCAAGCGGGCCGGTCACACCGAGGCCGCGGTCGACCTCGCGGCCATGGCCGACCTCGAACCGGCCGGCGTGCTGTGTGAGGTGGTCGAGCCGGACGGGTCGATGTCGCGCCTGGCCGACCTGGTCGACTTCGCGGCCGAGCACGACCTGCTCCTGATCTCGATCGCCGACCTGGTCCGGTACCGCCGGCGGAACGAGAAGCTGGTCGAGCGGGTGGCCGAGGCCACGATCCCGACGACCGTCGGTGACTTCCAGGCCGTCGTCTACGAGTCGGTGCTCGACGGGGAGCAGCACGTGGCGTTCGTGTGTGGCGACCTCCGTGGCGCCGACGACGTGCTCGTCCGGGTCCACTCCGAGTGTCTGACCGGTGACATCTTCGGCTCGCTCCGCTGCGACTGCGGACCCCAACTCCACCAGGCCCTGGAAGCCATCGCCGAGGCCGGTGAGGGCGTGGTGATCTACCTGCGGGGCCACGAGGGCCGCGGCATCGGGCTCGGCCACAAGATCCGGGCCTATGCGCTGCAGCAGCAGGGCTACGACACCGTCGACGCCAACCTGGAGCTCGGGCTGCCGGCTGACAGCCGCGAGTACGGGATCGGGGCCCAGATGCTGGTCGACCTCGGCGTCACCACCATGCGGCTGATGACCAACAATCCGGCCAAGTACGGCGGGCTCGACGGGTTCGGGCTGGAGATCACCGACCGGGTGCCGTCACACGTCCAGCCGACCGATCACAACATCGCCTACCTGCGAGCCAAGCAGGAGCGGATGGGGCACCTGCTCGGTCTGGAGGAGCCGCCGACCGGCACAACCGACTAGCGGGTCGCGAGGCGAGAGCGAAGCGGCCCGATGGCCCTGCCGGTGCGGAAAAGGGGGCGGGCCCGGCCCGGGCCCGCTCGTACACTGGGACCATGCTGAAGTTGGTGCTGCCAAAGGGGTCGCTGGAGAAGGCGACCATGGAGTTGTTCGAAGCGGCCGATCTGCCGGTCAAGCGGAGCTCCTCGGTCGACTACAAGGCCACGATCAACGACCCCCGGGTGGCCGAGGTCCGCATCCTGCGGCCCCAGGAGATCCCCAACTACGTGGCCGAGGGGCTGTTCGACCTCGGTATCACCGGGCGGGACTGGGTGGAGGAGACCGGCAGCGAGGTCGTCTCGATGGGGGAGCTCCGCTACTCGAAGGCCACCTCCGATCCGGTTCGCCTGGTGGTGGCGGTGCCCAACGACTCGCCGATCGACTCGGTCGCCGACCTACCGGACGGCGTCAAGGTCTCGACCGAGTACCCGAACCTGACGAAGCGGTTCTTCGCCGACAAGGGCGTCGACGCCGACATTCGACTCTCGTACGGGGCGACCGAGGCCAAGGTGCCCGACATCGTCGACGTCGCCGTCGACCTCACCGAGACCGGCCGGGCGCTCCGTGCCGCCGGCCTGCGGATCGTCGACACGATCATCTCCAGCTACACCGAATTCGTGGCCAACCCGGCGTCACACGCCGACCCGGAGAAGCGCCACGCCATGCACCAGCTCCTCACCCTGCTGCTCGGCGCCCTCGACGCCCGCACCAAGGTCCTGGTCAAGCTGAACGTGCCGGACGGCGTCGCCCTGGACAAGGTGATCGGCCTGCTGCCGGCCATGAAGGCGCCGACGGTCAACGAGCTGCACGGCGGGGCCGGGTATGCCGTCGAGACCGTCGTGCCGAAGTCCGACATCAACGTGCTGATCCCGGACCTGCGTGACGTCGGAGCGACCGACATCCTCGAGCTGCCGCTGTCGAAGATCGTCCCGTGATGGGTGCGGTCGCGTCGCCGGAACCCGGCCGGCGATGAGCTTCGGCCCGGCCCGAGGGGTGGTCGAGTCGTTTGATGCCGACATCGGGCTCGGGGTCGTCGTCGCCGATGACGGGCAGCGCTGGCCGTTCCACTGCACCGTGATCGCGGATGGCAGCCGTACGATCGACGCCGGGACGGCCGTCACCTTCGTTCGCGGTTGGGCCGGCCCGGGGTCATGGGAAGCGGTCGACGTCCGCCCCTGACGGACACCCGGTCGCGGGCCTGCGGTCGGCCACCCTCAGCTCGACGGCGCCGCGGCCGACAGGCAACCGGTGCTCCGCAATTCCGATACCGGCACGCTCGACCGCTCCGCCGTCGACCGGGAGCTCGACGCTGACGCTTCGGGTTCGGTCGGCAACCGGGCCGTCGGTTGGCCGTCGGCGGAACGACGCTCACCGACCGGCCGCCAGTCGAGCGACGTCGCATCGTCGACCGGACCCGCCGCCGGGAACGGGAGGCTGCCGGCTCCGACGGCCGTGATCGTGGCCGCGACCGGGGCAGCCGGCGTTGCCGGTCTGTTGGCGCTGGAGCGCTCGGGTCGGCTCGACCCGTCGGCGTCGCTCGTCGCCCTCGTCGCCGTCGTGACCACCGCGGTGCTCGTCGAGGCCCTTCGCCGCGCCCTCGACGCGGCGGCCATGGCCAGGACCGAGGTCGACCGGGTCAGGCGACGGGCCGATCGCGACCCGGTGACCGGGCTGGCGACCCGTCCGGCGATCACGGCGGAGCTGGCTCGGCGGCTCGAGGAACGGCAACCGGGCGAGGTGGTCGCCGCCCTGGTATGTGAGCTCGAGCACTTCCGCCGGATCAACGACACGGCGGGTCACGCCGTCGGCGACGAGCTGCTGCGCCGAGCCGCCGGCTGCCTGGTCCATGCGCTCCGCCCGACAGAGGCCGTCGGTCGGCTCGGTGCCGACCAGTACCTGATCGTCACCTCCGGGCTCCCGGCGATCCGGGACCTGGAGATCCTGGCCGAGCGGCTCGTCGACGTCCTCGATCGGCCGATGACCCTTGCCGATGGCACCATCCAGGTCATCGGCGGTCGCGTCGGCGTGGCCTTCGCCGTCGGCGAGCGCCACCAAGGCGACGTCGAGTCCGCCCCATCGATGGACGCCTGCGGTCTCCTCGCCGATGCCAGCCTCGCCCGGTCCCGGGCACGGGAGGACGGTCGACGCTGGGCCGTTGCTGATCGGGCCGATCGAGCCGAGGCCGTCGAGCGCCAGGCCCTGGAGCACGATCTGCGCGCCGCGATCGCCGACCGTCAGCTGACGGCCCACTACCAACCGGTCGTCGATGTGGCCACCGGCCGCGTCGATCGGTTGGAGGCGCTCGTCCGCTGGCGGCACGGCGAGCGGGGCACGCTCCTCCCGGCCCAGTTCCTCCCGGTCGCGGCCGACGCCGGACTGATGGGTGCGCTCGACGGGCTCGTGCTCGAACAGGCCTGCCGCCAGGCCGTGGCCTGGTCGGCGGCGGCCGGCCGGCCGATCGCCGTCGCCGTGAACGTGTCGGTCGGCCAGCTCCTCGACGGCGGTCTGGTCGACGCCGTCCGCAACGCCCTGGCCGACAGCGGGCTGCCCGCCGCCCAGCTCCAACTGGAGCTCGCCGCCGGCCCGCTCCTCGAGCGGCTCGACCGGTCCATCGTCGTGCTGCGTCAGCTCGAGCTGCTCGGCGTCGAGTTCGCCATCGACGACCTCGGCCTCGGTGCGGTCGACCCGGCCAGGTTGCGGGCCCTGACGATGGTGTCGACCCTGAAGGTCGACCGGACCCTCGTTGCCGGGATCGACGGCGACCCGGTCGCGGCCAAGGTCGTCGGCGCCGTGATCGCCCTCGCCGCCGCGCTCGATCTGGCCGTGGTGGCCGAGGGGGTGGAGACCGCGGCACAGGCAAGGGCGCTGGCCGAGCTGGGGGCCGATCGGCTCCAGGGCTACCTGTTCGCCAGGCCGGGACCGGGTTCCGCGATCACCGCCACCCTCGACGTCGACCACCGGCACACCTGGTGAGGTCGGCCGACCGGACATCGCCAGGTGGGGGAGCGGTCAGGACGGGGCAGGTGGTTCGCCGGCGTCGTCCACCGCGCTGCTGACCTGCACGAAGGCCATCTGGGCCTGCTGCAACGCATCCCGCAGCGTCGGTTCACCCTGGCCGAGGCGCCCGGCCAAGCCCTCGACCAGCGCGGCCAGCCCGTCGATGGCCAGCTTGGCCTCGGGCAGATTCGGCTCGTCGGCCGTCAGGTGGATGGCGGCCAGCTCGTAGATGCCGAGGCCGTGGTTGGTGAGCACCGTCGAGACCTCGGTCTCGAGCAGGCGGGCCCGGGCGTCGGCCAGCTCCTTGGCCACGGCCCTGGCCTGCTCCTCCTGCTCGGGAGTCAGCGGTGCGGCGGTGTCCCCACTCGGCGGCTGGCCGGCGGCGGTGTCCGGGCGGTCGCCGCTCACCGGGCGCTCACCATCGGGAGTCCATAGGCTCATGCCATCACGCTATCGCCGCGCTCGCCGTGCGGCGGGCGCTCGACCGACGGCCCGGCTCGGCTCTGCCCGTCGGCTCGGCTCTGCCCGTCGGCCCGCCTCGGCGGCTCGGTCCGGCCACCGGTCCGCGCCGACCGGATCGGGCGGGCTCGCAGTCCCATCGTGGGACCGAGCCGGCACCGAGAGTGCCGGTTCCGGCATGGGCGGTGTTACCCTGGTTCCACAACCGGAAGAGGGCATCGCCCCACCCGGCCACCGTGGGCTCCAGGCTCCGCTCCCGTTGGGAGCCGGCCGTCGGCCTCGAGGTGCGACCGGGTCACCAGATCGAGCGGTCCCGGGTCACACCGGACCCGCTCACCTCGGTCACGGGCCTCGTCGGCCTGTCGACGGGGATGGTGGCCTCTTCTCGGTGATGACGGCTCGAACACGAGCCGGGACACGAGAATGGAGTGGAGCCATCTGCATGAGGGGTGATCGGCTATAGCAGCCTCGCCAGAGCCTCGGATCAACGAGAAGATCCGGGCTCGAGAAGTACGCGTCATCGGCCCGAACGGGGATCAGCTGGGAATCAAGCCGATCCCCGAGGCCCTGTCGCTGGCCCGTGAACTGGAGCTCGACCTCGTCGAGGTGGCCGACAAGGCCAGCCCGCCGGTCGTCCGGATCATGGACTACGGCAAGTACAAGTACGAAGCGGCGCAGCGAGCCAAGGAGTCACGCAAGAAGGCCAGCAATGTGGTGGTCAAGGAGATGAAGTACCGGCCGAAGATCGGCGTCGGCGACTTCGACACCAAGACCCGCAAGGTCGAGAAGTTCCTCCAGGAGGGACACAAGGTCAAGATCACGATCATGTTCCGGGGCCGCGAGGTCTCCCATCCCGAGCTCGGGCGTCGCATTCTCGACGACATCGCCGAGCGGGTGGAGGAGTACGCCAAGGTCGAGGTCTACCCTCGGCTGGACGGCCGCAACATGACCATGGTCCTCGGGCCGGACGGCAAGAAGGGCAAGAGCCCGAAGCGTCGGGACCGGGGCGACCAGTCGAACCAGCAACCGGCCGAGGAGCAACCGGCGGCCGCTGCGGCCCAGCAACCGGCCGCCCAGCAACCGGTGACCGAGCAGCCGGCAGCCGGATCCGATCCGAGCTGATCGACCGGCTGGCGGGTCCCGGTCCGGGCCGCCACCCGAGACCAGCAGTGCACACAGGTAGCAGGAGACAGTCATGTCGAAGAAGATGAAGAGCCACAAGGGCGCGAAGAAGCGGTTCAAGGTGACGGGCTCGGGCAAGGTGACCCGCCGCAGCAAGAACCTCAACCACTTCCTCGAGAAGAAGACGAGCCGCCGCAAGCGTCGCCTGCGGGGCATGAGCGAGGTCTCGGCCTCCGATCGTCCGCGCATCGAGAAGCTGCTGTCGAACTGACCTGCTGCACCGCCAGCCGAGAGAGAAGTGAGGAGTTAGACAGATGGCACGAGTCAAGCGCTCGGTCCACTCCAAGAAGCGTCGTCGTACGACCCTGGAGCGGGCCAAGGGGTACTACGGCAACAAGAGCCGGAGCGTACGGGCCGCCAACGAGCAGGTCATGCACTCGGGCAACTACGCCTTCCGCGACCGCCGGGCCCGCAAGGGCGAGTTCCGCCGCCTGTGGATCCAGCGGATCAACGCCGCATGCCGCCAGAACGGCACGTCCTACAGCCGGTTCGTGAACGGCCTGAAGAACGCCGGGATCGAAGTCGACCGCAAGATGCTGGCCGACCTCGCCGTCAACGACCCGGCGGCCTTCGCCGCCCTCGTCGAACAGGCCAACGGATCGGCCGACGCCGCCTAGGCAACGGCCGTCCCCGACGGCGGCCCATCGACTCGTGGAGGCAACGTCGCTCGGGGCCAGCAACCCGCGACTCCGGCGGCTGCGCA
The DNA here is from genome assembly GCA_039195375.1 of Actinomycetota bacterium. Lineage (GTDB taxonomy): Bacteria > Actinomycetota > Acidimicrobiia > Acidimicrobiales > SZUA-35 > JAHELU01. The sequence goes on from JBCCVL010000054.1 coordinate 8,149, forward strand.
AGCTGACCGCCAAGTCGAGGGCCCGGTCCGACGAAGGGGTGTTTGTCATCGACGGCCCCCGCCTGGTCGGTGACGCCATCACGGCCGGCGTGGCCGTCCGGGAGATCTACGGTGACGAGGCCGAACTCGGTGCCCTGCTACGGGACCGGTCGATCGGAGACGACACCGAGGTGTTCCGGGTCGATCCCGAGGTGTTGACCTCCGTGCTCGATCCGGTCTCGCCTCGGCCGCTCGCCGCCGTTGCGGCCATGCCGTCTGCCGGCGTCGCATCGGTGCTGGCGGCGTCTGGGCCGATCCTGGTGGCCGTGGAGCTCGGGGATCCCGGCAACCTCGGCACCGTCCTCCGTACCGCAGAAGCGGCTGGCATGGTCGGGGTGGTCGTCGCCGGACGGTCCGTCGACCGGTTCGCCCCGAAGGTGGTCCGGGCCTCGGCCGGGTCGTTGTTCCGACTGCCCGTCGCCGAAGCGGACGACCCCGCCGCCCTCATCGACGACCTGCGCAAGGCCGGCCACCCGTCGGTTGCCACCGTCGTCGACGCAGGCGCCTCGGCCCATGACCGGGCCGACCTCACCGAAGCGGCGATCCTGTTGGGCAACGAGCCGCACGGCCTCGCTCCCGAGATCGTGGCCGCCGCCGACACCGCCATCACCATCCCGATGGCGCCAGGCGTCGAGTCGCTGAACGTCGCCGCCGCAGCGGCCGTCCTCTGCTTCGAGGCCGCACGCCAGCGTCGAGCCGTCGCTGGTGGCGCCGTCGGCGCAGCGGACGAGAAATACGTTGGACACCCACCGCAGCAGGGGAGAAGGTGACCACAATGGACCGCGCGGCCGAAGGCGCCGAACCAGCCGGGATCGACCGGATCGAGCAGGACTGAGCGAGCATGATCGAGCAACTGTCAGACCACGCAGCGGCGGCGCTCGCCGCCATCGAGGCGGCGACGACGGTGGACGAGCTGCAGGCGGCCAAGACGGCCGTGCTCGGCAAGACCGCTCCGCTGTCGCAGGCCCAGCGCCAGCTCGGCACCCTCGCCCCCGAGGACCGCAAGGAGGCCGGCCAGGCCCTCAACACGGTCCGCCGGGCCGTCGAGACCAGGCTGGAGGCCCGCACCGAGGAGCTGGCGGCGGCCGAGCGGGCGGCCCAGCTCGTGGCCGAGCGCCTCGACCTCACCGAGGTCCCGACCGATGTGACCGTCGGCCACGCCCATGTGGTCACCCAGGCCTGGGAGGAGCTGGAGGACGTCTTCACCGGCATGGGCTACCGGATCGCCGAGGGTCCCCAGGTCGAGACCGACTGGCACAACTTCGACGCCCTCAACATCCCGCCTGGTCACCCGGCCCGCGACGGGTTCGACACGATCTACGCCGATCACGGCAAGCCCGGCTCGACGGTGCTGCGGACCCACACCTCGCCGGTGCAGATCCGCACGATGCTGGCCCAGGAGCCGCCGATCTACGTGGTCGCCCCGGGGCGGGTGTTCCGGGCCGACACCGCCGACGCCACCCACATACCGGTCTTCCACCAGCTGGAGGGACTCGTGATCGACGAGGGCATCTCGCTCGCCGACCTGGCCGGCACGATCGAGGCCTTCACCACCGCCTACTTCGGGCCGGGGTTCACGTCGCGGCTGCGGCCGAACTACTTCCCCTTCACCGAGCCGTCGGCGGAGTTCGACGTGCAGCGTCCCGACGGCACCTGGCTCGAGCTCGGCGGCTGCGGCATGGTCCACCCCAACGTCTTGCGGGCCGGCGGGGTCGACCCCGAGCGCTGGACCGGCTTCGCCTTCGGGTTCGGCATCGATCGCCTGGCCAGCCTCAAGTTCGGCATCGACGACCTGCGCGAGATGTACACCAACGACGTTCGTTTCCTCCATCAGTTCTGACCCCGCCACCCGGCCGACCATCGACACGAGAGTGAGAGAGCACCAGCCATGAAGGTCCTGCTGTCCTGGATGAGAGAGTTCGCCCCGATCGAGGGTGAGCCGGCGTTCCTGGCCGAGCAGATGACCGACCTCGGCATGGTCGTCGAGGAGGTCGTGGCCACCGGCCGGACGTGGGACGGCATCGTGGTGGCGAAGGTCCTCGACCTCCGACCCCACCCCGAGGCCGACCGGATCCAACTGGTCGACGTCGACACCGGCGACGGTGAGGCGCTGCAGATCTGCTGTGGGGCCTTCAACATGTCGGTCGGCGATCTGGTGCCGCTGGCCACGATCGGCACCACGATGCCGGGTGGTCTGGAGATCGCCAGGCGCAAGCTGCGGGGCGAGTGGTCGAACGGCATGTTGTGCTCGTCGACCGAGCTCGAGCTCGGCGACGACGCCGACGGGATCCTGATCCTCGATGCGGATCTGACCGTCGGCCAACCGCTCGCCGCCGCCCTCGGCTCGACCACCGACACGCTCTTCGACCTCGACATCGAGGGCAACCGGCCCGACGCCCTGTCGGTGGCCGGCGTGACCCGCGACCTGGCGGCCCGCCTCGGCGTGCCGTTCACGTTGCCGAGCCTCAAGTTCGCCGAGAGCGACCCGTCGACCGCCGCGCAGGGCTCGGTCGAGATCAACGCCCCGGAGCTGTGCGCCCGCTTCGGTCTCCGGGTCCTGGGCAACGTCACCGTCGGCGAGTCGCCGGCGTGGATGGCGGCCCGCCTGGTGGCGGCCGGCATGCGTCCGATCAACTCGGTGGTCGACATCTCCAACTACGTGATGCTCGAGCTCGGCCAGCCGAACCACACCTACGACCTCGGACTGGTTGGCGACGGCAAGCTCGGCGTTCGCATGGCCCGCGACGGCGAGCGGCTGGTGACCCTCGACGACGCCGAGCGGGACCTGACGGCGGCCGACGGCCTGATCGTCGACGGCATGGACACCCCGATCGGCCTTGCCGGTGTCATGGGCGGCGCCTCGACCGAGATCAGCGCCTCGACGACCGACGTGCTGCTGGAGGCTGCGGTCTGGGATCGGATGACGATCGCCAGGACCTCTCGCCGGCTCAACCTCCGCTCCGAGGCCTCGACCCGGTTCGAGCGCGGCGTCGACCCGATGGGCATCGAGCGGGCCCTCGACCGGTTCGCCGAGCTGGCGGCGGAGATCTGTGGTGCCACGGTGGCCACCGGCTCGGTGGTCGTCGACGGCGGGCTGGCCCCGCCGACCACGGTCGAGGTCCGCACCGACCGCATCAACCTGATCCTCAACACCGACCTGACGGCCACCGACATGGCGGCCCTGCTCGACCCGATCGGCTTCACCTCGACGCCGACCGCCGATGGCCTGTCGGTCTCCGTGCCGTCCTGGCGGCCGGACGCCTCGATCGAGGAGGACGTCGCCGAGGAGGTCGGCCGGCACCACGGCTACTCGAAGTCGGGCAAGCGGGTCCCGACCCCGACCCAGGCCGGGGGCCTGACTGCGGGCCAGGCCGGTCGTCGCCGGCTGCGCCAGGCCCTGCTCGGCGCCGGCTACAGCGAGGCCATGCCGATGCCGTTCCTCGCCCCGGACGACCTGGCGAGGGCCGGCCTGGTCGCCGCCGACGACGACGGCGCATCGATCTCGCTGACCAACCCGCTCGTCTCCGACGAGTCGGTCCTGCGGACCTCGTTGCTCCCCGGTCTGCTCAAGGCCGTGGTCCGCAACCAGGCCCATCGCAACGGACCGGTCCGGCTCTACGAGCTCGGCTCGGTCTTCCACCCGTCCGACGACGACCTGCCGGACGAGTTCGAGTTGGTGGCCGGCATCACCTCAGGCCATCCGGCCGGCGGCTCCACGCCGGGCGATACGGCGGCCGAGGCCGCCGTCGCCCAGGTCCATCGACTGGCGGGTGAGCTCGGCCTGGCCGGGCTGACGGTTGCCAACGCCGAGATCCCCGGCCTCCACCCGACCCGGGCGGGTGAGGTCAGGTTCCGGGGCAAGGTGCTCGGAACCGTTGGCGAGGTCGACCCCCGCGTGCTCGACGTGTACGGCGTCGACGACCGGGCCTCGTGGTTCGAGCTGCGGGTCGCCCCGATCCTGGCCGCCATCGAATCGGTGCCGACCCAGAAGCCGGTGCCGCTCTACCCGTCGTCCGACATCGACCTGGCCTTCGCCACCCCCGACCAGGTGGCGGCGACCGACGTCGCCCGCACGATCAAGAAGGCCGGTGACGGCCTCATCCAGTGGGTCCGCCTGTTCGACGTGTTCCGCTCCGAGCAGCTCGGTCAGGGGCAGCGCTCGCTGGCCTACCAGCTCCGGCTGCAGGCCACGGACCGCACGCTCACCGACGACGAGGTCGCGGCCGTCCGCCAACGCTGCATCGACGCCGTCGAGAAGGCACACGGCGCCAGCCTGCGCGGGTAGCGGCTGCCCGAGGCGCGCCGGTGGGTCCACCGCTGGCACAATGGGGCCATGACCACCGCAAGCACCGACACCGCGGAGACCCTCGATCCGACCACGGCCGACCTGACGGCGGCCGATGTCGCCTGGGATCTCGAACCGCTGCTCGACGGTCAGGACTCCGCCGACGCCCTGCTCGACCGGGCCAGGGAGATCGCCGATGGCCTCGACCGCTTCCGGGGCCGGGTCGGCGAGCTCGGCTCGGACGAGCTGGCCGAGCTGATGGGCGAGCTGGCCGAGATCAACGAGCTGGTCAGCCGGGCCGGGCACTACGGGATGCTGCGGTTCACCGAGAACACCGCCGACCCCGAGCGGGGGGCGGCGATGCAGCGCATCGAGGAGGCGTCGACCTCCATCGCCTCGGGGCTGGTCTTCGTCGACCTGGAGTTCGCCGCCACCGACGACGAGCACGCCGAGCGGGTCCTGGCCGACGAGCGCCTCGACTTCTGCCGCCACCACCTCCAGCAGCTGCGTCGCACCCGACCCCACCTGCTGTCGGAGGCCGAGGAGACGGTGCTGCTGGAGACGTCGGTGTCGGGCGCCTCGGCCTGGGTCCGCCTCTTCTCCGAGCAGACCTCGGCCATCACCGTCGAGCTGCCCGAGGACCTCGGCGGCCACGACAGCGCCGCTGATCTGCCGGCCGACGGGCCGACCAGGACGGCGCCGCTCGAGGAGGGCCTGTCGCTGCTCCAGCACCCGGACCGCCCGACCCGGGCCATCGCCGCGAGGGCCGTGACCGATGGCCTCGCTCCCGGACTGCGGACGAGGGGCTTCATCTACAACACCCTCCTGCTCGACAAGTCCGTCCAGGATCGGCTGCGGGGCTACCCGAGCTGGGTCTCCAGCCGGAACCTGGCCAACGAGGCCACCGACGCCTCAGTCGAGGCCCTGATCGCCGCCGTCGTCGCCCGCTACGACATCCCCCAGCGGTGGTACACGCTGAAGGCCAAGGCGCTCGGCGTCGAGCGGCTGGCCGACTACGACCGGATGGCGGCCGTCGCAGACGGCCAGCGTGAGGTGGGGTGGACCGAGGCGACCGACGTGGTCCGCGACGCCTACCGGTCGTTCTCACCCGAGTTGGCCGACATCGTCGGTCGCTTCATCGACGAGCGGTGGATCGACGCCCCGGTACGGCCGGGCAAGCAGCCGGGCGCCTTCTGCGCGTATGCGGTGCCCGACCATCATCCCTACGTGCTCCTGAACTGGACGGGCCGCTCGCGCGACGTCCTGACCCTGGCCCACGAGCTCGGTCACGGCGTACACGGCTACCTGGCCCGCGAGCAGGGCATCTTCCATCAGAGCACCCCGCTCACCCTGGCCGAGACCGCCTCGGTGTTCGGTGAGACGGTGACCAACAATCGACTCGTCGAGATGATCGACGACCCGGGGGAGCGGTTCGCCCTGCTCGCCTCGGCGGTCGACGACGCCATCGCCACCGTGTTCCGGCAGGTGGCGATGAACCGGTTCGAGCACGCGTGCCACACCGAGCGACGCGAGGTCGGCGAGCTGTCGGTCGAGCGCTTCGGCGAGCTGTGGATCGACAGTCAGCGGGACATGATGGGCGACTCGGTGGAGCTGACCGACGACTACGCCACCTGGTGGTCGTACATCCCGCACTTCATGGGAACGCCCGGCTACGTCTATGCCTACGCCTACGGGCAGTTGCTGGCGCTGTCGGTGTACGCCCGCTACGAGGCCGAGGGCGACGGATTCGTGCCGTCCTACCTCGATCTGCTCCGGGCCGGCGGCTCCCGCTCGCCCGAGGAGCTGGCGGCGATGGTCGACTGTGACCTGGCCGACCCGTCGTTCTGGGATGCCGGTCTCGCCATCGTCGACGGCCAGCTCACCCGAGCGATCGAGGCCGCCGAGGCCGCCGGCCGCGTCTAGATCCGGCCGCGTCCAGATTCGGCCGCGTCCAGATTCGGCTGGGTCCGGCTGTCGTCGCCGGCCCGGCGGGGGCCGGCGGCTACGACGCCCGGCTCGGCGTCGATCGCAGGGAACCGGCGAGCCTGGCCACGATGGCGTCCAGCTCCTGGTCCTGGGTGGTGACGACGTCGGCGTGGCGGGCGTAGGGCTCGACGTGCAGCTCGTGCATCGGCTGCACCGTCGTAGCCCACTGCTGGCGTACCGACTCCGGTGACCGGCCCCGCTCGGTCACGTCTCGCCTGAGGCGACGCTCGGCCCGGGTCGCCTCGTCGCACTGGCGGAACACGAGCACGTCGAGCTCGGCTCGGATCTCGGGGAACGCGAACAGCAGGATCCCCTCGACGATCACGTACCGGTGGGGCTCGACCAGGTCGATGTCGGCCGACCGGGTGTGGTTGACGAAGTCGTAGTGGGGGACGGCGATCTCCCGACCGCCCCGCAGCAGCCGGAGGTGGTCGACCAACATGGCCACGTCGAGCGAGTCGGGGTGGTCGAAGTTCACCTGCGCCCGCTCCTCGACAGAGAGCTCGGCCAGGTCCCGGTAGTACGAGTCGAAGCTCAGGCAGATCGCCTGGTCTGCACCGAGGGCCTCGACAAGCCGATGGGCCAGGGTGGTCTTCCCCGAACCAGAACCGCCACACACGCCGACGAGCGTCGACTCAACCGGCGGGCCCGTGCCCGCTGGCGGGGTCTCCTCGACCCCTCGATCGCTCCCGTTCCCGCCGACGTCTCCGGCCGCACCGGTCACCTGGCCCACGGAAGCGACAGGATACTACACGGCCGCGGCGACGGTCCGGGTCGGCGCCGGCTCGCCACCCGTGGGCTAGCCTCGGCACGTGCCTGGACCCACCATCGCCGGGCTCGAGGAGATGGTCGAGATCGGCCGGGGCGGCTTCGGTGTCGTCTATCGCGCCGTCGAGGCCGAGCTCGGGCGGACCGTGGCGGTCAAGGTGCTGCCGCCACTGCGTGGCGATGATGCGCAGCGGCGTTTCGAGCGGGAGCGGCTGGCACTCGGCTCGCTCTCCGGGCATCCCCACATCGTCAACGTCCATCGCAGCGGTCGGACCGACGACGACGAGCCCTTCCTGGTGATGGAGTTCTGCCAACAGGGTTCGATGGCCGACCGGCTGGAGGCCACCGGGCCGATCCCGTGGCCCCGGGCCACGACGCTGGCGATCCAGATCGCCGGTGGCCTCGAGACCGCGCACCGGGCGGGGATCGTGCATCGTGACATCAAGCCGGCGAACATCCTGCTCTCGAACCTGGGCGAACCGAAGCTGGCCGACTTCGGCATCGCCAGGATGCACGGTGGTCACGAGACCAGGAGCGGCACGATCACCGCCAGCCTGGCCCATGCGGCCCCGGAGATCCTCGGCGCCGAGCGCCCGGATGCCCGGTCAGACGTCTACGGGCTGGCGTCGACCCTGTACGAGCTGCTGACCGGTGCGCCGGCCTTCGTCCGCCCGGAGGACGAGTCGTTCATCCAGATCATGGCCCGGATCACGTCCGAGCCACCGCCGGCCATGGACGGGCGGCTGGTCCCGGCGCCGGTGGCGAGCGTCGTCGCTGCGGCGATGGCCAAGGACCCGTCCGGTCGAACCCCGACCGCCGGGGCGTTCGGGGCGGCGCTGGCCGATGGCCAAGGCCGGCTGGGGATGACCCCGACGGCGATGCTGGTCGATGGGCGGGCACCACAGGCGTCGGCCGGCGGCGACTCGACACGGGTGATCGCACCACCGTCGGCGCCGGCCGGTACGGCCAGCCCGTCGCCATTCAGCGAGCCGCCCTCGTCGTGGCCACCGCCGTCGACGGCGCCGGTCGACGACCCGGGTGCGACCGATGCGGGGGGCGACCGCTCCGGTCGGGCTCGCCCGATGGTCGTCGCCGGCGCAGTGGCTGCGGCGGTGGTCGCCGTTGCCGCTGCGGTTGGGCTGCTGGCGGCCGGTGGCTCCGGAGACGACGACGCCGCGTCGCCGGCCGCCGTCGAGGAGCTCGACGCAGCGACGGACGAGCCGACCGACGACGATGGCGGTTCGCAGGAGCCCGAAGACCCCGAGGGTCCCGAGGCCACGGACGATCCTGCGGTCACCGATGGACCGGTGGTCGCCGACGAGCCGTTGACGATCGGCACCCTGCTCCCGGCGACGGGCGACCTCGCCTCGCTCGCAGTGGCCCCGGCGGCCGCCATCGAACTCGCGATCGGCGACATCAACGCCGCCGGAGGTGTGCTCGGCCGAGACGTCGAGCTGGTCGTCGGCGACTCCGGGAGCGTCGACGAGGCCATGATCCTGTCCGAGACCCGGCGCTTCCTCGGCGGCGGCGTCGACGTCGTCGTCGGCCCGATGACGACCGGCGGCTCCCGGGTCGTGCTCGGAGAGGTCGACGACGGCGCACTGGTGTTCGTCTCGCCGTCGGCGACCTCGACGGATCTCACCGATCTCGACACCGACGGCATCTACTTCCGGACCGCGGCGACCGACGTCAACACCGCGTACGTGACCGGCCAGATCGTGAGCGACGCCGGCTTCGACCGTCTGGCCCTGCTCCACATCGACGAGCCGTACGGGACCACGTTGGCCGACAACATCGGCTTCCGCTACGCCCAACTCGGCGGGGTCGTCACCCTGGACCTGGCCTACGACCCGACCGGGTCGCTCGACGAGGTGGTCGAGCAGGCCGCCGATGCCGGCGCCGAGGCCATCGTCATCGTCGGGTTCGACGAGACGGCGACCCTGCTGGCCGGGCTCCAGGAGCTCGGAGTCGGACCGAACGCAGACGGGACGCCGATCTTCGGGGTCGACGCCAATGCGGTGTTGTTCGCCGAGCCGTCGGTGCTCGACGGCTACCGGTCGGTGCTGCCCCAGATCGATCTTGCGCCGCTGTCTCCGTTCACCACCCGACTCGATGGGCTCGGCGTGGCTGATTTCCGCTTCGCGCCGGAGAGCTACGACGCCGTCGTCATCGCCGCCCTGGCCGCCGAGAGCAGCGGGGCCACCTCGGGACCGGACCTGGCCGCGGCGATGGTCGAGGTCACCCGCGACGGGGAGCGCTGTTTCGACTTCGCCGAGTGCCAGCGGCTCCTGGCCCGTGGTCGCGACATCGACTACGACGGGCTCGCCGGGCCGCACGAGTTCACCGACGAGGGGGATCCGCGGGTCGCGAGCTTCGCCGTGCTCACCTACAGCGGGGGCGAGAGCCCCGATCCGACGCTCCGGGAGTACGTGTTCAGCCGGTAGCGAGGGCGGCGGGAACCGGCGGAGCGACAAATCGCTGCATAACTATCGTTGGTGCTGTATAGTTTCACGATGGACTCCGCCAATCCACCACCGCTGACCGTCGCCATCGTCGGCGCCTCCGGCTACACCGGGGCCGAATTGCTTCGCCTCCTGGCCGGCCACCCGGGCTTCGAGCTCACCGTCGCCACCGGCGATTCGATGGCTGGCACCCGCATCGCCGACCTCTACCCGAGCCTGGCCCTGGCCTACGGCGACCGCGTGTTCGACGCCTATGACCCGGCGTCGGTCGCCGGGGCCGACGTCGCCTTCTGCGGTCTGCCCCACGGCGTCAGCATGGGGGTCGTGCCCGCACTGGTCGATCGGGTCGGCACGATCGTCGACCTCGGGTCCGACTTCCGGCTGGACGACCCCGGGCTCTACCCGACGTGGTACGGCGCCGAGCACTCCTGTCCCGAGTTGCTGGAGCGATCCGTCTACGGCCTGCCCGAGTTGTTCCGTGATCGGATCGCCGGCGCCGATCTGATCGCGGCCACCGGTTGCAACGCTGCCACGGCCACGCTGACCCTGGCCCCGCTCCTCGACGCCGGACTCGTCGAGCCGGACGGCCTCGTCGTGAACCTGATCACCGGCGTGAGCGGCGCCGGCCGGCCGCCGAAGCCGAACACCACGTTCTGCACGGTCGACGAGAACGTCACGGCCTACGGCCTGCTGACCCATCGCCACACGCCGGAGATCGAGCAGGCGCTGCACCAGTCGACCGGACGGTCGGCCTCGGTGTTGTTCACCCCCCACCTCGTCCCGACCAACCGGGGGATCCTGGCCTCGTGTTACGGGCGTCCGGCAGCACCCGGGATCACCACAGACGACGTGCTCAAGGCGATGAGCGACTTCTACGCCGACGAACCGTTCATCGTCGTCGACGAGCGCAGCCCGGAGACCAAGGCGGTCACCGGCTCGAATGCGGTGCACCTCACCGGCCGGGTCGACCCCCGGACCGGCCTGGTGTTCGGCATCGGGGCCCTCGACAACCTGATGAAGGGCGCGTCTGGCATGGCCATCCAGTGCGCCAACATCGCAACCGGACAACCCGAGACCACCGGACTCGCCACCGTGGGGCTCTACCCGTGAACGCCACCGATGCCGCCGCCACCGGGGCCAGGACCGCGACCGCCGCCACGGCCCAGACCCCCGCTGCGGATCAGACCACCGCCGCTGTGGCCCGGACCCCAGCCGCGGCCCAGACCCCCGCCACGGCCACCGCCGGCGATCGGGGCTACTCGCCCGAGCTGCGGACCCGGGCCCTCCTCGAGGCCCTGCCGTACCTGCAACGGTTCCGGGGCGCCATCGTGGTGGTCAAGCTCGGCGGCAACGCCATCGTCGACGACGACGTGCTGGCCACCTTCGCCGCCGACATCGTGCTGCTGCGCTCGGTCGGGCTCCGCCCGGTGGTCGTCCACGGCGGCGGACCCCAGATCGGCGACCTGCTCACCCGCCTCGGCAAGGAGACCGTGTTCCGCGACGGGCTCCGGGTCACCGACGCCGAGACGCTCGACGCCGCCAGGATGGTGCTGGTCGGCAAGGTCGGTCGCAACATCATCAGCCACATCAACCGTCACGGCGCCTACGCCGTCGGCATGTCGGGTGAGGACGGGCGACTGATCCAGGCCAGGGTCCGAGATCCCGAGCTCGGCCTCGTCGGCGACGTCGTCGCCGTCAGCCCCGGCATCGTCCAGGGGTTGCTGTCCCAGGACATGATCCCGGTCGTCTCCTCGATCGGTGTCGACGACGGGGGGCAGTCGCTGAACATCAACGCCGACACCGTCGCCGGCGCCCTCGGTGGTGCCCTGGCGGCCGAGAAGGTGGTGTTCCTCACCGACGTGCCCGGTCTGATGGGCGACCTCGACGACCCGGCGACGCTGGTGGCCAGGGCCACCGTCGCCGACCTGGAAGCCGGCATCGACGACGGCACGATCTCCGGTGGCATGATCCCCAAGGTTCGGTCCTGCATCGAGGCGGTCGAAGCCGGCGCCGCCAGCGCCCACCTGCTCGACGGTCGGGTGCCCCACGTGCTCCTGCTCGAGCTGTTCACCGACGCCGGTATCGGCACCATGATCACCCCGAACCCCGACCCGACCTCCCCGAACGGAGACCGTCATGACTGAATCCGCAACCGCCTCGGGCCATCAGGCCGGTGCCCGGGACCACACCGAGGTCGCAGCGGAGGAGCGCTCACCGCTCATGCCGACCTACAACCCCCCGGCGGTCGAGTTCCTCCGCGGCGAGGGGCCCTACCTGTGGGACGGCGACGGGAAGCGTCACATCGACTTCCTCTCGGGTCTGGCGGTGACCAGCCTCGGCCACGCCCACCCGGCGATCGCCGCCGCGGTGTCGGCGCAGGCGTCGCGCCTGCTCCACGTCTCCAACCTCTACGGCACCGAGCACAACGGTCCGGTGGCCACGGCGCTCGACCGCCTGGTCGGTGACGGCAACCCGCTCGGTGGGCAGGTGTTCTTCTGCAACTCGGGGGCCGAGGCCAACGAGGCGGCGATCAAGCTGGCCAGGCGCTACGCCGGGCCCGGCCGCCACGTGGTCGTCTGCGCCTTCCAGAGCTTCCACGGCCGGACCTTGGCGACGCTGGCCGCCACCGGCCAGCCCCAGAAGTGGGATGCGTTCCAGCCGCTCCCCGAGGGCTTCCGTCACGTGATCTGGGACGACCTCGCCGAACTGGAGAAGAACCTCGACGAGACCGTCGGGGCCGTGTTCCTCGAACCGGTCCAGGGCGAGGGTGGCGTCAACCCGGCCAGCGCCGAGTACTTCCAGGGGGTCGAGGCCCTGTGCCGGGAGCGGGGGATCCTGTTCATGGTCGACGAGGTCCAGACCGGCCTCGCACGGACCGGGCGGTGGTTCGGGTTCCAGCACTTCGGCGTGTCGCCGGATGTGATCGCCATGGCCAAGGCGCTCGGCAACGGGATGCCGATCGGCGCCTGCTGGGCCAAGCCCGAGGTGGCGTCGGCGTTCCAGCCAGGCGACCACGCCACCACCTACGGCGGCCAGCCCCTGGCCGCATCGGCGGCCAGGGCCGTCCTGGAGACGATGCAGGCGATCGACGCCCCGGCCCGGGCCCGGGAGGCAGGCGAGCAACTCACCGCTGCGCTGCTTGCGCTGCCCGACGTGGTCGCGGTCCGTGGTCTCGGTCTGCTGTTGGCGGCCGAGCTCGACGGCCTCGATGCCAGGTCGGTGGCCTCACGTTGCCTGGCCGGTGGCCTCGTGGTCAACGGCGTGACCCCGACCGCCATCCGCCTGGCCCCGCCGCTCATCATCGAGCCGGCCCACATCGCCGAGGCCATGGCGATCCTCGGTTCCGTCTTGGCCGAGGAGCGGGCGGCCAACCGGCAGGAGGCCTCCTCGTGACCGGCCTGCGTCACCTCCTCGAGATCGACGACCTGACCGCCGAGGAGCTGCGGGGGATCGTCGATCTGGCCAAGGTCGCCGCCTCCGACCTCGACCCGCTGCTCGCCGGGCAGGGGGTGGCCTGCTACTTCGAGAAACCGTCGGCCCGGACCCGCAACTCGACCGAGCTGGCGGTCGTCCAACTCGGCGGTCACCCCGTGTACATCACCAGTGAGGAGATCGGCATCGGCACCCGCGAGTCGGTCGCCGACGTGACCCGCACCCTCGGCTGCTACCACCGGGCGATCTGCGCCCGTGTCTTCGACCACGGGCTGCTCGAGGAGATGGCCGGCCTCGAGGTGGTCCCGGTCGTCAACCTGTTGTCCGACGGGGCCCACCCGCTGCAGGCCATCGCCGACGTGCTCACGATCGAGCAGGAGTTCGGCCCGGTCGCCGATCAGACGGTGACCTACGTCGGCGACTCCAACAACGTGACCCGGTCGCTCGCCCTCGCCGTCGGCATGCTCGGTGGGACCGTCCGGGTGTCGTCGCCCCCCGGCCACCGCTTCGCCGAGGTCGACCTCGATCGGTTGGCCGCGGCCGGCGTGACCATCGAGTACGTCGACCGGCCCGAGGACGCGGTCAAGGACGCCGACGTGGTCTACACCGACACGTGGGTCTCGATGGGGCAGGAAGCCGAGCGGGTCGAGCGGCTCAAGGCCTTCGAGGGCTACTCGGTCGACGAGCAGCTGATGGCGGTCAACCCGGCCGCGGTGTTCCTGCATTGCCTGCCGGCCCACCGCAACGAGGAGGCGACCGACGGCGTGCTCGATGGCGCCCAGAGTCGGATCTGGGCCCAGGCCACCAACCGGCTGCATGCGGCCAGGTCGGCGCTGCACTGGATCTGCTCGGTCAACCCGGGCGGTCCGGTCGGCGCCCCGGCGTCTGGCGTCTGAGTCGCGCATGACCGCAGGCAAGACCCAGCGCCAGCACCGGGTGGCCAGGATCCTGGCCGACGAGGCGGTGACCAGCCAGGCCCAGCTGGTCGACCTGCTGGCCGAGGCCGGCATCGTGGCGACCCAGGCGACGGCGTCGCGTGACCTGGAGGAGCTCGGGGCGATCAAGGTCCGGGTGCCAGGCGGGGCCACCGTGTACGCCATCCCCGAGTTGCCGACCGACCAGGTCGCCCCCGAGGACCACCTTCGCCGGGTGCTGGGGGAGTGGCTGGTCGAGGTGGCCCGCTCGGGTGACCTGGTACTGCTGCGGACGCCGCCAGGCTCGGCCCACGTCGTCGCCTCGGCCCTCGACCGGTCGGGCCAACCCCGCCTGCTCGGCACGGTGGCCGGCGACGATACCCTGCTGGCGATCGCCACCGAGGGTGACGGACCGGACCTGGCCCGCGACCTGGCCGACCTGGCCGGCCTCGTCACCGACTGACGATCCCGAACCCGCCAACCAACCGCCCACCGCCACCCGACCTCCCGGAACGGAGCCCCCGTGACCTCTGCTGCCAATGCCTCCATCCCCGATGGGACCAGCGACGTGAAGAAGGTGGTGCTGGCCTACTCGGGCGGGCTCGACACCTCGGTCATCCTGCGCTGGCTCCAGGAGACCTACGGCTGTGAGGTGGTGACCTTCACCGCCGACCTCGGCCAGGGCGAGGAGCTGGAGCCCGCCCGGTCGAAGGCGCTGGCCATGGGTGTACCCGAGAGCGCCATCTACATCGACGACCTCCGCGAGGAGTTCGTGAGGGACTTCGTCTTCCCCATGTTCCGGGCCAACACGATCTACGAGGGTGAGTACCTGCTCGGAACCTCGATCGCCCGGCCGCTGATCGCCAAGCGGCTCGTCGAGATCGCCCGCGAGCAGGGGGCCGACGCCGTCAGCCACGGCGCCACCGGCAAGGGCAACGACCAGGTCCGCTTCGAGCTCGGCGCCTACGCCCTCGAGCCGGGCATCCGCATCATCGCCCCGTGGCGGGAGTGGGATCTGCTGAGCCGGGAGAAGCTCCTGGCCTACGCCGCCGACCGGGACATCCCCATCGAGATGTCCCGAGGGGCCAAGTCGCCGTTCTCGATGGACGCCAACCTGCTGCACATCTCCTATGAGGGCGGTCCGCTCGAGGATCCGTGGACCGAGCCGCCGGCCGAGATGTGGCGCTGGTCGGTCAGCCCCGAGGCCGCTCCGAACGAAGCCACCTACCTGGAGCTCGACTACCGGGCCGGCGACATCGTGGCCATCGACGGCCAGCCGATGACCCCGGCCGAGGTGCTGGCCCACCTCAACCAGGTCGGCGGGGCCAACGGCATCGGCCGGCTCGACATCGTCGAGAACCGGTATGTGGGCATGAAGAGCCGCGGCGCCTACGAGACCCCGGGGGGCACGATCATGCTGCGGGCCCACCGGGCCATCGAGTCGATCACGCTCGACCGCGAGGTGGCCCACCTCAAGGACGAGCTGATGCCACGCTACGCCTCGATCATCTACAACGGGTACTGGTGGAGCCCCGAGCGGGAGCTGCTGCAGACCACGATCGACGCCACCCAGGCCGCCGTGAACGGCACCGTTCGGGTGAAGCTCTACAAGGGCAACGTCGATGTCGTCGGGCGCCGGTCCGACGATTCGCTGTTCGACGAGGCGATCGCCACCTTCGAAGACGACGGTGGCGTGTACGACCAGGCCGACGCCGATGGCTTCATCAAGCTCAACGCCCTCCGGCTGCGCAACCTGGCCCGGAAACGGGGGTCGGCGTCGTGAGCGCCCCATCGGGGGACGCAGCGAGGACCCTGTGGCACGGGCGGTTCGAGGACGGCCCAGACGAGGCGCTGCTCGCCTTCACCGAGAGCCTGTCGTTCGACATCCGCCTGGCGGCCTGCGACGTGCGGGCCTCGAAGGTCCACGTGCGGGGCCTGGCCAGGGTCGGCTTGCTGACCGACGATGAGCGCGACGCCATCCTCGATGCCCTGACCACGACCGGCGAAGAGCTCACCGGGGGCGGGTTCGTGGCCGAGCCGTCCGACGAGGACATCCACACCGCCATCGAGCGTCGGGTCACCGAGTTGGCGGGCCCCGCCGGGGGCAAGCTCCACACCGGCCGTAGCCGCAACGACCAGATCGCCACCGCCTTCCGGCTGTGGGTCCGTGACGCCGTCGACCAGCTGGCGGGGAGGGTCCTCGACCTGCAGGCGATGCTGCTCGACCGGGCCGGGGAAGTCGGCGACGCCTACCTCCCCGGCTACACCCACCTCCAGCGAGCCCAGCCGGTGCCCCTGGCCCACCACCTGGCGGCCCACGCCTGGGCGTTCTCCCGCGACGTCGACCGCCTGCTCGACGCCAGGCGCCGCATCGACGTGTCGCCCCTCGGGGCCGGCGCCCTGGCCGGCTCGTCGCTGCCCCTCGACCCCGCCGGCAACGCCGCCGAACTCGACTTCGGGGCGGTGTTCGAGAACTCCCTCGACGTCACCAGCGACCGCGACTTCGTGGCCGAGACCCTCTTCGCCCTCTCGCTCCTCGGGGTCCACCTGAGTCGGATGGGGGAGGAGGTCGTGCTGTGGTCGTCGTCGGAGTTCGGGTTCCTGACCCTCGACGACACGTTCGCCACCGGGTCGTCGATGATGCCCCAGAAGAAGAACCCCGACATCGCCGAGCTGACCAGGGGCAAGTCTGGCCGGCTCATCGGCCACCTGACCGGCCTGCTGACGACGCTCAAGGGACTGCCGCTGGCCTACAACCGGGACCTCCAGGAGGACAAGGAGGCGTTGTTCGACGCCGTCGACCAGATCGGCCTCGCCCTGAGCGCCTTCGGCGGCATGGTGGCCACCGCCACCTTCGAGACCGAGGTCATGGCCGCCGCAGCCGATGACCAGACCGCCCTGGCCACCGACCTGGCCGAGATCCTGGTCGAGTCGGGCCGGCCGTTCCGGGAGGCCCACGCCGTGGTCGGGGCCCTCGTCCGCCAGGCCCTCCAGGGCACGGTCACGCTGGCCGAGGCCGTGGCCGCCTCGCCGGAGTTCGCCGGGCTCACGATCGATGTCGGCGTCGGTGACGACGCTGGCGCCGGCGAGACCGGGGTCGCCGCGCTCTTCGAGCCGGGAGCGGCCCTGGCCAGGCGCAACAGTCCCGGCGGTGCCGGGACGGCTCCGGTGGCCGCCCAGCTGCATCGACTGGCCGAACGGATCGCCGCCGATCGGACCCGGTTGGCCGAGGCGTCCGGCCAGGCCGCCGGCTGAGGCGGGGCGAGCGCCGACCGTGACCGCCCGCAAACGGGCGGCTGGGCCCGACGTCGGCCTCGCCGAGCTGCTCGCCTGGCGGCCGCTGGCGGCGGCCCCCGAACTGCTCGGTGCGGTGCTGGAGGTCGGGTCCGGCCCGACCCGCCGGTCCGGCCGCATCGTCGAGGTCGAGGCCTATGAGGCGGAGAACGACGCCGCGAGCCACGCCTACCGCGGTCAGACGCCGCGCAACGGCGTGATGTTCGGACCCGCCGGCCACCTGTACGTGTACCGGAGCTACGGCGTCCACTGGTGCGCCAACATCGTGTGCGGTCGCGACGGTGTGGCCGGCGCCGTCCTGGTCCGTGCGGTGGAACCGCTCGACGGCATCGAGCTGATGTGGCCCGATCGGCCGAAGGCGCGGGCGGTCACCGACCTGGCGTCGGGGCCGGGCAAGCTCTGCGCCGCCCTCGGGATCCACGGCGGGCACGACGGGGTCGAGCTGTTGGCCGCCGACAGCCCGGTCCGGCTCCTCGCCGCCCCGACGGTCGATCGGGCGCCGGTGGTCGACGGGCCCCGGATCGGTATCACGAAGGCGGTGGAGCGGCGTTGGCGGTTCGCCGCCGCCGGCAACCCGCACGTGAGCCGGCCACGGCCACCCGGCTTCGGCCAGGGCAACCGACCAGCACCGGCGACCGGGTAGCCGCCCGGTAGGATCCGGCCGGTGGAATCGCCCGCATCTCCGTTCACACTGGCCGAGCCGGGCTCCCCCGAGCTGGCCGACCGGCCGGACGACCTCGCCGAGGCCATCCGCCAGGTGGGCGGCGCCGTCATCGAGGCCGAGCGTGGTCGGGCCAGGCGTCGGGTCATCGACTTCGCCGGCACCCACCCGGATGCGCTGCACCGATCGTGCCTGCAGGGCCACCTGACCGGGTCGGCGTTCGTGATCGACGCCGCCGGTGAGCGTGCCCTACTGCTGCACCACGCCAAGCTCGACCGCTGGCTCCAGCCCGGCGGCCACGCCGACGGCGACGGCAACCTGGCCGGGGTGGCCTGGCGTGAGGCGACCGAGGAGACCGGGCTGGCTGGTCTGCGGCTGGTGCTGCCGGCCATCGACCTCGACATCCACGCCATCCCCGCCCGTCCGGGCGAGCCCGAGCACCTCCACCTCGATCTCCGCTTCGCCGCCGTCGCACCCGAGGGGGCCACCGTGGCCCACAACCACGAGGCGCTCGGCGCACGCTGGGTCGATGCCGACGATCCCGCGGTGACGGGCTCGCCGGATCTGGTGCGAGCCGTCAGCCGGGCCCTGACGGTGGTTCGAGCGCTTCGCTGAGTCGCCAGGCCGCCGTCGGGGCGACGTGGGCCAGCCGCCCACGACAGACGGTCGCCACCACCTTCAGCTCGGCGTCGAGCAGGGTGAGATCGGCGAGCGTGCCGGGAGCGAGCCGGCCCCGTTCGTCGTCGACGCCGAGGACCCGGGCCGGGTTGGCGGTGGCGCACCGCACGGCGTCGGCCGCCGAGCAGCCGGTGAACGAACGCAGGTTGCGGACGGCGGCGTCGAGCGTGAGGTTCGAGCCGGCCAGCGTCCCGTCCGGCCGTCTCACCCCCTCCGGGTCGGACACGACCTCACGGTCACCGAAGCGGTGGGTGCCAGCCGGCAGCCCCATGGCCGCCACGGCGTCGCTGACGAGGACCAGGCGGTCGGGCAGGAGCGCTCGGGCCGCGACGGCGACGACGGTCGGGTCGACGTGGATGCCATCGGCGATCAACCCGGCGACGAGTTCACCGCCGGCCAGGACATGGCCGAGCAGTCCCGGATCCCGGTGGTGCAGCGGCGCCATGGCGTTGAACAGGTGCGTCACCATGGCCACGCCGGCCGCCTCGGCCGTTGCCGCCTGCTCGGCCGTGGCCTCGGTGTGGCCCGCAGCGACCGTGACGCCCCGGGACCGGAGGTGAGCGATGACGTCGAGGGCGCCGGGGAGCTCGGGCGCCAGCGTGACGAGCCGGACCCCACCGTCGAGGGACCAGTCCGACACGAGCTCGACGTCGGCCGCCCGGAGGTGCCGGCGGTCGTGCGCCCCCCGCCGATCCTCGGCCAGCATCGGCCCCTCCAGGTGCAACCCGAGCGGCTCGGCCCGTCCCGCGCCGTCGCCCGGCCGCTCGGACAGGGCGCGCCTGGCGGCATCGACCCGCTCGGGCGGGCCGCTGACGATCGTCGGACAGAAGCTCGTGACCCCGTGGCGGGGGAGCCGTCTGGCCAGCTCCCAGAGTCCGCCGGGGTCCGACCACAGATCGATGCCGTGACCGCCGTTGATCTGCAGGTCGATGGAGCCGGGGGCGACGAACAGTCCCCTGGCGTCGAATGTCGGACCCTCGGCCGGGGCGCTGGCCTCGACCGTGGCGATGTGATCGCCGGTCAGCCGGACGTCGGTTGGCCCCGGCCCGTCGCCCGTATCGGGAAGGAGCCGGCCACCGGCGATGGTGAGGGTCGACCCGGCGGGGTCCGTCGAGTCGGTGGCGGGCGAGATCGTTGGCGGAGGGTCGATCGGCGGCCCGTCAGCCGACATCGGTCGGCGCGCCACACGACGACATCCGGTTGACATCGGCCACCCGGGTCAGACGGCGATCGAGCCGCTCACCGGGGGCAACGTTGGTGAGGAAGAAGGTGGCCTCCGGGTTGTCGGCCACGGCCGCGGCGTAGCGGCGGCGGTCGTCGAGCAGCGTCCGCCAGTCGCCGAGCCAACCGGTCATGATGACCCGATCGTCGGCCGCGACGACGTCGAGCCCCTCCAGGTCGGCGACCATGGCCTCGAACCGGTCGGTCGAGGCGAGGACCTGACGGGAGCGGTCGAGCTCGTCGACGGCGTCCTGGGCCCCCGGCATCGCCTCGACGTCGGCGACCGCAGCGGCGCAGACCGCCTCGGCCCGGACGGCCAGATCGATGTCCTCGAGCAGGTCGGGTGGCGGGCGGTCGGCGAACCCCGAGTAGGCGTAGGCCCACACCCCGAAGCTGGCGATCACGGCAACGGCGGCGAGGCCTCGGCCGAGACGAACGATGGGCCCCCGGGATCCCGAGGCGGTGTCGAGTTCGGGGTCGAACCCCGCAGCGGACGGGTCGGGGGCTCGGGAGCGATCGTCGGTCGTCGGCACGGGACCAGCGTAGTGGCCGGTCGGTTGCACGGCTGCCCCGGGCGGAGGCCCGACCGTCTCGGAGGGAGAGACGGCCGATCCGGGGGAGCGACGGCTTTCTGGAGGAGGCGGCACGTCCGCCCCGGCCGAGGCCCGGCGGTAGCCTGCGCTCCGTGGATGTGACCTCGGCGGTGCAGGGACATGGCAAGGGCACCGTCGGCCACGCCCAGAACGGCGCCCGCCTGACGTTCGACGTCGGCCACGGTCTGTTCTCGACCGCCTCGGTCGACGTCGGCACCAGACTGCTGCTCCGGGCGCTGGCCAAAGACGGCTGGGTCGGCCGCTCCGGGCGCATCCTCGATGTCGGCTGCGGATACGGGCCGATCGGGGTGACGCTCGGCGCCCTCAACCCGGAGGCGACGGTCACGATGGCCGACCGGGACTTGCTGGCGGTCGAATTCGCCGCCAGCAATGCCAGGCGGAACGGCGTGGAGCCGGAGCGGTGCCTGGCCTCGCTCGGCTTCGATGCGCTCGAGCCGGACGACCGCTTCGACCTGATCGCGTCCAACGTGCCGGCCAAGGTCGGGCCAGATGCGATCCGCTCGCTCGTCCTCGATGGGGCCCGACACCTCACGCCGGAAGGGGTGATGGCCGTCGTCGTCATCGACCGGATCGCCGAGGAGGTCGAACGGCTCGTCGAGGAACATGCCGAGGTGCTGATCCGTCGGGACAGCCGGGGCTACCTGTTCCTCGCCTACCGGCCGGCGCCGGGCGCCGGCGTCGCCGGACCGGCATTCGACCGGGGCGTCTACGACCGTCGGACCGGCGACTTCGAGATCGGGGGGCGGTCGTTCGGCGCCGCCACCGTGTGGGGGCTGCCCGAGTTCGACACGCCGGGCTGGTCGACGGCGCTGGCCGGCGAGCAGCTGCTGCGGGCGAGGGGCGATCGGATCGTGGTCGTCAACCCCGGCCAGGGCCTGCTGCCGGCGCTGCTGGCGTCGACTCGACCGCGGGCGTCGATCGACGTCAGGGGCCGCGACCTGCTGGCGTTGCGGACCTCGGCCCGCAACGCCGCCGGGCTGGCTGCGGTCGAGACCAAGCTCACGCTCGACCACGAGATCGCCGACGACGTCGACGTTGCGATCTACCAGATTCCCGAGCAGGAGCCGACGCCACTGACCGTGGCTGCGGTGCGGTCGCTGCGTGGTCGTCCGTCGGTCATCGTCCACGGCAGCGCCAACCAGCTCGGTCGGGCCGCCCAGGCGCTGCGACAGACGACCGGCGAGCGGGTCAAGCACCGGGGGGCGGCCAGCTTGTGGTTCGGTTCGGCCTCGGCCAGGGGTCGGCCGCGGCGGGCGAGCCGGTTCCGCTGACGATCGTCGGCCTCGGATCCGGGCCGACGGCTCCCGTCGGTCGGCGCCCGGGGAGGGGAGCGGCGGGTCTGGCGATTTCGAGGGTCCGGCCAGGCGGTTTGCCGTAGGCTGTCGCCCATGTCCACCGACCCTCAGCTCCTGGACGATCTGGAGCGGCGCGGCCTGATCCACGACACGACCGATCGCGAGGCCCTGGCCGAGCGGCTGGCCAAGGGCCCGGTGACCATCTACTACGGTGTCGACCCGACGGCGCCCAGCCTGCACGTCGGCAACCTGATCGGGTTGCTGATGCTGCGACGGTTCCAGCAGGCCGGTCACCGGCCGCTGCCGCTGGCCGGCGGGGCAACCGGGATGATCGGGGATCCGTCCGGCAAGTCGGACGAGCGGAACCTGCTCGATGACGACGCCCTCCAAGACAACCTGGCTGGCATCGTGCCGCTGCTGCGCCAGTTCGTCGACTTCGAGGACGTGCCGAATCCAGCCAAGCTGCTCGACAACCGGGCGTGGACCGTCGGCCTGCCGTTGCTCGACTTCCTGCGCGACGTCGGCAAGCACGTCACCGTCAACCACATGGTGGCCAAGGAGTCGGTCCGCAACCGGATGGAGGGGGACGACGGGATCTCGTTCACCGAGTTCTCCTACATGCTGCTCCAGGCCAACGACTTCCTGTGGCTCTACGAGCACGAAGGCTGCGAGATGCAGATCGGCGGCTCCGACCAGTGGGGCAACATCTCACTCGGGGTCGACCTGATCCGTCGGCGGACCGGCGACAAGGCCCACGCGTTGACCTGGCCGCTGCTCCTGCAGTCCGACGGCACGAAGTACGGCAAGACCGCTGGTGGCGAGACGATCTGGTTGACGCCGGACCACATGTCGCCGTACCGCT
The DNA here is from genome assembly GCA_039195375.1 of Actinomycetota bacterium. Lineage (GTDB taxonomy): Bacteria > Actinomycetota > Acidimicrobiia > Acidimicrobiales > SZUA-35 > JAHELU01. Next base: position 30,660 of record JBCCVL010000054.1, read on the forward strand.
TCTACCAGGCCTGGATCCAGGTCGAGGACGACGAGGTGCACAAGCTGCTGTTGTGGCTGACGTTCCTCGACGTCGAAGAGATCGATCGGGTCGTGGGTGAGCACGAGCGGGCCCCCCACCAGCGGATCGGACAACGGCGACTGGCCGTCGAGTTGACGGCGATCGTCCATGGTGAGGAGGCGGCCTCGTCTGCGGTCGAGGCATCGGAGGCGCTGTTCGGTGGGTCGGTCACCGAGCTCGGTGTGCCGGCGTTCGAAATGCTGGCGGCCGAGGTCCCGACGACCTCGTTCGACCGGGGGCGGCTGGACGAGCCGGACAACCTGGTGCCGCTGCTGGTCGACGCCGCCGTCGCGTCATCGCGGAGCGAAGCCGGCCGACTGCTGAAGCAGAACGGCATCGCCGTCAACGATCAGAAGGTCGCCGCCGACGCGGTGATCGACCGCAGCGCGCTCCGCCACGACCGATTCTGCCTGGTCAGGCGGGGGAAGAAGTCGGTGCACCTGCTCGACTTCGGCATCGGAGGCGACGCCTGATGCGTCACGCGGCGGTGAAATCGGCGACGGATGGGTGACGGCGGTGATCTGCAGGGCGAAACCGCCGAAAAACAGCGAGACGAGGGTTGCAGCCTGTCGCTTCGGCAGTTAGCGTAGATCTTCGCCTCAACGGCACGAGATGGACGGAGCGCAAGCTTGTCGCCTCGGAACCGCACTGAGGTCACCCCCGCAGTCGAGCCCACGACGTAGCCAACCGAATCCGGTTCTCCGAATCGGATTCGCTGGACGATCAGTGTGCTGGATGTGGGATGGAGCTCCACCGGAGTTCCCAGCTCCTTGAAAACGGAAAAGAGGATGTACGCAGCGTGTGCGGAGTATCAGTACAGCCACGTCCCGGGCTTGCTCGGGTCGGTACCGATACCCCGTCATGAAACGAAGCCTGGCTCCGATCGATCTTTCCTTTCGACGGAGCCGCCGGATGTGGGTTGGCACCCACGAACCGGTTGGATCATCGTGCTGACGTCTCGACCATCGACTTGGACTCGTCCTCGTCGGTGAACGACATGTCGGCACAGATTCTCTGATGGAGAGTTTGATCCTGGCTCAGGACGAACGCTAGCGGCGTGCCTAATGCATGCAAGTCGAACGCACTCGGCCTTCGGGCCATATGAGTGAGTGGCGAACGGGTGAGGAACACGTGAGGAACCTACCTCGAAGTTTGGGATAACTCAGGGAAACTCGAGCTAATACCAAATGCCCCCACCGGATCGAATGGTCTGGTGAGGAAAGATTTATCGCTTCGGGAGGGCCTCGCGGCCTATCAGCTAGTTGGTGAGGTAACGGCTCACCAAGGCGTCGACGGGTAGCTGGTCTGAGAGGACGAACAGCCACACTGGGACTGAGACACGGCCCAGACTCCTACGGGAGGCAGCAGCAGGGAATATTGCACAATGGGCGAAAGCCTGATGCAGCGACGCCGCGTGGGGGATGAAGGCCCTAGGGTCGTAAACCCCTTTCAGTGGGGACGAAACTGACGGTACCCACAGAAGAAGGTCCGGCCAACTACGTGCCAGCAGCCGCGGTAAGACGTAGGGACCAAGCGTTGTCCGGATTTATTGGGCGTAAAGAGCTCGTAGGCGGTTGCGTAAGTCGGATGTGAAAACTTGAGGCTCAACCTCGAGATGCCATCCGATACTGCGCTGACTTGAATCCAGTAGGGGAGTGTGGAATTTGTTGTGTAGCGGTGAAATGCGCAGATATGACAAGGAACACCTATGGCGAAGGCAGCACTCTGGGCTGGTATTGACGCTGAGGAGCGAAAGCATGGGTAGCAAACAGGATTAGATACCCTGGTAGTCCATGCCGTAAACGGTGGGCACTAGGTGTGGGGACTTTCAACGGTTTCCGTGCCGAAGCTAACGCATTAAGTGCCCCGCCTGGGGAGTACGGCCGCAAGGCTAAAACTCAAAGGAATTGACGGGGGCCCGCACAAGCGGCGGAGCATGTTGCTTAATTCGAGGCAACGCGAAGAACCTTACCTGGGTTTGACATGTA
>JBCCVL010000055.1:0-32341 GCA_039195375.1 Actinomycetota bacterium
CGGTATGTGAAGCCGCAGTTCCAGGGTGTGGCCAAGGGTCCGGTGCGGGCGGAGCACCGGGCGATTGGTGAGCATCAGATCCTGGGTGATCGGGTCGAGCGGGCGGTCCAGGCCGCTACCGACGCCCACTTCGACACCAAGGGTTGACGGCCGGTGTGACCCGATCGGTGGTGGGGTCGATGTGACCACCCCGCCGCCGATCGGGCCGGCTCGTGTCCCGGGTGAACCTTGGCGGTCGGGGCGCTAGAAGCTCGTCGAGCGGATCGAGAGCGAACCCGTCGCCCGCCACGCCACATCGAGCAGCAGGATCGTTCCCCGCTCGGGGTTCTCGGCGAAGAACGCAACCGTCGCCCCGTCGTCGGTCTCGGTGACGATCGGTTCGTGGTACTCGACGCCGGCCGGCTCCAGGAGTCGGGGCGCCACGGCGGGGTCGGCCAACACGAGCGGGCCCGGTGTGTCCCCGAGGGCCAGCACCAGGCGGGCGAAGGCGTCACCGTCCGGCCGATCGGTGACCTGCCGGTCGCCGTCGCCCTCGGTGAAACAGGCCTGGAGGACCTCGAGCGCGGCGTCGTCGTGGCCGTCGTCGATCACCGTGCCGTCCGGGAGCGAGACGAGGTACCGAGGCCGTGACGTCGGCTCGCCGGCCGGCGAGGCGGCGTGGAGCTCGCAGCTCGACGGGTCGAGCGCAGCCACGAGCCGGACCTCGGCATCACCCCGATCGACGGACAGGATCTCGGCCGCTCGTTCGGTCACGTCTGGTGTGGTCACGTCATCCTCCGACCCGCTGCAACCCGATCCGACAGCGACGGCCGCCAACACCATCGCCAGTAGCGCTGTGGCGGCTCGGTCGCCGGTGACCCCGACCGACCGCTCACGGTTTGTCATCCACATCGCCCGCTCCTCCGCATCCGCAGGGCCCAACGCTAGTGGCGGGTCCTGATCGGCGGCGTTCGTCACCCGTCATGGCACGTCCTCGATCGGTGCGTTGGTCGTGCTGTTCGGGCCGTCATCGACCGGGATCGGCGTCGGAGCCGGGTCGTCCGGGTCGGTGACGCCGGCGCGGATCTCGACGACGAGGTCGCTGGCCGTGACCGGGCGGCCGACGATGCCGGTCGCGAAGTCGGCGATCTTCGGGCCCTCGACCGGGTCGTCGACCGCCGATGCGATGTGCCGGTAGGCGCCATCGCTGGCCGTCAGCAGGTAGCGGACCCTGCCCTCGACGTCGCCCCGGGTCGGCGGCGCCCCGAACTGCGACACGTGGCCGACCCAATACGCCCGGTATTCCGCCATGAAGTACTCGAAGCTGTCGTCGACCCGGTCGTCGTTGACGAGGTGGTTGACCTCGTGGGCCACCGTGTGGAGGACCATGTGCTCGGTGTCGTCTGCGTCGATCCCGGCCGGAATCGACCGCGAAACCGGGTCGTCGCCTGCGTCGAGGTAGCGGCGGTTCAGGTGGAACTCGCCGCCGCCGGCCGAGCCGTAGGCCGTGCCGTCCTTGTCCCAGTCGAAGCGGTACGGGGCGTCCGGAGCCAGGAAGTGGTCGAGCGTGTTGTCGATGACCGTCCGGTCGCCGATGTGGTGGCTCGACAGGTGGCCGATCATCTTGGCCGTCCGCTGCTGGTCGTCGAGGCTCATCCCGTCGAACCAGCCATGGTCGGCCAGCCGGGACAGATTGCCGATCGCGGTCGGCGTCGGATAGTTGGCGGCCTGACGCAGCAGCGCCTCCCGCTCCTCGAAGTCGAGCCGACCGGTGACGCCGTCGCTGCCGACCAGGTTGGCCAGCGCCGTCGGTGCCCCCCGAGCGGTCGCCGCCTGTTCGGCCGCCCCCCAGGCCCCCAGATAGGGACTGTGGGGCTCCAGTTCGATCTTCAGCTCGGACGACAGGGGGGCGAGGAGATCGTAGAACTCCGTCCGCTCCCGGTCGTCCCAGTCGTTCGACCAGAAGCCGGAGGAGTGCACGTTGTGGAAGAGCCGCTCGAGCTGGGCGTCGGTCAGCTGGGCGAAGACGAGCTCGACACCGGTCTGGTCGAGCTCGGCCAGGTGGTCGCGGACCCGGTTGAGCTCACCGTTGGTGATGCCGAGATCGTCACCCCGGTCGATGTCGGCGACCACCGAACGGTGGGTGGCGGCCACGGTGGCCAGCGGACCGTCGTCGGCCAGCCCGTCCTGGTCGAGTCGGCCGGCCAGGCGATCTGCCGCTCCGGGGGTCAGGTGGCCCGTTGTCACGAGCCCGACCTCTCGAAGCGCCGTCGCCACGATCCGTTGATCGACCCGGACCCTGCTGGCGTCGCCGTCCGGGTCTGCCGGCTCGAAGGCCTCCAGCGCGTCGGCGATCGTCTCGGCGAAGACGTTGCCGATCGCCAACCGATCGTGCAGCTCGGCGAGGGCCCGACCGGTCGACTCGCCCGTCGGCCCGTCGCCGAGCACCCGACCGACCCAGGAGCGGCGGAAGGCGATCAGTTGCGAGATGGCAGCCAGCGACGCCAGGCGACCCCGACCCGAGTCGGCGAAGGCCCGAAGATCATCGGTGTCGGCCGTGAACTGATCGGTCACGCATCTTCCTCCCTCAGGGCACCGTACGGAGCAGTCCTCGTCGGGGCGATGGGGACCGGTCCCCCTTGCTCGTGCCGTCTCCCCGGTCGACAGTCATCGGGTGCAAACAGGGCAGAATTGCTCCAGTTCTTCCCACATATGGGGGATGACAGTTGGCAGGAAGATGGTGAAGCTCGCAGCTCGACGGTGGCCCTTGTCGCTGACGTCCAGGCCCGAAGAGTCCATGGGTCTGCCCGCCATTCCCTGGGTATTTCCCTCCATTCGATGGATTGCTCGCCAGCCATTTGGGGGCGTCAGATCGACAAGCAGCGACAGTAGCTGGACTCTTTCGGGCAAATGGGCTACGGTCTCCTTTGGGTTCGTGACAACCCCACCGCCGCACAATTTCATCGGAGTCGTACTACGGATATGTCCGCCGCAACGTGTCCTCACACTCTGGCCCCGCGCGTTCACGGCAACCCCAACTGGGTTGACCTGCACACGACGAAGGCCACCCTCGCCGCCGGCTTCTACCGAAACGTTCTCGGTTGGACCTTCGCCGGCGATCGGCCGCTGAGCGCGGTCGGGGATCCCCCGGCCGAGCCCGAGCGACGATCGACGACCGCCTCCGTCGACGGTTGCGAGATCGGCGAGATCGTCACCAGGAGCGACTGTTTCGACTCGATGCAGCTGCTCTCGACCTGGTTCCCCTACATCGAGGTGGCCAACGTCGATGTGACGGTCGAGCTGGTCGAACCCGCCGGTGGGCTCGTCCTCAGCCCGGTCGCCGTCCGGGCCGACGGTTCCCGCGTGGCGACGATCCTCGATCCGGGCGACGCCGTGCTCCGGATCTGGGACCGCCCACTCGGGCTGACCCCGCATCGGGCCGACAGCCTCGGCGCCCCCACCTGGTTCGAGCTGGAGACCAGCGACCTCGACCGGGCCCGCAAGTTCTACGGCGAGCTGTTCGAATGGGACGCCGGCGAGGTCGACGATCCCGGCCGGGCCGAGCCCTATCTCGTCTTCACCTGCGGGGGCGACGCCGTTGCCGGCGCCGTGTGGTCGCCGCTGGCCGACATCCCGGCGTCGTGGTGCACGGCGTTCGCCGTGCCCGACACCGATCAGGCCACCGCACTGGCCGTCGATGCCGGTGGGGTCGTCCTCACCGAGCCGATCGAGATGGCCCGGGGCCGACAGTCCGTCGTTGTCGACCCGACCGGCGCCGTCTTCGGCCTCCTCGGGCCGGCCTGCCGCAGCCCGCGCCCGCTGTGATCTAGCTCTCCGCGGCCATCGCCGCCGAGTCTGGGGCGCTGACGCCTCAGCCCGAGTTTCGCCGCCCGCCCCCCGCCTGTCCGGCTTCGGCCGGGCAGGGGGCGGGACTCGGGGCATACACTCCGCCGAATGGAATCGTGGGCCGGCGCCGACGGCGCCACTGTTGAGACGGTCAGTGCGTCAGACGCCGAGTGGATGGGCATGGCCATTGCGGAGGCGGCCAAGGCCGTCGAGCACGACGACGTGCCGGTCGGTGCGATCGTCGTCGACGCCGACGGCACGGTCATCGCCAGTCGTCACAACGAGCGCGAGCTGACCGGCGACCCGACCGCCCATGCCGAGATCCTCGCCCTGCGGGACGCAGCCCGTGTGGTCGGCTCGTGGCGACTCGACGGCTGCACGATGATCGTGACGTTGGAACCGTGCATCATGTGCGCCGGGGCGTTGGTGAACAGCCGGATCGAACGCCTGGTCTACGGCGCAGCCGACCTGGCCGCCGGAGCCTGCCTCAGCCTCTACAACGTGTGCGACGATCCCCGGCTCAACCATCGGGTGCGGGTCACCGTCGGGGTCAGGGCCGACGCCTGCGCCGAACTCCTGACCAGCTTCTTCGCCGCCCGCCGCTGACTCGCGGCCGCTCACGACGGCCCGGTCGAAAGTGGGTCCGGTGGGTGCGCCCCCACTAGGCTCCTGCGGGCGCGGCCGCGACCCCCGCAGCCGGCAGACAGGATTGTCGTGTCTCCCAACGACCCGTCCCGCCTCCGCCGGTTCCGCCGCTGGGCCGCCTGGGTGCGCCGGTCGATGCGGCCCCTTGCCCGGATGACCTACGAGCCGGACACCTTCCCCGATCTCGAGTCGCCGATGGTGCTCGTGGCCAACCACCGCAGCCTGTTCGACGTGTTCGTCGCCGTCGAGGCCCTCGACCGCTACGGCTGCCCGGCCCGCTGTCTCGTTCGTCGCCGCTACATGGATCAGCCCGTCGTCGGCCACGCCCTCCGGGCGGTCGACTGCATCCCCGCCGGCGACGGCAGCGGCGGGTCGATCGGCGAGGCGGTCGAGACGTTGGAGGCCGGCCGGTCCGTCGCCGTCATGGCCGAGGGTCGCGTCAACCCACCCGACGCTCGCCAGGCGGACGGTCTCGGCGAGCTCCGACCCGGCTTCGTCGCCATCGCCCGCAAGGTCGACGCCCGGATCCTGCCGATCGGCATCACCGGAAGCGACGAGGTCTGGCCGAGGGACCGCTTGCCCCGGTTCCGACCCTGGCGCCGGCCGACGGTCGACGTCCGCCTCGGACCCCCGATCGAGATCGGCGACGCATCCGATGACGAGGTCATGGCCGCCACCCGGACCGCGATCTCCTCGCTGCTCACCGATCGGGCCTGATCACCTTCCCGGCGACCAGCCGGACCGTCCCGCTCGGTCCGGAGCGGCCCCGGACCCGCTAGGCTTGCCTGCGGAAGGTTGCCAGAGCGGACGAATGGGGCGGCCTCGAAAGCCGTTGTGGCCTCCGGGTCACCAAGGGTTCGAATCCCTTACCTTCCGCGCTTGTCTCTGCCGCCGGCTGTCCGGCCCGGTCGAGACGGACCGCCAACCGACGGGCCAGGCGATCACGCCCCCCGGGCCGACGATCATCGTCTCCCCGGAGGGCGCTGTCGCGACCGGATCGAGCCGGTCACGGCGATGACGCTCAGCCGACGGTGAGCACCCCAGACGTGACGGTTCCACGGAGCGTGATCTGACGATCCGTCCAGGAGGTCTCCTCCGACGACTGCAGATCGGGCACCGTTCCCAGGTCGAGGCCGACGACCTCGATGCGGTGCTCCCCGCACTGCGGCGGGAAGGACTCGGCGACCTCGTCGCACAGGTACGCCCGACCGACCTCGACGACGAGGAACCCCGTCACGTCGGCCTGGCCGTCGGCGTCGAGCGCTCGTTGCACCCTCATCGGCTCACCATCGTCCGACGAGCCGCAGCTCGCCAGGATCGTGAGTAAGACGAGGAGCAGCGCTGCCGCTTGGCGTCGCATCGCACGTCACCGGAGCCGATCGAGGTCGAGCGCTCCGATCACGTGTACGTGTTCTTCCACTTGACCAGGTTGTCGAAGACGGACTTGGTGATGCGCACCGAACCATTGAACGGATTGCCTCCCGTGTTGTGGACGGCGACGATGTGGCGCTTCTTGTTCTTGTAGCGCCAGACGGGGCTCCCGCTCTGACCACCGTAGGTGTCGAGCCGATAGTAGAGCCGCCGTGCGGTCACCGCGAGCACGTTGTTGGCGTTCCACCACTGCGTCCCATACGGCTTGTCACCGGGGTAGCCGCTGTTGTTGACCCGCAGACCCATCAGCGAGAAGAACGAGAGGTTGGCCAGCCCCATCCAACCCGTGTCGTTCCCGAGTTTCTGGGACTTCGGCAGGATGATGACCGCATAGTCGTAGTTCGAGCTGCGGTCCTTCACCCACCCCTTCGTGCTGATGAAGTGGCTGCTCGTCGCGGTGCCGAACGGCTTGATCGAGCCGTTTCGCCCCGGCGTGACCTCGATCTTCTTCACCCAGCCGCCGCGTCCGTGCATGTAGACGCAGTGGCCGTTGGTCAGGACGGTTCGCGGCCCGATCATGGCCCCACTGCAACCGTGGACGGACCCGGTTGCCGAGGTGATCCTGAGGTGGCAGATCGTCCGCCACGGGTAGCTCCTCGTGTTGGCGACGCGCACCCGGTCGTCGTGACCGTGAACGATCTCGAGCACGTCGTCGGCGATCATGGACTCCTCGGGGAGGTAGCCCTCGACCTCCTCGACGATCGCGCCGAGCTCATGGTCGTAGGTGACCTCGACCCCGCCGCCCCGCTCGTCGTCGCCTGCGTCGCCGTCGAGCAGTGTGTCGACCTCGTCGGTGTCGACGGACTGGTTGCTCTCGACGGCCTCGTGACCGTCGCCGTCGACCTTGCTCTCCTCGAGCTCCTCGTCGGCGATGCCCTCCTCGATTCGTTGCCAGGCTTCGGCGTCTTCGCCTGCCATGGCGGCGTGAACGGACGCGGGCGCGTCGAGTTCCTCGGTTGCTTCGGACATGGTTGTTCCCTCCTGCCGGCGGTGGCCGACGTGTCTTGCCTTGCTGTTGTCGTGTTGGCCGATCGATGGGTGCGGTGCGCAGCCCGTCGGCGACTCGCTACCGCTCGTCCGGTCGCGGCGCCGCACGATCCGCATCCCGGAACCCGGACACCTCCACCGGTACCCGGGCGCCACGAGGTGCCTCCTCGTAGACGCCGGTCCGGCTCGTGCCCTGCTCGTCGTGCGATCCGTGTGACTCGGAGCTGTAGCGATCCCGTTCGGCTGGCTTCATCGCATCCACCTCTGCGGCTCTTCGGTGGGTGATTGACGTCGTCGGTGATGCGTTGATACCGGTTGATCACCACGCGTCATCCGCCGTGCGTTTCGTATCGATCGCCCCGATGCGAGGATGGGGCCATGCCCGCATCGATCTGGCCCCAGTTCATGCTCGTGTGCGCCGACGTGGCCCGGTCGAGTCGCTTCTACGCCGACGTCGTCGGGCTGGAGAGTGGGCACGGCGGCGACGAGTACGAGCAGTTGCTGCACGACGGTGAGCTGGTGATGCAGCTGCACGACGACGATGGTGACGACCACCACGGTCCCCTGGCCGATCCCGATCAGCCGAAGGGCAACGGGGTGCTCGTGTGGTTCGAGGTGGCCGACTTCGACGGTGCCGTCGAGCGGGCCAGGGCCGCCGGGGCACCGGTGGTGCGGGACGTGGTGGTCAACCCGAACGCCAAGCAGCGGGAGATCTGGATCTCCGACCCGGACGGCTACACGGTCGTGTTGGCCGGGCCGTCGGAGTACCGCCCCCGCTGAGTTCGGTCACCCGGCACCGGTTCGGTCTGGCGAACCAGCATGACCATGCCGTCGAGGTGGATCGTCCGATCCTCGTCGGCCCCGTCGACGAACCCGTTGCGACGGTAGACCGCCAGCGCCGGTTCCATGACCCCCGACAGGCTCTCAAGCCAGACCGTGTGACAGCCCCGGGCCGCGGCGGCGTCGACGGCGACGCCGACCAGCCGATCGGCCAGGCCGGATCCTCGGGCGATGGGCCGGAGGTACAACCGCTTCAGCTCGGCCAGACCGCGGTCGTCGGTCCTGATGGCGACGGTCCCGACGGCGAGCGGACCGAGGCGGGCGACGAACAGCTCGGACCGCGCCCCGTCGTAGTGGGCTGGGAGGTCGGCCAGCTCCGGCCGCAGCGCCGGTTGCTCGTCGAGCGGCTCGACGCCGGCCGCGGCCCGCAGCCACTCGACGTAGTCGTGGAGGAGCGCCGAGGCCTCGAGCCAGTCGGTCGGGGTCGACGCCGGGCGGATGGTCGGCGTGTAGCGGGTGGTCGTGGGAGGGGTCGGGCAGGTGGTCACGTCGAACCTCTACGAACCACCGGTCGCCCCGGTTCGCGCTCGCTCGGTTGGTGGGACCTGGAGCGGTTCGTCAGCCGCGGTCGCCGGACGGGTCGTCGGCCTGATCCTCCGGCGGGGCCAGCTCACCCGAGCCGCGGGCGACGACCGACGTGGGGAGCGTGACCGGTCCCGGCGGCGTGTCCTGGCCCTGGAGCCGGGCGTAGATCCGCTCGCCGGCAAGCCGGCCGAGCATCGCCGGGTCCTGGGGCACGATCGAGATCGGTGGGTCGACGAGGTCCGAGAGCTCGACCTGGTCGAAGCCGACCATCGCCACCCGGTGCTGGAGCCCGAGCCGATGCAGGGCCCGGAGGGCACCGATGGTCACGTAGTTCTGGGCGGTGAACAGCGCCGTCGGCGGCTGGTCGCTTCGCAGGAGCGTCTCGGTTGCCGCCTCGGCCTGCTCGGGCAGCTCCAGTCCGGCCAGGATCCACGGCGTGTCCAACCGGGCCTCCCCCATGGCGTCGACGAAACCCTGACGTCGCTGGGCGGCCGACCAGAACCGCAGTGCGTCGCCGAGGAAGGCGATGCGGCGGTGGCCGTGGTCGATCAGGTGGCGGGTGGCGGCGATGGCCCCGCCCCGGTGATCGGTGTGGATGAGGTCGCCGACGCCGGTGGCCGGCTGGAGATCGACGAACACGACCGGGGTACCGTGCTGGAGCTCGGCCGTGAGGTAGGCCAGGTCGGGGTGGCACGAGGAGATGACGAGCCCGTCGACCCGACGAGCGATGAACGATCTCACCAGCGCCTCCTCCCGCTCGGGGACGCCGTCGGACGAGCCGGCCAGCACCAGGCTGCCACGGGCCCTGGCTGCATCCTCGAGGCCGCGGAGGATGGCGGCGAAGAACGGGTTGGCCACGTCGACCTGGACGAAGCCGAGGCTCTTCGACGACGGTGCGGTCCGGCGGAGGAACCGAGCCCGGTCGTCCGGCTGGTAGCCGAGATCGGCGATGGCTTCCCTGACCTTGCCCTCCAGCTCGTCGGTCACCCCCGGCTCGCGGTTGACCACCCGCGACACGGTCTTGAGGCTCACCCCCGCGGCCTCGGCCACGTCGCGCATCGTCGGTCGTCGTCTGGTCGTCATCGTTGCGTTCGTCCGACCGTCTGGTCGCGAAGGTTGACAGTCATCGCTGCCCACCCTAGCTTGACAACGTTGTCATCGAGAGGTGGTCCGGCGGCTGAACCAGCCGCCGGACTTGTCCCAACGGTGGGACTAAGATGACGACGCTGCCAAGACAGTGGACCTTCCGGGGCGGGAACCCCGGGAGTGGAACCAGGGGAGAACAACATGAATCGAACGTTGACGCGGCTTCTGGCCGTGCTTGCCGCGCTCGCCATGCTGGCTGCGGCCTGTGGCGACGACGACGACACCGACGCCGGCGGTGACGGTGGGGGCGATGGTGGCGACGTCACCGTCTCGCTGATCACCAAGGACTCGACGAACCCGTTCTTCGTCGCCATGCAGGAGGGCGCCAGGGAGAAGGCCGACGAGCTCGGTATCGAGATCCAGATCGGCTCCGGCCAGGAGGAGGGTGACGACCAGGGTCAGATCGACCTGATCGAGACCGCCATCGCCCAGGGCCACGACGGGATCCTGATCACGCCGATCTCGGTCAACGTCAACGACGCCATCCAGCGGGCCCGCGACGCCGGCCTGTACGTGATCGCCCTCGACACGCCGACCGATCCACCGGACGTGGTCGACATCACCTTCGCCACCGACAACTGCCTGGCCGGCGAGGCCATCGGGCAGTGGGCCGCCGGCAAGCTCGACGGCGAGAAGGCCGTCATCGCCCGACTGGTCATCTTCGACGATCGGGTCGTCTCCGTCGACTACTGCCGGGACAACGGCTTCCTCCGGGGCATGGGCATCGACATCGGCGACCTGACCGTCATCGGTGACGAGGCCACCACCGGCAACTACACCACCGGCACCGGCGGCGAGTACGAGATCGTGTGCATCGAGGCGACCGGCGCCAACGAGGAGGGCGGCCGGACCGGCATGGAGACCTGCCTGTCCCAGAACCCCGACATCAACGTCGTCTACACCATCAACGAGCCGACCGCCTTCGGTGCCGCCGCCGCCCTCGAGGCCGCCGGCAAGGTCGTCGGCGACGACGTCATCATCGTCTCGGTCGACGGTGGTCTGACCGGTGTCGAGGCCGTCCAGGAGGGTGGCATCCAGGCCACCTCGCAGCAGTACCCGCTGCGCATGGCCAGCCTCGGCGTCGAGGCCATCACCGAGATCGCCCAGGGCGGCGACGCCCCGGAGAACACCTCGGCCGACGGCACCTTCTTCGACACCGGCGTCGCCCTCTGCACCGACGATCCCATGGACACGGTCACCGCGGCCGACCAGGAGGATTCGCAGTACTGCATCGACAACGCCTGGGGGTGATCGTGTGACGGTGTGCTGCACCGTCACCTCGTGTTTCGCCACCGGCGAAACACCGCCCCTCGTCGTAACGAGCTGATCAGCAGGGGCAGCGGTCGACCCGACCGCTGCCCCTGCGGCATGATTGACCACCTTTCAAGCGCATCCACGAGCACCGAAGGAGAGCGAGGCGCGGTGACCACATCGACAGCGGCCCCGGATCTGGCCGAGGAGTTCGGCACCGATTCGAGCCTGATCGGCAGGATCCAGTCGACCCTGCACAAGTACCCCTACCTCAGCCCGCTGACGGTGCTGCTGGTGGCGATGGTGATCTTCACCCTGCTGAACGACCGGTTCATCCTGGCGACCAACCTGTCGCTGATGACCCAGCAGGCGGTGATCGTCGGGACCCTGGCCATCGCCCAGACCCTCATCATCCTGACCGCCGGCATCGATCTCTCGATCGGCGCCATCATGGTCTTCGGCCAGATGATGATGGCCAACCTGGCGGTCTCCGCCGATGCGGCCAACGTCCAGTTCGCCCTCGGCCTCCCGTGGGTCGTCGCCTTGGCCGCCGGGGTGCTGATCGCGGTGATCGCCGGCGGGTTCAACGGCTTCCTGATCACCCAGTTCAACCTCCCGCCGTTCATCGTCACCCTCGGCACGCTCAGCATCTTCACCGCCCTGTCGCTGATCCTGTTCAAGGCCAGGACGATCCAGGGTCGTGAGCTCCCCGGTGGGCTGAAGGCCATGGGTGAGACGGCCAGCCTCGGCTCGTTCCGGCTGATGGCCGGCGTCGGCATGATGCTGGCCCTCTACGCCCTGTTCGCCTACGTGCTCCGCAACACGGCCTGGGGCACCCACGTCTACGCCGTCGGCGACGATCCCGAGGCCGCCGAGCTGTCGGGCATCAGCACCCGCCGGGTGCTTTTCAGCGTCTACGCCGTCGCCGGTCTCATCATCGGCATCGCCGGCTGGGTCACGATCGGCCGGGTCGGCTCGGCCAGCCCGAACGTCGCCCCCAACATCAACCTCGACTCGATCACCGCGGTCGTCATCGGCGGCACGTCGCTCTTCGGCGGACGGGGCACGATGATCGGTACGCTCCTCGGCGCCCTCATCGTGACCGTGGTCGAGAACGGCCTGGCCCTGGCCGGCCTCGACCAGGCCTACCGGGTCCTCGCCGTCGGTCTCCTGGTGATCGCAGCCGTTGCCCTCGACCAGTGGATCCGGAAGGTGGACGCCTGATGTCGGACACAACCGGGCGCACGGCGACCCTCGACGGCATCGAGCCGATCCTGACCGGCCGGGGTCTGGTCAAGACCTTCGGTCGGGTGGTCGGCCTCAACGGAGCCGACATCGACCTCTACCCCGGCGAGGTCCTCGCCGTGATCGGCGACAACGGCGCCGGCAAGTCGACCCTGATCAAGTGCTTCTCCGGTGCCCACGTGCCGGACTCGGGCGAGATGACGGTCGACGGTGAGCGGGTCGAGTTCGGCAGCACCCACGAGGCCAGGGCCGGTGGGATCGAGACCGTCTTCCAGACCCTCGCCGTCGCCCCCGCCCTCGACATCGCCTCCAACCTCTACCTCGGTCGGGAGATCCGCAAGGAGGGCATCCTCGGTCAGGTCTTCCGCACGCTCGACAAGAAGCGCATGCGGGCCCAGGCCGGCCAGCACCTGCAGGACCTCGGGATCGGGACCCTCCAGGACATCACCCAGGCGGTCGAGACGTTGTCGGGCGGTCAGCGCCAGGCCGTCGCCGTTGCCAGGGCGGCCGCGTTCGGATCGAAGGTGATCATCCTCGACGAGCCGACCGCCGCGCTCGGCGTGCGGGAGTCGGCCCGGGTGTTGCAGTTGATCGACGACCTCCGCAACCGGGGCATGCCCGTCATCCTGATCTCCCACAACATGCCCCAGGTGTTCGAGCTCGCCGACCGCATCCACGTGCAGCGGCTCGGCCGGCGGGCGGCGGTCATCACCCCGGACAGTCATACGATGAATGATGCGGTGGCCATCATGACCGGGGCGCTCGAGGTGGCAGACGAGAATCAGACGCTCGGCCCGGTCCGGGTCCCCGCCGTCGACGGCTGACCGTCACAGCGGAACCGAGGGCCGGCCGATCGCAGCCAGCCGGTCCGGCACTCAGTGCCGACTGGCGAGTCGCAGCTGGTCGGCCTGGACCTCGGCGAAGACGGCGGCGACGTCGTCGGAGAAGACCGACCACGGCCACTCGGTCGGACGGTTGTCGATCCGTCCGAGGGCGTCGGTGAGCAACCCGACGTTCATGCGACTCTCGGCCGGGAGGGCGAGCACGTAGGCGTTGAGCACGCCGAGCACCTCGGCCGGCGCCGGCGACGGGATCGACTGGAGGAACCGCATCAGGCCGTTGCCGACCTCGGCCGCCACGTCCGGCTGGGTCAGGTAGGCGGCCAGTCTGTCCGGCCCGTACTGCAGCAGGCCGCGCTCGATGTGGGCCATCGGCAGCGCCAGCCGGGCCGGCGACGCCGGCGGCGACTCCTCCTCGAGCCAGCGGGCCAGGTCGAACGACGCCACGTTGGAGCCGCCCCACTTCTTCGTCAGTCCCTGGAGGTACTGGACGCAGCCGTCCGGTCGGAACGGGTCGCGGCTGTGCACGTTCTCGAACCGTTCGCGGAGCTCGTCGAGGTCGACCTGGAGCGCCCGCCCGGAGATCAACAACCCGACCCACGGGTCCGCCATCGCCGGACGCTCGCTGATCACCTCGTACAACAGCTCCTCGGCGGCGTTGAGCTGCGTGACGAAGCGGTCGTCGTCGTCGAGCCACTCGTCGATGGCGGCGTCGAGTGGTCGCTCCTCCCAGAAGGCGTCCGGGTCGACGTGGTCGCCGTCGCCGTTCGGCGACTCCCAAGCCGGTTGGGATGGGGGTGGCGGGAGCGGGAACGTCCCCCCACGGGGGCCCTCCCGGCGGGTCTCTGCCGCCCGACGCTCGGCGAAGGCGTCGCGGATCAGGGCGTTGGCCAGGAAGACCCGGGACCGGGGCGAGCGCTGGTGGTCGACCCAGCGCTCGAACATGACCGTCTCCATGCCGACGATCTCGCCGGTCACGATCGGGCCGAACATCCACGCCCTCGGCGACACCTCGAGGAACCGTTCGAGCCGTCGCCAGTCGCCGTCGACCAGCACCCGGAAGGCGGCCCGCAGCTCGCGGTCGGTCAGGAACGGGTCGAGGCGGTCAGGCCGGAGGAGCTCGACCGGGGACCACGAGGGCGACGAGCCGTTGCCGCTCGGATCGGCCGATCCTCGTCGGTCAAGCAGTCGGTTGAGCAGTCCCATGCGTCAGTGAGGGTCCCTGGCCGGCGGCGAGCCGGAAATCGCCCGAACGGTCAGGTTACCGACGCCAGCCCCCGGACGGAAGAGCGCCCCTCGCCCGGTCAGCCGGTGGCCTCGGGCCCATCGGTCACAGCAGGTCGGGGATCCTGGCGATGATCTCCAGGGTGAAGTCGGTCATCGTCCGCAGCATCCATCCGCCGGTGAGGGCGATGGCCACGCCGACGGCGGCGAACTTGGGCACGAAGGCCAGCGTCTGCTCCTGGATCTGGGTCACGGACTGCAGCAGACCCATCAGCACCCCGACCACGACGGCGGTGATCAGGATCGGGGCGGAGATCTGGGTCGCCGTCCAGAGGGCGGCGGTGACCAGTTCGATGATGTCGGCTTCTTCCACGGTCGTGTCCTCGGGCGCGCTCGTCCGGTCGTCAGGTGTAGGTGGCCAGCAGCGTCTCGACCACAAGCGACCAGCCGCCGACCATGATGAACAGCAGCAGCTTGAACGGCAGCGAGATGAAGGCCGGTGGCAGCATCATCATGCCGAGCGCCATCAGCGAGGCGGCGACGACGATGTCGATGATCAGGAACGGGATGAAGATCACGAAGCCGATGATGAAGGCCGTCTTCAGCTCCGACAGCAGGAACGCCGGCACCAGGGTGGTGAACCCGATGTCGTCGATCGTCTCCGGTCGGCCCTGACCGGCCGCTTCCAGCATCACCTCCAACTCGTCGGCACCGGTGTGGGCCAGCATGAACTCCCGCACCGGTTCCCGGCCCCGCTCGATCGCCTCGGCCTGGGTGATCGTGCCGTCGAGGTACGGCTGGAGGGCCTCGGTGTTGAGGGTGTCGAGGGTCGGTGCCATCACGAACAGGCTGAGGAAGAGTGCGAGGCCGATCAGCACCTGGTTCGGGGGGATGCCCTGCAGGCCGAGGGCGTTTCGGGTGAGCGAGAAGACGATGATGATCCGGGTGAAGCTGGTCAGCATCAGGATCAACGACGGGGCCAGCGACAACACCGCCAACCCGACGATCAGGATCACCGACTGCGAGTTGTTGCCCTCGGGGTTGCCGATGTCGATCGTGATGAGCCCGTCGTCCTCGCCGTCGGCCCCCGGGTCGGGTGTCGGGACAACCGGGAAGTCGGGGAACTCGGGGATCTGGGGCTCGGGAATGTCGGGCGACTGGGCTGCGACCGGGTTCGTGCCGATGGTCAGGAGCGCGCCGAGGGCGACCATGGTCGCAGCGGCCAGTGCGGCCACCGCCACCAGGGTCCGCACCCCGGTCGGGAAGGCGGGCTCGGATCGCTCCACCCCCTCCCGGTCGGCCCGTGTCGGCCGACCGTGAGCTGAACGGCCCACGGATCGGGTTGGCGGCGAGCCGTCGCCCGGTCCTGGTGACCCGATCGGCTCAAGGGCTGACCGGTCCGGCCGACGGAACGGGGTGGACACGAGTCGAGGGAGCGGAGACCGTTGATCGTGCTGAGGCGGCTGGGTGGCCAGCTGATCGCCCTGAACCCGGATCTGATCGAGCGGGTCGAGACCACGCCGGACACGGTCGTGACCCTCGTCGACGAGAAGAAGTTCCTCATCGAGGAGACGCTCGACGACGTCCTGCGGCTGATCGTCGACTACCGGGCCTACATCATCGCCCGCTCCCGTGACATCTCCGTCACCGAGTACGAACCCGGCGGTCGTCCGACCCTGCACGTCGTGCCGAACGAGCTGATCGGCAACGCTCCGATCGCCGGTTCGGGTGGTCTCGACGAACCCGACGATCGGGAGGCCGAGGCCGTCGGCGTCGTCCGATCGCTGGACGGCTCCGACCCGGACGGCGGTGGTCGGCCCGACACGGACGGCTTCGGCGGGAGGTTCGCCTAGATGGACCCGATCACGCTGGCCGGTATCGCCCTGGCCCTGGTCTCGATGGTCGTCGCCGCCTTCATGGCCGGCATGAACCCGATCGCCATCTTCCTCGGCGACATCGGCTCGATCATCCTCGTGGTCGGCGGCACGATCGGCGTCACCGCCGCCTCCGGCACCATGCCCCAGGCCCTCAACGCCCCGAAAGCGCTGGTCAAGGGGCTGACCGGCGGTGCCGGCATCGACCGGGCCGAGGTCATCAAGCAGCTCGTCGCCTTCGCCGACACCGCCAGGAAAGAGGGCCTGCTGGCTCTCGAGTCGGAGATCGAGAAGATCGAGGACCCGTTCTTCCAGCGTGGCCTCCAGCTCGCCGTCGACGGCACCGACCCGGGCGACCTGCGCGACATGCTCGAACTCGACCTGGAGCGGATGGCCGTCCGCCACAAGGAGGGCGCCGGCTTCTTCACCACCGCAGCCGGCATGGCCCCGGCCATGGGCATGGTCGGCACCGTGATCGGACTGGTCGACATGCTCGGCAACCTGGAGGACCCCTCGACGCTCGGCCCGGCCATGGCCGTCGCCTTCCTCACCACGCTGTGGGGGGCGTTCATCGCCAACTACTTCTTCCAGCCCATCGCGGCCAGGCTGAAGTCGCTTGCGGCCGACGAGATGGCGTCGAAGGAGCTGGTGCTCGAAGGCATCCTGTCGATCCAGGCCGGCGCCAACCCCAGGGCCGTCGCCGGCAAGCTGGTCACCTTCCTGCCGCCGAGCGCACGCGAGGAAGTGCTCGGGGCGTGACGCACCCCGTGTGTGTGACGGTGCTCCTGAACGGCGGCTGAGCGGTGGCCAAGAAGAAGAAGGTCGTCGAGGAGGACGAGGGACCGTCCCAGGAGTGGCTGGCGTCGTACGCCGACGCCATGACCCTGCTGCTCGCGTTCTTCATCATGATGTTCGCCTTCGCGCTGGTCGACGAGGGCAAGTTCTTCGACTTCAAGGTGGGCGTCACCGCAGCCCTCGGCATCCCCGACCCGTTGACCGACAACACCGCCAGCATCCTGTCTGACGGCACCGGCAACTTCCCCGAGATCGGGTTCACCCCGGCGACGCCGACGCCGGAGGAGGCCGAGGAGCTCGAGGAGCTCGAGGAGGCGCTGGCCGAGGCCGGCGAGGTCACGGCCGAGAACATCGAGGACCTGCGTCAGCTGCTGGAGCGGCGGTTCGAGCTGGCCGGGGCGTCGGAGTTCGTGCAGGTCGGGATCGACGAGCGTGGGGTGTTCATCCGCTTCGACGGGCGGGTGCTGTTCGAATCCGGCTCGGCCGACATCGCCGGTGACAGCTTCACGCTGCTCGGCACGGCGGCGTCGGTGCTCGGCACGATCTCCAACCCGCTCGAGGTCGAGGGCCACACCGACAATCAGGCCACCGGGTCCGCCTGGCCGTCGAACTGGGAGCTGTCGGTCGCCCGGTCGGCCGGTGTGGTGCGCTGGCTGATCGAGCCGGGCGGTCTGCCCGACACCCGTTTGACCGCGCTCGGCAAGGCCGACACGAAGCCGGTTGCGTCGAACAACACCGACGACGGCCGCCGGCAGAACCGGCGGGTCGAGATCGTCACCCGGGTGATCCAGACGGCCACCCCGGCCGGCGAGGACGACGGGTCGGCGGGGGAGGAACCAGCTGACGGTGCCGGCGAGACCGCCGCCGGCGGGTTGGACGAGACCGACGAGCCAGTCGACGGTGTGCCGGCCGACGGCACCGACCAGGCCACCGGGACCGCCGACCAGCCCGGCGACGGTGCCGGTGGCAACGAGGACGACCCGGCCCCCGATCAGCTCATCACCGAGGATCCTGCGGTGCCGGAGGACGTGATCACGATCGACCCGATCGAGAATCCGGTCGGGCTGTTCCCCGAGCCGGAGTCCGAGCCAGCGGGCTGAGCCCAACCGGACCGGCCGGCCATCGGCGACCGGGTCGGCGTCGACGAACGCCTATCGTGCGGACATGACCGGCGACGACGACCGCGAGCTCCTCCGGCGGATGGCGGAGGCGGCCGACGAGCTGACCCGTCCGGCCTGGCGAACCCCCGACCTCGAGGTCGAGTACAAAGACGACGGCTCGCCGGTCACGCCGGTCGACCGGGCGGTCGAGGAGGCCCTCCTGGCCCTGGTGTCCGATGCCGGTCACGCGGACGGGTTCCTCGGCGAGGAGGTGGGGGCCCACCCCGGCTCGTCCGGCCGCACCTGGGTCGTCGACGGCATCGACGGCACCGGCAACTTCGTCGCCGGCCGGCCGAACTGGTCGACCCTGATCGCCCTCGTCGTCGACGGCGTCCCCGTGGTCGGCGCGGCCACGAGCCCCGCCCTCGGCCGCCGCTGGTCGACCTCGGCCAGCGGTGTCGTGCTGGAGGAGCGGCCGACTCCCACCGACGACGGGGCCGGGGCCGGCGCGTCGGGCGATGCGACCGGCGGGAGGCTCGAGGTGACCGCAACCCTGGAGCTGTCGGTGTCGTCGACCGACGAGCTCGACGGGGCCAGGATCGCCGTCTGGCCGCCCGACGTCGAGGCCGTCCAGCGCCTCGGCGAGGGGTATCCGGCGCTGTTCCAGCTGGTCGGAACGCCTCGGTCGTCTTCGCAGCTGGTCGGCGAGAAGCTGAGCCACGGCGCCATCCCGGTGGTCGACGGGCGGCTCGACGCCATGGTCGCCTTCAGCGGCGGTGCGTGGGACCACGCCGGTCCGGCGGCGCTGGTCCGGGCCGCCGGTGGGCGTTTCACCGCCATCGACGGCTCGCCCGCGCTCGACACCCGCACCGGCGTGTACAGCAACGGTCGGATCCACGACCGCCTGCTCGACCTGCTGCACCCGTAGCCACCTCCCGGCAACCCGGACGGAGTGGTTCCGTCGCTCGGCCTGTCCGTTGGTGGGCATCACGACCGACGGAACGCCGGGCCGCCGCTGCTCACGCCGCGATCGACCGGCGACCGGCGGCCGAGGGCGAGCCGTACGCACCGGACCACTCGGCCTACAGATTCGCCCCGAAGTGGTCGATCCCTGGGTCATGAGGACCATCGAGCACCACAGAAGGCGAAGAATCGGGTTGCGGCCCTACTACCCGCCCTGAGGCGGTCGAGGCTGACGGTACCGGGCCCCGTGCACCCACCGGCGGAGATCGGCGGACACGGGACAACAACCCGGCTCAGCTCTCACGTTTAGGGAAGGAATCGAGAGTATGCGTATCAACAACAACGTGATGGCGTTCAACGCGTCACGAAATCTGGGGATGTCCAACAGCCAACTGGGTCGGAGCCTGGAGAAGCTGTCGTCGGGCTTCCGGATCAACCGGGCAGGAGATGATGCCGCCGGTCTGGTCATTTCACAGAAGCTCCGGGCGGAGATCTCGGGTCTCCGTCAGGCCACGAGGAACTCACAGGACGGCATCTCGCTCGTCCAGACGGCGGAGGGCGCCCTCGGCGAGGTCCACAACATGCTGAACCGCATGCGTGACCTGGCCGTCCAGGCCGCCAACGACTCAAACGACGCCTCGGCCAGGACCGCCATCGACTCCGAGATCGACGCCCTGGCGGCCGAGGTCGGCCGGATCGGTACCGACACCACGTTCTCGGGTGCCGCCGTGTTCAGCGCCACCGCCCTGAACTTCCAGGTCGGCTCCGAGGGCAACGCCGGCAACCAGATCCAGGCGACGATCGGCACCCTCGACGCCACCGCCCTCGGCGGTTCCGACCTGACCACCCTCGACGTGACCACCGCGGCGGCCTCCCGGACCTCGATCGAGGCCATCGACGCCGCCATCGACGCCGTGTCGACCACCCGCGGCTCGCTCGGTGCGGTCCAGAACCGGTTCGAGTCGACGATCAGGAACCTCCAGGTCACGACCGAGAACCTGGCCGCCTCGGAGTCCCGGATCCGGGACACCGACATGGCCGACGAGATGGTCGAGTTCACCAAGAACCAGATCCTGCAGCAGGCCGGTACGGCCATGCTCGGGCAGGCCAACGCCATTCCCCAGTCCGTCCTCCGACTGCTCGGCTAGTCACGAGCACGATCGGGTGGGGCGGGACCCCACCCGGCGGCACCCCCGCCATGCGGGCCCCGTCGACGGGCACGGTCGCCGCCCCACCTGATCGGGAGCACACGTCATGCAGCAACGGTTGGAAAATCGGCCAGCGCGGCCGACGAGGAGTTAGGAGCAGCCAATGAGCAACATAGACGGCCTCTCTTCGGGCCTCGACACCAGTTCGATCATCAACCAGCTGATGCAGCTCGAGCGGCGCCCCCAGGTGGCGCTGACGACCCGGCGCGACCAGGAACAGGCGGCCAGGACCGAGCTGTCCGACATCAGGACCGACCTCAGCTCGATCCGAAACGCCGCCGCCGACCTGCGGCTGAGCTCGGGCTTCGAGGCGATCACCGCCACCAGTTCCAACCCGGACGCGGTGTCGGTCGAGGCCTCGTCGTCGGCGACCACCGGCGCGTACAGCTTCGAGGTGACCCAGACCGCCACCGCGGCCTCGGTCTACTCCGATCAGGTGTACGCCTCGCTCGACTCGGCCACCGGGGCAACCGGCATCAGCACCTTCAGCGCCAGCGGCTACCAGGCCGCCGGCTTCTCCGGCTTCGTCGGCAACAACTTCCCCGACGGACCGGTTTCGGTCGAGGTCATCCAGGGGAGCGAGCCGGCCAAGGTCGTCGGCGGTATCCCGACGATCCCGATCACGGTCGACGGCACCAACGACGCCATCGACTTCGAGGTCGACGGCTTCAACTTCTCGGTCAGCCTCGACCACGGCACCTACAACAGCGAGCAGGCCCTGGCCGAGGCGCTGTCGGCGGCCATCGTCGGCCACGGCACCGCATCGGACCACGTCACCGCCAATCTCAATGCGAGCAACCAGATCGAGCTCACCACGAGGAACGAGGGCAGCGACCGCTCGCTCGTCATCACCGGCGGTTCGGCGATGGGTGACCTCGGGTTCACGCTCGGCCAGGCCGGCAGCGGTGTCGACGGGCAGGTCGAGGTCGACGGCGTGGTCACCGCCATCAGCGACACCACGGCGGGGACGACCGTGACGCTGGCCAGTGGCGGCGCCGGGACCATCGAGGCCACCCTCAGCGGCGGTGTCCGGGCCGGCACGATCACGGCCGAGCAGTCCACCTCGGGCACGACGCTGCAGGAGCTGGTGTCGGCCATCAACAACGACCCGAACCTCGGCTACTCGGCCCTGGCGGTCAACACCGGCAGCGGCTACCGGCTCCAGCTGACGTCAGACACCACCGGCGCCGGGTCGACGATCGACACCGGCACCGGCGAGTTCGGCTCGCTGACCTTCACCCAGCTCACCGCCGGCCAGGACGCCATCCTGACCGTGCAGGGCGACAACCCGCTGACGATCCAGTCGGCCGACAACACGTTCGAGGAGCTGTTGCCGGGTGTGACGGTCACGGTGAACAGCGAGACCACCGGACCGGTCACGGTCAGTACCGAGCGAGACGTCGCCTCGATCACCGAGTCGGTCGACACCCTGGTCACCCAGGTCAACGACCTGCTCAACCGGATCGCGTCGAGCACCGCCAACAACCCGGACGGCGACCGGACGGTGCTCCAGGGCAACCGGGAGGCCAGGCGGGCGGCCGACGAGGTCCGCAACGCCCTCGTCGACCCGGTCGACGACAACGCCTTCTCGTCGCTCGGCGTGATCGGCATCGAACTGACCCGAGAGGGCACGCTGACCTTCGACCAGGACGCGTTCGCCCAGGCCTTCGCCTCGGACCCCGACTCGCTGAGTGCGCTGTTCACCAACCCGGCCGGCGAGCCCGGCGCCCTCGACCGGCTGGTCGACGCGGCCGAGGCGGCGACGTCGGTCGGCACCGGCTACCTGTACACGGCCGGCGAGGCGGCCGACCAGCGGATCGACACCTACGGCGAGCAGATCGACGCCCTCGAACGACGGCTCGAGATCCGCGAGTCGACCCTACGACGGACCTACGCCAACCTCGAGGTGGCGCTGAGCGGGCTGCAGCAGCAGTCCTCGTACCTGGCCTCCCAGCTGGCTGGGCTCGGAGGAGGAACGACTCCATGACCTACGGCAACAACCGGCGGCAGCGGGCCGCGCTGGCCGACCGGTACCAGGCCGACGGCATGTCGGTCTCGTCGCCCCAGAAGCTCCTGCTGGCGGTCTTCGACCGGCTGGAGAAGGACCTGGCCGACTCGGTCGGGGCCATCGAGGGCGGCGACGTCGAGCGATCACACCGTTCGCTGTTGCACGCCCAGGACCTGGTCCACGAGCTGAACCTCGCCCTCGAGCCGGAGGTCTGGCCGGCGGCGGCCGAGCTGCGTCAGGTCTACGAGCACCTCCTCGATCTGCTCATCGACGCCAACCTCACCAAGTCGATCGACGTGGTCAGGCGATGCCAGGCCATCGTCCGACCCCTGGCCGAGACCTGGCACGAGGCCCACCGCAACCTGCAGCAGGAGCGCCTGGCCGAGGTGGTCCGGTGAACGAGCAGGTCGCCGGTGCGACCGGCCGCGGGTCCGACCCGTCGGCCGAGCGATCGGCCGACCGGGCCGCCTGGGTGGCCGCGCTCGACGAGTTCGAGCAGCGCCTTGACGGGTTCCACCGGGTGGTGGTCGACCAGAACGAGCCCCCACCGGGCTTGTGGCCACCGTCCGACGTGCTCGGCCGGCCGTTCCCGCCCGAGCTGGCCGATCGGGCCAGGACCCTGCTCGACCGGGCGAGGTTGGTCGAGAGCGAGCTGGTCGCCCGTCGAACCGAGCTACCACCACCGCAGCGGGCCCCGGTCCGCCATCGTCGTCGCCCGGTGGCGTCGACGCTGTACACCGCGCTCTGACCCCGGGCTCGTCTGGCCAGGATCGACCCCACCCGGTCACGCCTGCTGGCGGAGCAGGACCATCGACCCATTCGGGCCGGCCATTGGCCCCCCGGGGTAAAGGAAGTGGCGGCTCCCACCGATAGGGAGAGCGAGCTGGAGGCTCACCGAAAGCCGGCCCACGGACGGGGCTGACCCACCCGTTTCCTCGACCTCTCGTGGCGCCGATGACCTCGCCCCTGTCCTCCATCTCCAATGCTGCGGTCAACCCGATCGGGCCCGTTCGCCGACCGGACCAGACGGCTGGCGCGCTCGACGGCGCGGCCGGTGACCTGGCCGGCACCACTGGCTCCGGTACGACCGCCGAGAACTTCGCCGGTGCGATCGGCCAGGCCATCGGCGACGGCCTCGATCAGATCAACCAGCTCGACCAGGCGGTGTCGGAGGCCTCGCAGCAGGCCGCGGTCGGCAACCTCGACTCGGTCAGCGACTTCATGATCGCCACCGCCGAGGCCCAGCTGGCGACCGAGATCACCGTGGCCGTTCGTGACCGGGCCATCACGGCCTTCAACGACATCATGCGGATGCAGATCTGATGGCCCGTCCGAGTCTCCAGGCGGTCGGCCAGAACGCACTGACCTCGTTCCAACGGATGACGGGGCCCCAGCGGGTGACGCTCGGGCTTGCCTTCGCCGCCACCGCCATCGGCGTGTTCCTGGTGGCCCGGGCCACCAGCTCGGTCCCGATGGGCACTCTCTACACCGACCTCGAACCCGACGTGGCCGCCGAGGTCACGACGGCGCTCGACGCCCAGGGCGTGCCGTACGAGCTGGAGAACGGGGGCCGGGTCATCCGGGTTCCGGCGGCCGAGGTCCACCAGGTCCGGCTCGACCTCGCCGGCCAGGATCTGCCCGGTGGCAGCGGCGGCTGGGAGATCCTCGACGACCAGGGCATCACCGCCTCCGCCTTCGACCAGCGGGTCGGCTACCAGCGGGCGATGGAGGGCGAGTTGGCCAGGACGATCTCGTCGATCGAGAGCGTGCGGTCGGCCAGCGTGCACCTCGTGATGCCCGAGAACGACCTGCTGGCCGACGACGAGCTGCACGCCTCGGCGTCGGTGCTCGTCGACACCGGCAGCCAGACGCTGAGCGCCATGCAGGTCCAGGCCATCGTCAACCTCGTGGCCACGTCGGTCGAGGGCCTCGACGCCATGCAGGTCTCGCTGGTCGACCAGACGGGCCGGGTCCTGGCCGAACCGGGTGAGGGCTCGATGATCGTCGACATGGAGGGCGACGCCCGCTTCCGGGCCCGCAATCAGTTCGAGCGGGCACTCGAGACCGACCTGGAGAACCTGCTGACCAACATCGTCGGCCCCGGGTTGGCGACCGTCGAGGTCACCGCCCAGCTCGACTTCGATGCGGTCACCACCACGACCGAGGACTACCAGCCGATCGAGGGAACCGACGGCCAGATGATGGTCAACGAGACGACCCGCCAGGAGTTCTTCCGCGACGATGCGGCGGCGACCGAGGAGGGCGGCGAGCTCGAGATCGAGCTGCCGGACGACATCATCATCGACGACGGCGGTGAGGCGGTCGACGAGGGCGTCAAGTACGTGCTCGACGAGCGCGACGCCACCTATGCCGTCAACCGGGTGGTCACCACCTCGCAGAACGCGCCGGGCGCCGTCACCGCCCTGTCGGTGGCCGTGCTGCTCGACGAGAACGAGGTCGACGCGGCCCGTCTGGCCGACATCGAGACGCTGGTCGGCGCCGCCGTCGGCCTCAACGAGGAACGGGGTGACACCCTGGCCGTCACCCTCCTGCCGATCAACGAGTCGGTCAGGAACGCCATCGAGGAGGCCGAGGCCGAGCCGGAGCTCGAAGCGGGCGGGCTCGACCTGGTCGCCCTCATCCGCACCGTCGGTGCCGTCCTGATCGCCCTCGTCGTCCTGCTGCTGGCCATCCGCAACCTGGCCCGCAACCCGCGGCGCCGCGTCATCGAGTCGGTCGAGCTGACCGAGTTGGAAGCCGGCGCAGCCGCCGCGCTCGAAGCGGGCACGGTCGAGGAGGAAGAGGACATCGACGACGGCGTCGACCCGCCCGAGATCCGCCTCCAGCACCTCATCGCCAACCAGACCGACGACGTCGCCGGCGTCCTCCGGTCGTGGCTGAACGATGCGGAGGAGGTCAACGCCTGATGGCGGAAGCGGGAGTGCGGCGGGACCGGGCCGGCGTGGCCGGGGGTCGTCGATGAACGAGCTGATGTCGCTGTCGGCGAGGCGAAAGGCGGCCATCCTCATGCTCCGTCTCGGGACCGAGCACGCGGCGCCGCTGTTGCGCTCGCTTCGCCGTGGTGAGCTGAACGCCATCGTCCAGGAGGTGGCATCGCTCGGTCGTGTCGACCTGACCACCGCCGATGCGGTGCTGCGGGAATTCGTCGAGACCGCCGAGGGCGAGGCGCTCCCGGCCGGCGACCAGGAGACGGCATACGCCTACCTGGAGTCGACCTTCGGTGAGCGGACGGCCAGGGAGGTCATGGGTGAGCTGTCTGGCGACAGCGGCACCATCCCCTTCCAGTTCCTCGACAACCTGGAACCCGAGGTGATCGCCGAGAACCTCGACGGCGAGCAGCCACAGACGATCGCCCTCGTGCTGTCCCACCTCACCCCCGAGCAGTCGGCGGCCATCATCTCCCACCTCCCGTCGGAGACCGTCGTCCAGGTCGGGTTCCGGCTCGGGATGATGGAGCGGGTGACCGCCGATGCGCTCGAGGCGGTCGAGAGTGGCCTCCGCCACCGGTTCTCCGCCGTCCTGGAGAACAAGCTGCTCGACGCCACCGGCGGCATCGACTCCCTGGTCGAGCTGCTGACCCTGGCCGACAAGCCGGTCGAGGAGATGATCATGGGCGGCCTGGCCGAGGTGGACGCCGACCTGGCGGCAGAGGTCCGAGCCAAGATGTTCGTCTTCGCCGACCTGCAGCTGCTCGACGACCGGCAGATGCAGACCGTGCTCCGCACCGTCGACGCCTCCCGCCTGCCGCTGGCTCTCAAGGGCACCGCCGACGTCGTCAGGGACAAGGTCCTCAACAACATGTCGACCCGGGCGAGGGAGAACCTGATCGACGAGATGGAGCTGCTCGGCTCGGTCCGCATGACCGACGTCGAGGAGGCCCAGAACGAGGTGTTGGAGTCCGTTCGGGCGCTGGAGGAGAGCGGTGACCTGGTGATCAACCGAGGAGGCAACGACTTTGTCACGTAGGACCCTCCGGGGAGCGATCCCCACGACCGATTCGATCGTCGGTTCGACGGCGACGGCCGGCGGGCCGCTCGGGTCAGGCGGGGCCACGGTCGTCCGTCCGGCACCGGGTGAGGATCCGGCCGGCGGCCGGCCGGTCGCCGAGGCCGCCGTCGACACCGACGCCATCCTGCTCCGCGGTCCCGCCGCGGCCAGAGCCCGACGGGTCGACCTCGTCGGCGACCCCGACCCGGCCGACCTCGACGCCGTCGGCCCGTGGGCCGAGCACCTCGACGACGCCAGGGAGGTGGCCCGCACCTCCGGCTTCCAGCAGGGCCGCCAGGAGGGCCTCGCCGCCGGATTGGAGGCGGCCCGTCACAAGGTCGAGCAGGACCGGGCCGACCTCGGTGCCTCGGTCGAGACGATGCTCGACGGCCTGCAGGCCCGCAGCGAGGAACTCGGCGCCCAGCTGGCCGAGCAGGTCACGGATCTCGCCATCGAGATCGCCAGGGCCGTGCTCGATCGTGAGATCAACTCGGCTGACGATCCCGGCGCCGAGGCCATCGCCCGTTGCCTCGATCTCGTGCCCGGCACCGGCGCCCTCACCGCCCGGCTCAGCCCGGAGGACGCGGAGGCGCTCGGCGAGGTGCCCGGGCTCGGGAGGCGCGAGCTGGTCGTCGCCGCCGACCCCAACCTGTCGCGGGGAGACGCCATCGTGTCGGTCGACCAGATCACGATCGACGCCCGACTCAGCGAGTCGCTCCGCCGGGTCGAGGAGGCCCTGCGGTGAACGACCCGGCACCAACCGACCCGTCGTTGCCCGATCCTGCACTGTCCGACCCGGCACTGCCCGACCCGGCACTGCCCGATCCGGCACTGGCCGATCCGGCACTGGCCGATCCGTCGCCGCCGGACGCGTCGATGCCGGACGCGTCGATGCCGGACGGGTCGACGCCAGGAGGTGCGCTGGCCGGCCGGCTCGTCCGCGCCGCCCGACCCCAGATGGTCGGCAAGGTCGAGCGGATCGGCCAATCGGAGGCCGACGTCATCGGCCTGCAGGTCGGACCTGGCGATCTCGTCCAGGTCGGCGACGGCGAGCTCGACGGCTCGCTCGGACTCGGCCCCGGCGGGCCGACCGCCGCCGCGGCCGGGGCCCCGGTGCTGGCCGAGGTGGTGGCAGCCGACGGCTGCCGGGCCACGGTCCTGCCGTACGGCGATTTCCGGGGCCATCGGGTCGGTGAACCGGTCGAGCACCTGGCCGGCCAGATGGAGGTCCCGATCGGGCCCCAGCTGCTCGGCCGTGTGCTCGACGGGTTGGCCAACCCGCTCGACGACGGCCCGCCCCTGTCCCGAGTCGACGCGGTCGGCATCCACAACACCCCGCCGCCGGCGCTCAGCCGCCCGCCGGTCGTCGAACCGATGCCGGTCGGCGTCCGGGCCATCGACACCCTGTTGACCTGCGGCCGAGGCCAGCGCATCGCCATCCTCGCCGGCTCCGGCGTCGGCAAGTCGAGCCTGCTGTCGATGCTGGTGCGAGGATCCGATGCGGACGTCAACGTGTTGTGCCTGGTCGGCGAACGTGGACGCGAGGTCCGCAGCTTCCTCGACGACGACCTCGGGCCGGAGGGCCTCGCCCGCTCGGTGGTGGTGGTCGCCACCTCCGACCAGCCGGCCCTCGTCCGCCGCAACGCGGCCTACGCCGCCACCCGGATCGCCGAGCACTTCCGGGACCAGGGCTGCCAGGTGAACCTGCTGATGGACTCGGTGACCCGCTTCGCCGTTGCCCAGCGCGAGATCGGCCTCGCCGCCGGTGAGATCCCGACCAGCCGTGGCTTCCCGCCGTCTGCACTCGGGCTGCTGCCCGGCCTCCTCGAGCGAGCCGGCACCTCGTCGACCGGTTCGATCACCGGCTTCTACACCGTGCTGGTCGAGGGTGACGACCTCAACGACCCCGTCGGCGACACGGTCCGCTCGATCGCGGACGGTCACATCGTGCTCAGCCGTGAGCTGGCCAACGCCGGCCACTTCCCCTCGATCGACGTGCTGGCCTCCGCCTCCCGGGTTGCCCTGGCCGTGACCAATCCGGCCCAGCAGGCGCTGGCGGGCGAGGTGCGGCGGCTGCTGTCGGTCCACGAGCGGGCCCGGGACCTCATCGAGGTCGGCGCCTACGCCCCCGGCAACGACGCCGGCCTCGACCGGGCGGTGGCCCTGGCCCCGGCCATCGAGCAGTTCCGGCGCCAGGGCCTGCACGAGCCGGCGCCGGTCGACGAGACGTGGGCGGTGCTCGACAGCATCCTGCGAGCCGACCTCACGCTCGGCGGGACCGCCCCCGATGGGGCCGGTGCAGCCGCCGCCCCCGCTCCCGGCGCCCCCGTCGGCGGTGCGCCACACGGCGGTGAGGCGGGAGGATTCGGCGCTCCTGCCGGAGGTGGTCTCCCGGCATCCGGCGCGCTCGGCCTGGCCAACCGGGCCGGTGCGGTGGCCGAGGCCACCGTCGCCGCCATGGCCGGAGGCGGCCGATGAGCGCCGGGGGCACGTCGAGGCCCGACGTCGCCGACCGGTCCCTCCGCGGTGAGGGGACTCGACGATGAACGGCGGCGAGCGGGCCAGGCGAGCCCGGGTCGTCCGCCTCGGCCAGTTGGCGGCCGAGGCCGAGGAGCAGGCACGGGCCGAGCTCCATCGGGCCGATCACCGCGTGAGTCAGGCCGACCAGCGTCGGGTCGATGCCCTCCGAGGTGCGGCCGACCTCGCCGAGCACGAGCTGCCGATCGGGCTGCGGGCCCACCTCGCCGGCGCCGGCGCCCGTCACCTGGCCGACCTCGCCGACGAGCGGGTCGACCTGGCGGCCGCCGCCGACCTCGCCCGCGAGCAACTGGCCGAGGCGGTGACCAGGATGCGGTCGCTCGAACGTCTCGTCGAGCGACTCGACCGGGCCGAAGCCGAGCGCCGGCGTCAGCGGGACGCAGCCGACCTCCAGGACCTCGTGGCCATGCGGGCCGCCGCCGGCCGACCCCGACCCGAGGCCGTCGCCTCGGGCGCCGGCCTCGACAATCCGACACGAGCCGGAAGCGGGCGACGATGACCGATCGCATCGATACCGGCGCCGAGACCGGCGCAACCCGCCTCGACGCCCTGGCCGACGCCGGAGGCCGACCGGGCCGCGGCGACGGTGCCATCCCGGGGTCGGGTGACGCCGCGACGTTCGAGGCCCTGGTCCGGCAGGCATCGGGCGGCCGGGTCGGCCAACTCGTCGACCGCCTCCCCGACGGCGCTGCGGCCCAGGCCTGGGCCCGGTGGCAGCCATCCGGTGCCGCCCTCGGTGCCAGGTCCGCGGTGACCGCAGGGACGGCCTCCCTCAGCGGGCGCGTCGGCTCCGGCTCGCCGGGTGGGATGACGCTGCCCGGCACCGTCATCGGCACCGGCCGACCGAGCGCCGGCGCCACCGGCACCGTCTTCCCGGTGGCCCAGAACGTCGGCGAGGCCGTCGTCAATGCTGCCGCCGACCACCTCGGGGTGCCCTATCTCTGGGGTGGAACCGACGCCGAGCACGGCTTCGACTGCTCCGGTCTGATCCAGGACGCCTACCGTCGGGTCGGCGTCGAGATGCCGAAGTGGAGCCGCCACCAGGCGACGATGGGGGTCGAGGTCCCGTCGATCGACGAGGCGATGCCGGGCGACGTCCTCACCTTCGGCGAGCCGGTCAATCACGTCGCCCTGTACGTCGGCGACGGTCAGATGCTTCACGCTCCTCGCACCGGCGAGGTGGTCAAGATCGAGACCATCGATCGCCCGATCAACGAGATCCGCCGCATCGTGACCCCTGGCGGTGTCACCCCTGGCGGTGCCACTCCTGGCGTCTGGCCGAGCGCCGGCCGTGCGGGCTCGGTCCCCAGCGCCTCGACGACCTTCGGACCCGACACCCCGTACGCCGAGCTGTTCGAGTCGGCCGGTCGTCGCCACGACGTCGATCCGGCGCTGCTGGCCGCCGTCGCCAGGGCCGAATCGGCCTTCGACCCGACGGCCGTCAGCCCGGTCGGTGCCCAGGGCCTCATGCAGTTCATGCCGGCGACCGCGGAGGAGATGGGAGTCGACCCGTGGGATCCCGCCTCGGCGATCGATGGTGCCGCCCGCTACCTGCGCACCTCGCTCGACCGCTTCGGCTCGGTCGACCTCGCCGTGGCCTCGTACAACGCCGGACCCGGTGCCGTGGCCCGCTACGGCGGCATCCCGCCCTACCCCGAGACCCAGAACTACGTCCGAACCGTCCTCGACACCTGGAGGAGTCGATCATGAACCCCGAAGCCCTCCCCGCGACACTGTCCGAGCTGCTCCTGCCCGAGGCCAGGGCCGACCACGGCGCCACCGGTGACCGGCCGAGCGAGGCCGACGTCGACCGCTTCGAGCGCTACCTGCAATCCGCCCGCCAGGGGCTCAAGCTGTCGGGAACCGGCACCGGCGACCAGCCGCTGCCTGCACCGGCCCGCACCGTCGAGCGGCCGACCAACCGGCTCGAACCGAGCGATGAGCCGACCACCCGGGCCGAGCCGATCGATCGCAGCCGCGACCCCGAGCGCCCGACCGACGACGGACCGGACGCCACCGACACAAGCGACCGGGGCGTCGACGATCGGCGGGTCGACCGTCCGGCGGACGACGACCGGGTTGCCGACGAGGCCGAGGTGTCCGCCGACGACGGCGAACCGGTCGAGACCACCGGGACGGGCAGCGACGAGGAGCGTCAGGCCGGCGATGAGGAGACGGCCGAGACCGATGGTGCAGCCGAGGTCGACCCCGACCAGGCGACGTCGACCGCCCCGACCGTCGTCGCCACCGAGCTCGAACCCGAGCTGGTGCTGGCCGACGGCGAGGTCGAGCCCGACGCGGCGGGTGAGATCGTCGACGAGGTGTCCGCGCCGGTTGACGGTGTTGTCGTCGAGGAGACACCGATCGAGACCTCCGGCACCGCCGACCGCGGGAACGACGGCCCCTCGGTGCTGGGGACCCAGCTCGACCGGAGTGTCGAGCCGGCTGCGGCGACCGCGGCCCGCTCCCAGCAGGTCGTCGGGGACGACGACGGTGCCGGTGAGGCGGTCGCCGAGGATCAGGTCGACCTCACCGGCATCGACGTTACGGGCGAGGACTCGGCCAGTCCGGCCGAGCTCGACCTGACGGTGGATGGCGGCGGCGAGGCCACCGCCGACACCGACGGCGACGCCGGTGCCGATGGCGACGGCCGCCCGTCGACCCCGAACCAGGGCGACGGCCGAGCCGATCAGGGGCAGGGAACCGAGGTCACCACCGACGGTCCCGACCTGGCCCCGGTGGCCAACCAGGCCGCAGCCGCCGCCACCCGAACGACGGCCAACGGGGCGACGACGAGCACCGGGGGCGAGGCCGTCGTCGGCGTTGCCGGCGCCCGGGCCCGGACCACGACCAACGCCGCAGCACCGACGCAGGCCGCCGACGGCCCGGTGTTCGACGGCGATCCGGCCGACCCACTGTGGCTGCAGGTCCGGCGGGCCATCGGCTCGCTGCGCACCCTGCAGAACGGCGAGCAGCAGCTCACGATCCGGCTCCGTCCGGCCGAGCTCGGCTCGGTCGTCGTCCGGGTCGCAGCCGGCGAGGGCGGGACGACCGTGTCGCTGGTGGCCGACTCGGCGATCGCCGCCACCCAGCTCACCCAGCAGCGTCAGCAGCTCGTGAGCGAGCTCGAACAGAGCGGCCTGACCGGCGTGGCCGTCGACGTGGGCACGGGGGGCAACCCAGACGCAGCCGACACCGATCAGGCCAACCCCGATGGCGACGACCCGGGTGCCGGTGCCGGCACCGCCGATGGCACCGCGGCCGCCGCCGCAGCCGCCGGATCGAGCAACCTGCCCCGCACCGGCGGCCGCGGCCGCCGGCCGTCCGGCTCGTCCGGGGGCCTGGTCGACGTCGAGCTGTGATCCGGACCACCATGGAACGACAAGGAGCCTGTCATGTCTGACACCGTCAACGCCCTCGCCGGCTCGACCGTCCGCCCCGAGTGGGCGCTGCCGCCCGAGCAGTCGGCCCCGACCAACGAGCTCGGTCAGGACGCGTTCCTCCAGCTGCTCGTGGCCCAGCTCAAGTACCAGGACCCGCTGGAGCCGCAGACGTCCGACGAGTTCATCGCCACCACCGCCCAGTTCACGATGGTCGAGAAGCTCGAGGAGCTGACCAGGCAGGGGGAGAACACCGCGCTGATCAACTCGCTGACCACTGCGGGGGCCCTCGTCGGCCGTGAGGTCACGGCCAACGTCGACGGCGTGCCGGTGACCGCCGTGGTCGAGCGCAGCAGCATCCGCAGTGGCGAGGTGGTGCTGGAGACGTCTGCCGGCGCCCTCGCCCTCGGCCAGATCGTGTCGATCGGTGCCGTCCCGGCCGCCCCCGCAGAACCCACTGCAGTCGACACGGGGGCCGCCACCGGCGACCCGGCGACCGGCGACACGGC
>JBCCVL010000056.1:0-32320 GCA_039195375.1 Actinomycetota bacterium
ACCTGCTGAAGGACCGACGGTGACGGATCGCTTGCTCACCGGCCCGAGGAGCGCAACCTGATCG
The DNA here is from genome assembly GCA_039195375.1 of Actinomycetota bacterium. Lineage (GTDB taxonomy): Bacteria > Actinomycetota > Acidimicrobiia > Acidimicrobiales > SZUA-35 > JAHELU01. The sequence goes on from JBCCVL010000056.1 coordinate 65, forward strand.
AGGCGTTGATGGGCGACCCGGTCCCGCCCGGCCGTCGGGACCGTGTCGGTCATGGCAACGAGCGGATGACGGTCAAGCGTGGCCTGGGCCAAGCCGTTGGCGAGCGAGGCGGCGCCGGGGCCGCGGGTGACGACGACGCCAGAAGGCCGGCCGGCAAGCAGGCCGTTGGTCGACGCCATGATGGCGGCCGCCGTCTCGCCGTGAGCGAGCACGAACCCGATCCCCGCTGCCTCGGCGGCGCCGATGAGCTCCAAGTTCGGACCCCCGCCTGGAACACCGAAGAGCAGGCCGACTCCAGCGTCCACCAACGCCGCTGCGAGACGCTCTGACAGTGCGGCTGACGACATGGGCCCGAGTCTCGCCTGACGAGGCCGCCAACAGCTAGCCAAGCAACCACCTGGTCGTCGCGACGCAGGAATAAAGCGCAACTGAATGGTTGCGTTATGGTGGATTCGTCGTTAGGGTTTCGGTTCGAGCGGATCGTGGAGCACGCTCGACCGTTGGTCGGATCGGTGGGACGGAGGAAAGCTCATGCACGTCAAGGTGAACGGTGTTCGCCTCTACTTCGATGTCGAGGGCGCGCAGCTCGTCCCCGACGGCGCGAGCATGCGAGCGAAGCCGACGTTGCTGCTGCTGCACGGTGGCCCCGGCTTTGACCACTCGATCTACAAACCGACGTTCAGCCAGCTGGCCGGCATCGCACAGGTCGTGTACCTCGATCACCGTGGCAACGGCCGGAGCGATCGCTCGTCGCCAGAGTTCTGGACGCTGGCGCAGTGGGGTGACGACGTGGCCGCGTTCTGTCGGGCGCTCGGCATCGAGAGCCCCATCGTCTACGGCGCCTCCTTCGGGGGGATGGTCGCAGCGGCCTACGCCACCCGTCACGTTTCCCATCCCGGGAAGCTGATACTCGTCAGCACCGAGGCCAGGGGGTACTCCCACCTCGACCGTCGAGTCGAGCTGTTCGAGCGGCTGGGCGGCCGAGAGATCGGCGACCTCGCACGGCGGCGATTCCTCGAAGGGGCGACGGACCCCGAGACACTCGATCAATGGCTGCGCCTGGCCGTGCCGCTGTACACACGCAACTCGATGCCTGCAGACGCGATCAGCAGGGCAGTCCGGAATCCGGACGTCACGGCTGCCTTCACGAGGCCGGGGGGCGAGCAGCGCGCGTTTGATCTCACCCCGGAACTGGCCAACGTGGAGTGTCCGGTACTGGTCCTGGGCGGGCAGGACGACCCCATGGTGCCGATCGAAGCGCAACAGGACTTGGTCGACGCGCTCCCGGCCTCGCTGGTGCGGTTCGAGTCGTTCCCGAACGCCGGGCACGGCGTCATCCCCGATGCTCCAGAGGCCGCAATGTCGACGATCCGGGAGTTCATCGCTGCGTGATCGTGGCGCGGCCACCAACCCCAGCGGTTGACGCCACCGACCATCCGGCGGTCCACGCTACGTCGACTCCACTCCTGCGAGCAGCCCGGCTCGACGATCGGTGCCACCGCGGCACCGGCCTGACAACCGAGGACGCGAATGGTCCGGTGCCCCGGTTGCTCGAGTTCCTGGAGACACCGCAACCGGAAGCGGAGGTCCTCGACCACCTCGCCGCCGCCGTCAGCGACGAGCCACGATCGGATGCGGTCAGGCCGGGTCCGGGGTGGCGACGGGCTGATCGTCGGACGGTGACCAACCGGGCCCTCGGGTGAGGTACGACCACCAGTCGCTCCACGAGCTGCTCGACCGGAGGTCGGCGAACAGCGCCGGGAACTCCGAGGTCCAGACCCGCAGGGGATTGGTGGTGTCGATCTGGGTGGTGAGCCCATAGGTCGGCGTCTCCTCCTCGGCCTGGTAGGTGCCGAACATGCGGTCGAAGACGATGAGGATGCCGCCGTAGTTCTTGTCCAGGTACTTGTCGTCGGCGCCATGGTGCACCCGATGGTTCGATGGCGTGTTGAGGAACCGGTCGAGCGGCCCGAGGCGGCCGATGGTCTCGGTGTGGATCCAGAACTGGTACGCCTGCACGGTGAGCTCGCCGAGGATCACGATCGCCGGGTGGAAGCCGAGGATGATCAACGGCAGGTGGAACAGCACTGCGAGCACCGGCTCGAATGGCCCGAAACGGAACGCGACCGCCGTGTTGAAGATGGGCGACGAGTGATGCACGGCGTGACCGGTCCAGAACAGTCGGATCTCGTGGCCGGTCCGGTGCTCCCAGTAGTAGGCGAGGTCGGCGGAGAGGATGCCGAGGGCGACGGTCCACCACTCGATCGGGAGCTGAGAGGGGGTGACGTTGTCCCACAGGAAGAAGTAGGCGCCGATCATGGCGGTGACGGTGAAGATCTCGATCACGTAGAACGGGATCAGGGTGGAGAGGCTGGCGAGGGAGTCGCGGATCCAGAGGCTCCGGCTGACCTGACCCGGTCGACGGGGTCGGCTGAACAGTGCGACCAGCTCGACCGCAATGACGACCGCGCCGACCACGAGGGCAAGGTCGTAGATGGCGAGGCCCCAGAGTTCGGCATCGAGTGCGGCGATCGACTCGCTCCACGCTTCATGACCCGCACCCGCGAGGTCGTCGCCGAGCAGGTTGGTGCGGCCCTCGGCGATCGAGGTGTCGACGCTGAAGGCGCTGATCGTCAGCCCGACCGCAGCCACGGCAACGAAGCAGAGCAGGACGCGCCTGACCACGTCGCGTCGCACGACGTGCCGGTGGTGGCCGTGCCCGAGGACCGCCGACCGTCGTTCGAGGACGTCGGGTCGGGTACGGAACCAGCGGACGATGGTCCAGGCCTCGAGCGCCGCCGCGATCAGCCAGAACAGGGGGCTGCGGAGCTGGGCGCCGACGTCGATGCCGGCGACGAAGCAGAACACGAGGTAGGCGATCCACCACAGCCCGTCGGCGGCGAGCGAGCGGATCAGCGAGGCTGCACGTCGGGTCGATCTCCTCGGATCGGACGCCGGTCGGGTCGGTCCAGCAGCCATCAGCTGACCTGCGATCGGGCGATGCCGACGGTGTCGGCCGTTGCGACCGGCGGCGCATCGACGTCGTGCAGCTGGCGATTCAGGTAGTGGTGGAAGTCGATGATCACCTGCTCCATGGCGATGAGTTGCCCCGGCTCGAAATCGCCGCTCGCTGCGAGCTGGCCGCGCTCGCAGATCCACCGGTCCTCGGGGAGGAAGTCCGGAACGAGCGACTCGCTGAGCCGCCCCGTCGCCTTGGTCAACAGCCCTTTGAGTTGGGACGACCGCTCGGGGTCCTGGGTTCGGAAGGCGCCGCCGGCGATGGTCCGGGTTCGGTCGACGGCGATCGGCTCGACGTACTGATACAGCAGCGAGCCGGACGAGATCACGCCGACGAAGTTCGGGGGCAAGCTCAACAGGATGTAGTCACCCTGACCCTTCTGGCGCCCCCCGGTCGCGGTGCCGTCGGCGCTGCCGACGAGGTAATAGGCGTCGGCGGTCGGGGTGTAGGGCTCGAGCGTCTCGGGGTGGACCTTGAACAGGTGGTAGCTCTCCATCGCATTGGAGATGACGAGCTTCCAGTTGGCGGCCCACTCCTGGCCGTCGCGTTGCGACGTCCAGTGATGCAGCTCTCCAACCCGGTGCTCGGCAGCGATGGTCTCCAGGTGGGCGAATCGCTCGGTGAGCGGAGCCACATCGGGGTTCATGCTGACGAACACCAGGCCGTGCCAGGCCTCGCACCGGTAGCGCGGAAGGCAGTGAGCCTCCTTGTCGACCTCGTCTCGTCCCGCGTAGGGCACCGACAACAACGAGCCGTCGTCGCGATACGTCCAGGCGTGGTACGGGCACTGGAACCGCTTCGTGGTTCCGGGCTCGTCCACGAGCAGGGTCCCCCGGTGCGCGCACAGGTTCGACAGGGCGGCCAACCGGCCTGCCTGGTCCCGGAGCACGATCATCGGCTGGCCCCCGAGCGAGGTCGTGAAGTAGTCGCCCGGCTCGGCCACCTGGTCTGTGGTTCCGACGAATACCCAACCGCCCTGCCACACCCGGCGCTGCTCGGCGGCAAAGGTCTCGACGCTGCGATAGGCGACCGCCGGGAGGGATCGATGGGGATCGATCGGCGAGGGGTCTGGCGACGGCCATCGAGTCATGGTGTTCATTCTAGCAACGATCGTCTCGAAAGTGAACAGTAGTGCTGCTAACCTTGCGCGATGCCCGGTCCAACTCCCCCGAGCCGTGCGTTCGTTCTCGGTCTCGCAGACGCAGACGGCCACGTGGAGGCGGGTGCCCTGTTCGAGCTCGGTGCTGCCGTCGGCCTCAGCACGACGAGCGTTCGTCTCGCCGTCCGTCGGCTGGTCGACAGCGGTCTCGCCACGTCCGATGGTCGCGGCCGGGAGGCCGTCATCTCGCTGACTCCTGCCGGTCTCGCACAGCGGGCACCCGACCTCGGCTGGACCGCACTGTCGTACCGACTCGACCACAACGCCGTTCCCTGGGACCGCCAGTGGTATCTGGTCTCGTTCTCGGTGCCGGAATCGGCCCGGACCGGCCGTGACGCCCTACGTGACTACCTGACCGAACTCGTCGGCGCCCCGCTCGCTGGTGGCCTGTATGTCTCGCACTATGACTGGCGCCCATGGGTCCATGCCGCCGCCACCCGCCATGCCGTGGCCAGCCATGTCACGACGGCATCGACCGGAAGCCTCGACGTCGGTGGCGAGCGCGATCCCCGGGCCATCGCCGCACGCCTCTGGCCGCTGGCCGAACTGGGTGACGGCTTCGACGCCTTCGTCGGTCGCTGGGGCCCGATCCTCGATGACCCGCCGACCGACCTCGGCGGTGCGGCACGCGTCGTGTTCGCGATGAGCCACGACTTCGAAGAACTGGTCCGGCGCGACCCGGTGCTGCCGGCCGAACTCGCACCCCCTGCGTGGCGGGGTGCCGAGTTCCGAGCGGTCTACCGACGGGTGCTCGCCACGCTGTCGGCCAACCATCCCACCGTTGCTCGAGCCAACGTCTTCTCGGCCTACCTCGCCTCCATCGCCGCAGCCGAGACCATGGACGACGCCACCTTCGAGCGCTGGTTCTGGCACGAGACCAATCCGGCGGTCTCGACGCCCGGCTGAGATCCTCAGCCGGCGTCCGCCACGGCGGCCCGGACCCGCGGCAGGACCTCGGAGCCGAGGCGGGCGATGTTGGCCAGCCGCTGGTCGCGCTCGGGGGTGTACTCGACGAGGAGCAGCAATGAGCGACACCCCGAGGTCTCGATCAGGGCGGTGAGGCGCTCGACGACGGTGTCCGGCGAACCGATGGGGTTCGTCGCCAGCAGCCGTTCGGTCCCGGCGGCGACCGAGTCCTCGTCATGGCGACGTGGCCGCTCGACCCCGTCGATGGTCGTGAACCCGCGGCTCGCCGCCAACTGGAACACCTGCATCGGCTCACGGATGAGGTCGGCGGCCTCCTCGTCGCTGTCGGCCACCTGGACCACCACGGCCATGGCGTGTTCGTACGGGCCGCGCGGCCGACCGACGGCCTCGACCCGCTCTGCGTGTCGGTCGATCATCGTTGCGATGGTGTCGGCGCTCTGGTCGGAGAACATCAGCATCGCCGCCCCGAACCGAGCGGCCCGCTCGACCGCATCCTCGGAGATCGTTGCGATCATCAGCGGCGGACCGCCGACGCTTCGGGGCTTCGGGATCGGGTCGACGGGTTGGATGCGGTAGAGGTCGGTATCGGACGACACCTCGCCGGCCCACGAGGCCCGGACGAGCTCGATGGCCTCGTCGATGCCCCGTTCGTAGTGGGCCAGACCGCCGGCGAAGACCTCGTAGTCGATACTCGGACCGCCGCGACCGATGCCGAGGGTGAAGCCCCCGGCGGTCAGGTGATCGAGCATCGCCGCCTCCTCGGCCACCCGGATCGGGTTGTGGTGGGGGAGCAGCGTGACGGCGGTGCCGACCGGCAGCCCGGTCCGCCCGGCCAGGTGACCGGCCAGCGTCATGGCGTTCGGGCACACGACGTAGGGGTTGAAGTGGTGCTCGTTGGTCCAGATCGCATCGAAGCCGGCGGCGACCGCCCCGTCGGCCATGGCCAACGTCTGGTCGTAGACCTCGGCTTCGGTCATCGAGCCGAACCGGCCGGTGGACAAGAAGGCACCGAACCGCACGTCGCCTGCTGGTCGGTCGGACTCCTCGGGCATGTGCAACTCCTCCTCTCGGGCGCCGAACGCGCCCGGTCTCGTCACCGTCGGCCCCGCAAGCGGGGTCGCACCTCCTCGGCGAAGCGCCGGACGGAGGTGAGGACGCGCCCCGGGTCACCGTCCGCCTCCATGTAGAGGCCGAGCTTCGAGGCGCCCGTCGCTCTGGTGAAGTCGTCGAACCAGTCGGCGACGACGTCGGGCGGTCCGATGGGGCTGCGATCGACGATCTGTGCCGCCCTGGCCTCGCGAACCTCGTCCCGGTCACCCGAGTGCTCGAGTCGGTTGAAGTTCGGATGCTGGCCGGTGAGCCAGGACTCGATCAGGCCCCGGGTCAGGCGCTCGCGTGCGACCCCCTCGTCATCGTCGACGAAGCAGACCACGGTGTGGAGATGGTCGGCGGCGCCGTCCCAGCCGGCCTGGTCGGCCAGGCGACGGTACTCCGCCTCGATCTCGATTCGGGGCTCGGCCCCGGGAATACCGTGGTGGAACTGCAGCGGAAGCCGATGGCGGGCTGCGGCCTGCAGCGAATCGGGTGAGGTCGAGGCCACGTAGATCGGGGGATGGGGACGCGTGAGTGGCCGTGGCCTGACGGACACCCCCTCGTACGGGAAGTACGGGTTGGTGCTCGTCGCCTCGTCGGACGACAGCGCATCGATCACGGCCTCGACCGTCGCCCCGACCTCCGCCTCCCAGCGCGTCGGCGGGATGCCGAAGACCTCGTAGTCGGCCTTGTAGCCACCGCGTCCGAGGCCGAGGTCGAACCGGCCCCCGCCGAGATGGTCGTTGAGCGCGGTCTGCTCGGCCAGGGCGACCGGATGGACCAGAGGGGCGAGCGTGACCGCCGTCCCGACCCGGATACGGCTGGTCCGCCCAAGGAGGAAGCCGGCGAGCGAGATCGCCGACGGGCAGATGCCGTAGGCCATGAAGTGGTGCTCGGTCACCCACAGCTCGTCGTAGCCGAGTGCCTCGGCGAGGTCGGCCGTCTCGACGGTCAGCGCCAGCGCCCTGGCGTCGTCGATGCCGTCGAAGATGCCGTTGTTGAGGACGAGACCGAACTCCACTGGCCTGGCTCCGCTCATCTCGTCGGTTGGGGGTCGACGAGGTCGTCAGCGGAGCGCTCCTGCCGCTCCCGCTCGCCGACGATCGCCGCGACGGGTCGGTCGGCGGCCACCAGGGTGCGGGTGAGCTCGTGGCTCGGGGCTCCGAGGACGTCCGCCACCGGTCCATGTTCGCAGATACGGCCCTCGTGCAGGACCACCGCTCGATCGGCGACGCGGCGCACCACCCGCAGATCGTGGGCGATCAGCAGCACCGCCATCCCGGTCCCCGCACGGAGGCTGTCGATCAGGTCGAGGATCGACGCCTCGACCAGCACGTCGAGGGCGGACGTCGCCTCGTCGCAGATGAGGACATCTGGCTCGGCCGCCAGCGCCCGGGCGATGGCGACCCGTTGCCGCTCACCACCCGAGAGATCTCGGGGGAGCCGCTCGAGCAGCTCCGGCTGGAGCCGCACCCGCTCGAGCAACCGCTCGGCCTCGACGTCGGCGTCGGCCCGGCTCAGGTTCCGCATCGATCGCAGGGCGTGTCGCAACGTGTCGCCGATCCGGCGTCGCGGGTTGAGCGAGCTGCGGGGATCCTGAGGAACGAGCTGGATCGTCCGCCGTTCGGCCACGCTGCGTTGGCGAACACCGGGGGCCAGGGGAGTCCCCCGGACCGACACGTCGCCGGACGCCGGCAGGTGGAGCCCGAGCAGACATCGGGCGATGGTGGTCTTGCCCGAGCCGGAGGCGCCGATCAGGGCCAGGCACTCCCCGGGGGTGAGGTCGAGATCGACGTCGTCGATGACCGGGACCGGCTTGCGTCCCCGCCGGTAGCCGGCCGACAGGCCCCGGACTCGCAGGACCGCGTCCCCTCCCGTTGTGCCGTTGTCCTCGGGCCCGTCCGCCCTCCCGTCGCAGGCGTCGACCAGCTGGCGGGTATAGGGGTGGTCCGGCTGTGACAGCACCGCGCCGACCGGGCCCGATTCGACCGCGACGCCGCCGCGAAGCACCAGCAGCTCGCTGGCCGAGCGGGCCACCATGGCCAGGTCGTGGGAGACGAGGACCAGGGTGAGTTCTCGCCGGTCGGCCTGGCGCTCGATCTCGTCTGCGATCAAGCCGCGGGTGACGAGGTCGAGGGCGGCCGTCGGTTCGTCGAGGACCAGGACCGCCGGATCGGGTGCGAGCGCCCGAGCGATGGCGACGCGTTGCAGCTGGCCCCCGGACACCTCGTTGGGGTAGCGACGGCGGAAGGAGCGATCGCCGGGCAGACCGACGGCCTCGAACCGGGCGGCGAGTGCGTCGTCGCTGCGTTCGCCGTGCATCAACTCGGTGACCTGCGCCCCGATCCGCATGTTCGGGGTGAGCGCGGCAGCCGGGTCCTGGCCGAGATAGGAGATGGTCGTGCGGCGATAGGCGCGGAGTTCACCCGGCGATGCGGCGAGGACGTCGTGACCGGCGACGCGTATCGATCCCGCCGTTCGGGTCAGGCCGGGGCGGACGTGCCCGAGCAGGCCGAGGGCGAGCGTGGTCTTGCCCGCCCCTGACTCGCCGACGAGGCCGAGACGACCTCCAGTTGGGAGGGTCAGGGAGACGTCGTCGAGGACGGCGTGCCCGGCGCGGTCCTCGATCCGCAGCCCGTCGACCTGCACGATGGGATCCGACCCGGGTCCGGTCATCGGGCGAACCGATCGGCGATGATCTGCAGGACCACGTTGACCGCGATCGACAACAGGGCGATCATCAACGCCGGCAGCACCAGGGCCCAGAGGTTCAGCCCCGCTCCCTCGGCGTTCTCGCTGATCATCACCGCCCAGTTGGTCTCGGGTGTCTGCGGTCCGAAGCCGAGCAGGCTGAGCGCAGCCACGAGGTAGAGCGCGCCGAGGAACCGCATGCCGGAGTCGGCGAGCAACGGGCCGGCGACGTTGGGAAGCACGTCGCGGCGGAGGATGGTGAACGTCCCGTCGCCCTGGGTCAGGCTGACCTGGACGAAGGGGGCCTGGCTGACGTCGAGCGTTGCCGCCCTGGCCAGGCGGGCCAGGAACGGCGATCCGGTCAGCACCATGGCGATGACGATCACGAGGGGTCCGGCCCCCCAACCGGAGGCCAGTACCAGGATCACGAGCACGCCGGGCAGCACGAGCAGCAGGTCGAGCGTGGCCCGGACCAGGCCGTCCGACCACCCCCGCAGGTAACCGGCCGCCATGCCGACCGTCGCACCGACCACGACGGTGGCGACCGTCGCCACCATCGGCACGACGAGCAGGCTCCGGCCGCCGTAGAGGGCCTGGGACCAGAGGTCACGTCCGAGCCGGTCGGTCCCGAAGAGGTGCTCGGCGCTCGGCGGCTCGAACGGGGACGCGACGGTCGCACCGAGCGGATGGGGTGCGATCCAGGGCCCGATGATCGCCAGCACGACCACGACCAGCCCCGGGAGGGCGACGAGCACCAGCGCACCGCGGCCAACCCCGGCGGCGATCGCCGAGGCCCGGTCGCGCTGGCGGTGGCCGGTTCCCGGGATCTCCGTCACGTCGGCGATGTCGGCGGGCGCGGTCATGGACGAGCCCGCAGCCGTGGGTTCGAGACCAGGCCGGCCAGATCGGCGAGCAGGAACGAGACGACCACGGCGGTCGCCATGGTGAGTCCTGAGGCGAGGATGACGTCGATGTCCTCGACCGCGACGGCATCGGTCAGCAGCGACCCGACTCCCGGGTAGGCGAAGATGGCCTCGACGACGACGGCGCCACCGACGAGGAAGCCGGTCGCCGCGGCGAAGACCTGGGCCGTCGGGCCGATCAGCCCGGGGAGCAGGTGACGGAACACCACCCGCCGGGACGGGAGGCCGGCCAGGCGGGCCGCCTCGACGTTCGGTGCTGTCCTGGCATCGACGACGGCGGCCCGCACGTAGCGGCTGGCCCAGGCCCCGGCCGGGACGGCGAGGGCCACGGCGGGTAGTACCAGGATCGATGGCCGGTCGAACGGCGTGTCGCCGGCCAGCAGCAGCGACACCGGTGGGAACCAGTCGAGGACGAAGGCGAACACCGAGATCAGCAGACCGGCCACGACGAAGTCGGGGATGCTGACCCCGACGAGGGCCGCCACCGAGAGCGCCGAGTCCTCCGCACGGCCGGCCCGGAGGCCGCTCGTCACACCGAGCGCGAGCGCAATGGTCACGGTCAGGACCGCGGCGACGGCGGCCAGGACGAGCGAGTTGGTCACCCGTTGGCTGAGCAGGGGTCCGACCGGGGTCCCGTTGTTCGTGGTGCCCATGTCGCCGGTCAGGACGTCCCCGAGCCAGTCGGCGTACTGCACCGGCGCCGGCCGATCGAGGCCGAGCCGGGCCCGTAGCTCCTCGAGGTTCTCCGGCGTTGCGTCCTGGCCGAGGATCCGCATGGCCGGATCGCCAGGCAGGACGACCGTCGCTGCGAACAGCAGCACCGAGACGCACCACAGCACGGCGATGCTCGCCGCGATCCGGCGAACCAGGGCTCGGGCGATCGGGTGCAGGCGCACGTTCACCCGCTCATCGCGGTCCGGGTCGACTCGGTCACGACTCGAGCACGGCCTCGTGGAACCGGGGCACCGACTGCGACAGGGTGAAGCCGGACAGCCCCGGAATGGAGGCGTTGACGTCCTCCTGGTAGCCCCAGATCACCATGCCGTCGTTGGCGAACGCGTACTCCTGGGCCTGTCGCACCGCCGCCAGGCGCTCGTCGCGGTCGACGGCGGCCTGGGCGGTGGCGAGCAGCCCGTCGTACTCGTCGCCCCGCAGGGCGGTCAGGTTGAAGAAGGCGGCCGAGCCCGAGAACGTCGTCAGGTGCACGTCGGCCGGTCGGTTGATGTACCACGCCGACTGCAACGGCGTCGACAGGAGCCGCTCGAAGTCGGTGTAGTACTGATCGGCTGGCAGCTCCTCAAGGGTCAGCGTCACGCCGACCTCGGCCAACTGCTGGACGAGCAGCTCGGCCGCTGCGACCATGCCGGCGGTGGTCTCGCCGGTCAGCATCGTCAGCTCGGTGATGCCGGCGGAGGCGAAGAGCTCACGTGCCTCGTCGACGTTGCGCTCCACCTGCTGGATGTCGTCGGCGAATCCCGGCAGCCCCTTGCCGACGAGGTCGTTCCCGACCTCGCCGAAGCCGAGCAGGACCGTGTCGACGAAGGCCTGCCGGTCGACGACGAGCTTGAGGGCCCGCACGGCGTCGGGGTTGTCGAAGGGTGGCAGGGTCGTGTTGGCGGCGAAGCCGAGGGCTCGGGAGTTCGCCGTGCCGCCCCGGTGGATCACGATGTCATCGTTGCCCTGCTCGGCCACGGCGGCCGTCGGCGTGATCTCCCACACGAAGTCGACCTCGCCTCCCTTCAGGGCGTTCAGCCGCGCCGTGGCGTCGTTGATGATGACCAGCTCCAGCTCGTCGAGCGAGGCGAGGGAGTCCCAGTAGTCGTCGTTGCGCACCATGCGGGTGCTCTGACCGGCCTCGAACGCCTCGAGCTTGAACGGGCCGCTGCCGACGGCGTCGGCGCCGCCGAGCGAGCCATCGGGGACGATGGCCGACCAGATCGCCAGCTCGGCATCCAGGAAGTCACCGCGGGGCGCGGTGAGCGGCACGACGACGGTCTTGTCATCCGGCGTGGCGATGTTGTCGAGATCCATGATGCCGAAGCCCTGGGCGAGGGTCGGGGCCTGCGCCGGATCGGCCACCGTTCGCAGCGTGTAGGCCACATCGGCCGAGGTCACCGGACTGCCGTCGTGGAACGTCGCGTCCTTCAGGACGATCGTCCACTCGGAGCCGTCCTCGTTCGGCTCGATCGACTCGGCGAGGCCGAGCTCCACCTCGGAGCCGGCCAGGAACGCAAGGCTGTCGTAGAGGTGGTAGAGGGCGGCGAAGCCGGCATTGCTGCTGCTCATGAACGGGTTGTTCGTGTCGTCTGCGGTTCCGGCCACGGCGATCCGGAGGCGGCCACCACCGCTCGTCGCCGGGGAGTCGGCCTGGTCGGTGGCCGACGTCGACTCCTCGGCCGTCGACCCGCTTGCGGCCGAGTCACCGGTGCCGCTTGCGGATGCGCTGGCATCACCGTCATCGTCGTCACCACAGGCGACGAGCGATCCCGCGGCGAGCATGGCGGCGAAGGCTGAGCCACGGTGGAGGAAGGTACGTCGGTCCATGCTGTCGATGTCCTTTCAGGACGTGTTGTCTCGGTTCGGTGGTGTGGTCGAGGGTCGCTCTCACGCCGGCTCGGACGCTTGGACGTTGCGGTCGTCCAACACCTCGCCGCCGTCGCTTCGCGCCGCGACCGGACTCGGGCCTGATGTCGACGACCGTCGCCGCCACGGACGTTCCGCCAGCGAGAGCAAGAATCATTCTCGTTCTGCTCCGACCAGTGCGAAGCTAGCAGGCGGGCCGAGAGGTGCACCAGGCGTTCTCGGCCGGCCGGCCGATCGCAGCGGTCGGTCGCCAACACCGTGCTCGGGGTTGGCGGTCACGGCTGCGCCACGCTCATGGCGAGGTTGAGCTTGTAGTGCGACAGGGGGCGCCGCAGCAGGAACGGCGCCCGACGTGTGACCAGCCGGTAGGGCAGTGGCATCCGGTCGACGATGGCCGGGTCGGCGTCGAGGAAGGTCTTCGTCTCGACGACCTCGAGCCCGATGTCCCACGAGTCGATCACGCGGGAATCGGGACAGGCCCACACGAACCAGGAGTCGGGCGACAGGTGTTTCATCGCATCGTGGCGCGCCTGCCGGTCGACCATGACCTGGTCGGCGGTGTCGAACGCCAACCGCATCGGCTCGAACCGCTCGGCGATCTGGGTGATCGCTCGGCGCACCCGGTCCTCGTCGAGGTAGATCAGCACTGCGTCCGAGACGAACATCCAGGGCCCGCCGGCCGCGTCGACGACGTCCATCCACTCGGTGTCGAGTATCGAGGCGGCCAGCATCGTCCGCCTCGGCTCGTCGCTGAAGAACCGGCGTCTGAGGTCGATCACGTCGGGTAGGTCGAGGTCGAACCAGGTCGCCTGCCCGTTGTCGAGCCGATCCGCCCGGGTGTTCAGGCCGCAGCCGAGCTCGACGACCGTCCCCGTCGGGTTGGCGGCGAGGAACTCCTCGACCCAGGTGTCGAACATCCGGGTCCGCAGCGTCGCCCCAGGGAGGCTGCGCCCGCCCTCCCACTTGGAGAAGTCGTAGTCGAGGCGCTCGACGATCTCGACCGCACGCCGATCGTCGATCAGTCCGTCCGGCTTCTCGGTCTCCCTCGCCCGGCCGAGCAGCGGGATCAGCAGCGTCTCCTGCACCGCTCCGAGATTCACCACCACCTTGTCCGACACGACACCTCCGGTTCGTCCGCCATGACACCTCCGGTTCGTCCGACACGACACCGCCGACCCGTCCCGGCCGAGCGGCGGCCGAGCGGCGGTCGATCCACCGGTCGATCCTCGAGTTGTCCATCGAGTTGTTCGTTGAGCTTTACATCGGAAGTAAGGACTTATCAATACCCGTGTGGGATGCCTAGGATCTGACTCGATGGCCGACGACCCGATCCCGCAGACGCTGGGGCCGGCCGATGGCATCCCGTCTGTCATCGCCGCTGGAGCGCCATGGCCGGGCTCGGGCTCGCTCGACGGGTGGCTCGCGAGCGACGAGATCGCCCTGCGCCGTGCCGCAAAGTGCCCGGAGCGCTGATGCGGCTCTCGACGTTCCACCTGCCGGCCATGGCCCCCGAACGACCGACGCGGTGTCTCCCTGCGCTGCTCGACGTCGTCGAGGCGGCCGACCACCTCGGCTATGACAGCGCCTGGATCACCGAGCACCACGGCGGCGAGCACGCAGTGACGAACCCGCTCCTCGTGCTGGTGCACCTGGCTGCACGGACCGCCAACCTCCGATTGGGGACCGCCGTGTTGCCCGCACCCCTGTGGCCCGTCGATCGACTCGTCGAGGATCTCCGAACGGTCGACGAACTGCTGGGTGATCGGCTGCGGATCGGCATCGGGCGGAACGCAACCGGCCGACGACCGCAACCGTCGGACGAGGAGGACTTCGCCTCGCTGGTCCGGTCGCTCGAGCCGATCGTCGGGGCCGGTCGGTTGTGGGAGGCGGCCACGACCCCGGACGGCGTCGACAGGGTCATCGCCGGTGAACGCAACCTGCTCTTCTCCCCTCCGCTCCGCCGGCTCGAGGCCATCGCCGACGCGAAGTCGCGCCTGGTCGGCGACGGTCAGCGGGAGCTGGCCGTCACCGCGTTCGTGCTGGTCGACGACGACCCGGCCGCGGCGATCACTCCCGGACGGATCTTCGACCAGGCCGAACTGGCCGCGCTGGCCGAGACCGGAGGGCCACCGACGAGCGATCCCTCCCGCATCGCCAGTCGACTGATCGCCGGCCGACCCGACGTCGTGCGGGCGTGGATCGACAGCCTCGCAGACGCAGGTGTCGACGAGCTGTTGCTCTGCACCGACCTGCCGGGGACCTCGACGAGCCAGGCGATCGACACCCTGGCTGCACTCGCACCGGTCACGTCGGGTCGCCGCTGACCAGCCGCAGTGCCGTCGTCATCAACGGTGCCGAGCGCCGGAGCGACCGGCCGACTCGGCTCTCGTTTGCCTCCCGCCCCCGCTCGTCAGCGCCCGACGGCGCGGGAGCCGACGACGCATGCAGGGCCGTCCCCGGTCGTCACCGCGAGCCGGCGGGATCCAGGGTGGAGGCGCCGAACGGAACCGGCTGTGTGAGACCCGCGGCCGACACCGAGGTGATGGCCGCGCCCGGGCCACCACCCTGCTCGACGACCACATCGGGCAGGGTCGGCAAGCCGGCGTAGCGTGCGAGCCGCCGGCGATGGCTGTCCGGGTCGGGGTGGGCGATGGTGATCGAGGTGACCTCGGTGGCACCGTTGGGATGACTGATCGTCTGCGGTCGCTGCCTGGTCGAGTAGGCGCTCATCACGAACGGCAGGTCGCCGTCGTGGGGAAATGAGAGATGCCAGGTCACCGTGTCGCCTCCGGGCAGGGTCCGACTCGGTTCGAAGGCGGGGCCGAGGTCCACCTCGGACGCCTGGCAGCGGGCGACAACGGCGTCGAGGTCGGGGGCGTCGGTCTCGACGGCGTAGTCACACCAGCCGTCGTCGACGCCGGCCCACCGCCGGGCTCGGAGGATCGCCCCGGGGCCGGCGACGGCTTCGAACTGCTCGACGCTGGCCTCGTCGAAGCGGGGCGGAGCGAAGAACTCGAGGAAGGGCCCGGTCTCGAACCAGACCAGCGCATTGTGGGCCCGGTCGGGATCGGATCCCCAATGGACGACGAAGCCCGCAGCCTCGGCCTCGTCGACCGCTCGATGCAGGTCGGTCACCCGGTGGAGGACATGGGAGAGTCGGAGGGTGCTCACTGCGGCCCGGCTCCGGTCGCGGCCGCCACGTCTCGAACGTCGACATCACCTGGTATGACAGGCACGGTAGTGAGGAGCGGCGGACATCGCCACCTCGTCGCCGTCGCCGTCGCCGTCGCCGTCGCCGTCGCCGTCGCCGTCGCCGTCGCCGTTGCCGCCAGCCGCGAACCGGAGCGCTCGCGGCTGCCGGCCGGCCGATGGGAGGATGATCGCCCCCGGTGTCGCCAGCCAGCCGACCCTCGTTGGCTCTCGGTGGAAGACACCGGCGGGCGACGGGTCGTGCGACGATGGGCGGATGTCTGGCCTGGCCGAGATGCCGTCGATCCTCCGGCTCGATCTCGCGGTCGTCGAGCTTCCCGAGACCCACCCCGCCGCCAATCGGGGCCGGGCCGTGCCGGTGTACGGCTATTGCATCGTGCACCCGGACGGACCGATCCTCGTCGATACCGGCGTCGGGTTCGGCAACGAGATCATCGACCACCTCTACCGGCCGGAGCGCACACCCCTGGCTCACGTCCTCGGACAGCACGGCATCGACGTTGGCGACGTCGTGGCCGTCGTCAACAGCCACCTGCACTTCGACCACTGTGGCCAGAACCCGTCGTTGTTCGATGGACCGGCGACCTTCGTGGCGCAGGCGGCCGAATACGAGTCCGTCGACCGGGACCGGACCTACACCGACGCCAGCTGGGCGCTCGCCCCCGAACCGCAACGGCGCGTCCTGCGCGGCGACGAACGACTCGCCGACGGCGTCACCGTGCTGGCCACACCCGGTCACACGGCCGGTCATCAGTCGGTGCTCGTCGAGGCCGCCGATCGGCGGGTCGTGATCGGTGCCCAGCTCGTCTGGCACGCCGACGAACTGGCCGATGAGGTGGCCAGCCCGGCGAACGTCGATCCGGATCCCGCGCTGCAGGACGCCGCCGTCGACTCGATCAGACGGATCAAGGCACTCGAACCCGACGTCGTCCACCTCAGTCACTGCGCCGCGTTCACCGCCGCCCCCTGACGGGTCGCCGGTGCAGTGGGTTCCCCACAGGGGAGCCAGCGATTCCGGTTCGATTCGCGCCCCGGTCGTCCAATTGTCGGATTGTCGACAATAGGGATACGCTCGGCCGGACCGCCTCACGATCGACCTCGGGAGTCCGCAGTGCTGGCATCGTCCATCCGCTACATCTCGTTCGACTGCTACGGCACGCTCACCGACTTCCGGCTCGACGACGTGACCCGGCAGCTCGTCGCCGGCCGGGTCGACGACGCAGCCGTGCCCGCCTTCCTCGAGGACTTCCGGGCCTACCGGTTCGACGAGGTCCTCGGCCCGTGGAAGCCGTACCCGGAGGTCCTGTTCGACGCGTTCGAGCGCTGCTGTCGGACCTGGAGCATCGCCTGCACCTCGGACGACGGCGAGGCCATCGTCCGGGCGGTGCCGACATGGGGTCCCCATGCCGACGTGCCGGCACCGCTGGCCAAGGTCGGCGAGGTGCTCCCGCTCGTGATCCTCTCGAACGCGGCCGACGACCAGATCCACCAGAACGTCGACCAGCTCGGTGCGCCGTTCCATGCGGTGCTGACAGCCGAACAGGCCAAGGCGTACAAGCCTCGCTTCCAGGCCTTCGAGTACATGTTCGACACGCTCGACGCCGGGCCCGAGCACTTCCTGCACGTCTCGTCCAGCCTCCGCTACGACCTGATGACCGCCCACGATCTGCGCATCGCCGATCGTGTCCTGGTCGCTCGTGGCCACGGTCCAACCAATCCCGTCTACGGCTATCGCGAGATCGCCGATCTCCGTGGTCTCCCCGGGCTGTTGGGGCTCTCGTGACCCGCCGCATCGCCCCGACGTGGTGATGATGGCTCCCGCCGCCGGTCCGATCACCCGAGTCACCCTGTCGACCCAGGTCGCCGAGCGCCTGCGCGACGACGTGCTGTCAGGTGCGCTCGGGGCCAACACCCAGCTCAACGAGAAGGAGCTCGCGCACGCCTTCGGCGTCAGCCGTGGACCCTTGCGCGAGGCGATGCAGCGCCTCATCCAGGAGGGGCTACTGCGAAGTGAGCCCCATCGCGGTGTGTTCGTCCCCGAATTGACCGAGGACGACGTCGCCGACGTCTACTTCGTCCGCGCCGCCGTCGAGAGCGCCGCCGTCCGACGCATCGTCGAGTCCGAGGGACGTGGCGAGGTGGCCGCCGCGCTCAACGGCATCTCGGACCAGATCGACGCCGCGGTTCGGGCCGGACGATGGCAGGACGGCAGCGAGCTCGACTTCGCCTTCCACCGGACGCTCGTCGACGCCGCCGGGAGCAAACGGCTCTCGCGGACCTACGCCACGGTGCAGGCCGAGACCCGGCTGTGCCTCCGCCGCCTGATGGGTGGGTATCGGCGAGCCGACGATCTGGCCGCCGAGCACGCCCGCTTGGCCGACCTCATCGACGGCGCACCACTCGACGCCATCCTCGACGAGCTGACACGGCACTTCGGCGATCCGATCGCTGCACTGCGGCGGGCCGAGGGCCGCTGAATGCCGGTCGAACCGACATGACCGAGCGGCGATCGCCGGTTGCGGCAGCCGACTACCGCTACGAGCCGTCCTCCCCGACCGATCTCGATGCCATCCACGGCCTGTCGTCGGCCGTCGGATGGCCACACCGCCGCCGAGACATCGAGGCGGCCCTGGTGATCGCCAACCCGTGGCGCGCCGTCGACCCGACCGACGGGCGCCTGCTCGGCGTGGCCATGTGGTGGCCGATGGGGGAGTTCGCAGCCCGGATCGGGCTGGTGATCGTGGCGCCGGAGTCCCAGGGCCTCGGCATCGGTCGCCGCCTGATGGAACGGGTCATCGAGAGCATCGGGCCGCGGGCGATGATGCTGTTGGCAACCGACGAGGGCCGACCGCTGTACGCCAGGTTGGGGTTCGAGACCATCGGTCTCAGCCAACGCCACCTCGGTCGGTACCGAGCCGAACCAACCGGCCCCAACGATGCGGAACCGCTGCGGCGACGCGATCTCGCCGCCATCGTCGAGCTCGATGCCGCAGCGATGGGTGCGGCCCGCCCCCGCATCGTCGAGCACCTGGTCGACGTTGGCGACGGGGTCGTCCTGCGAGCCGGCGGCGGCATCAGTGGCTATGCGATCCGTCGCCCGTTCGGCGACGGCGACGTGGTCGGACCGATCGTGTCGTCATCGGAAGGCGATGCCGGCATCCTGTTCCGAGCGGTTGCCCGACCGGGCCTCACCCGGGTGGACCGGCCGCTGCATGCGCCCCGCTTCGGAGCACTGCTCGACCGCTCGGGAGTCGGGGGCCACGAGGTGACACACGTGATGGTTCGCGGGGCATGGCCCCACGTCGAACCAACGGTACGGAGCTACGCGATGGCAAGCCACGCGTTGGGATGACGGGAGGGCAACGAGCGATGTACAGGACCGCAGTCGTCGGGCTCGGATTGATCGGGAGCAGTGCCGCTCGGCATCTGGCCGAGACCGGCGATGGCGTCGTCGGCATCGGTCCCGCCGAGCCGGCCAGCATCGCCGACCACACCGGCGTCTACGCCAGCCACTACGACGAGGGGCGCATGACCCGGATCGTCGACCCAAGCGCCGAGTGGGCGATCGCCGCCAGACGCTCGATCGAGCGCTACGCCGATCTCGAACGTCGCAGCGGCATCCGGTTCTTCACCCCGGCGGGGTACCTCGGCATCGGCCAACCGGGCGACGACTACAACGTTCGGTGCGCCACGACGGGGGAGACCGCCGGTGCCCGCCCGGAGCGACTCACGGCCGACCAGATCCGCCAGCGATTTCCCTACCTGGCGATCGGCGATGACGACGACGGTCTCAGCGAAGTCGGGACCGCAGGCCACATCTCCCCGCGTGCGATGGTCGCGGCCCAGACCGAGCTGGCCAGGACCGCCGGCGCGGCCATCGTGCGGGCCACCGCCACCGCCATTCGGCCGACGTCGACCGGGGTCGAGATCGACACCGACCGCGGTGATCCCGTGGTCGCCGACCGGGTGCTGGTCACGACGGGTGGGTTCACGTCGGCTTGCGGCCTCACCGAGGCGGAGCTCGGGTTGACGGTCTTCGGCCGCACGGTGGTCCTGGCCAAGATCGAGGGCCAGCTCGCCGACGAGCTGTCCGGCATGCCCACCCTCATCCACGGCTCGACCGGCGCCTACATCCTGCCCCCGATCCGCTACCCCGACGGAAACGCCTATCTCAAGATCGGGATCGGCACCGAGGCCGATGTGCGATTGACCGACCTCGCCGATCTCACGGCCTGGTTCAAAGGCAGGGGCTCGGAGCGCAACCGGCGCGAGTTCACGACCTTCCTCACCGGTCTCATCCCGGCGCTGCGCCGCAGCACCTCCTGGCACACGGCGACCTGCGTCGTCACCAGGACCGCGAGCGGTCTGCCGATCATCGACCACGTCGGCGACAGCGGCAGGATCGCCGTTGCGGTCGGTGGGAACGGCAAGGGGGCGAAGGGAGCGGACGAGTGGGGACGCATCGCCGCTCGTCTGGTCCAGGGTGAGCCGTCCGACGACCAGCTCCGCCGACGGGCGTTTGCGCTCCGACCCCCGCAGGAGGACGAGGACGCCATCGCCCCGCCTGATGTGGTCGCAGCTGATGTGGCCCCACCTGACCGGATGGCCTCGTCGTCATAGTCGGCCCGGACGGGCTCGCCGCGGATCGACAGGCCCCCGGGCGCAGCGGTCGGGGCTCGTGGTACCACCGCCTCGTGGCCGGCGACCACGGCGGAGTCATCGGGGCAACGCCGGCCGATGTGGTAGAGGTGGTGGTGTGCATCGATCGGTGACACCGGCCGACGGGGGTCTGGCCCCGATCGTCGAGAAGATCTGGGTCTGTCGGATCGACGGCGCCGACGGCCACGAGGTGCTGTTGCCGACCGGACGCTCGCAGCTGATCCTCGGCCTCGACCCGGCAAACCCGAAGGCGATCATCCACGGCCCGACCACCGAGGCCAGCGTCATCGACTCGTCGGCTCAGCGTCTGGCCGTCGGGGTCTCGCTCCGTCCCGGTGGGCTGGCGGCGCTGACCGGCGAGTCGGCCACGGCGTTCGTCGACCGGCAGGTTCCCGCAGGCGGCGTGCTCGGGTTCGATGTCGACGGGCTCGTCGAGGCCGTCCGGGCCGAGCTCGAGCGGGGACAGACGACGACGGTGCTCGAACGGGCCATCGGGCACCAGCTCCGCATCGTCGATCGTGGGCCGACGACGGCGATCCATCGCTCGATCGCCCTGCTCGGGGGCGGCAGGAGCGTCGCCGAGGTGTGCGACGAGCTCGGGGTGCGCCGGTCTCGGTTCGTCGGCCTGTTCCGCTCCGAGGTCGGGGTCACCCCGAAACTGTTCTCCCGACTCAAGCGGTTCGAGGGAGCCGTTGCCCGGGTCCGCCAGCGTCATGCCGAGAGCCTGGCCGCCGTCGCCAACCGGTCCGGGTACGCCGATCAGGCCCACATGACCAGAGAGTTCCGCGAGCTGGCGGGGCGCTCACCCGGGCGGCTGCACCGAGACGGCAGCCCGTCGCCGAACCACCTCCGGCCCTGACGTTTTCTTCAAGACACGGCCTCCGGCGAGCGCTTTGCTTTCACCATGACCGAACCGACGCTCTACCCCCGCCTGGTCGTCGACGACGCCGCCAAGGCCCTCGACTTCTACGTCGATGCGCTCGGCGCGACCGAACTCGTCCGCTACCCCGAGCCCTCCGGCACGATCGTGCACGCCGAGCTGCAGGTCGGCGCCAGCGTGTTCTCCGTCACCGACGCCGACGGTGGGCACAACGTGTCGCCGGTCTCGCTCGGTGGGTCGGGACTACTCCTCACGCTGGTCGTCGACGATGCCGACGCCGTCGGCGCATCGTTCGAGGCCGCCGGCGGCGAGGTGGTCATCCCGATCGCCGACCAGTACTACGGCCGACGCGAGGGCCGCCTCCGCGATCCCTTCGGACACCTCTGGATCATCAGCGAGGACGGCGAGGAGCTCGCCGAGGACGAGATCCGGCGTCGGGTCGACGACGCTGCCGGCTAGACATCGCCACGGGACGTCGTTCGCGACGGCTCTCGATGGCAACCGGCCCCTCCATCCCGCCGTCGCCACCGGGGCCGCTCCCCGGAGGGACTCAGCGGGTGGCGGCCGGCCCGGCGATGACATCCGACCGGCAACCGACGATCGAGCTGCCGTCCGCTCCGTCGGGGCCCGTCCCGACGGCGATCGGCGTGCCGTCGCTCGGCTCGTCACCCGACGTCAGCCCGGCCAACGCCTGCCCGTCGGTCACGAACGGGGCCTGCAGCGCATCGAGTGCGTCGTCGAGCCGGTCGAAGACCCGCTCCTCGGCGTTGTCCAGGTTGCGGAGCACCGAGCCGACAGGTTCCATCGAGGTCGTCTTCGACCCGAGCAACGACCTTGACGCGGCCGTCCACCGGCTCGTCGCCCCGCTCGGGTCAGCGCGAGCGCTCGGCGGCGATCGCCGCCTCGAGCTCCGCCGGCTGATCGGTGCCGATGCGGAACGACCGGCCGGAGGTCATCCGCAGCTCGACGGCGTCGAGTCCCCAGACGTTGAACATCCAGCCGCGAGCGATCTTGCGGATCCCCCAACCGTGGTACCAGCGATTGCGCACGATCCGGACGTCGACGATGTCGGCGATCGCCATGGTGCGGCTCGGCCACCCGAAGCCGAAGGCGGCCCGCAGCTCACCGCCGCCGACGGCGACCGTCAACCGGTTGAACAGCGCCACGACGGCGATGACAACCGCCCCGGCCACCGAGGATGGGAGCACATCTCCCGTCCGGGGGAGGAGTGCGCCGACGAGCGAAACGACGGCAACGACGATCGCGGCGGTGACGACGAGCAATTTGCCCCGCTGCGTGTGTTCGTAGGACACGTCCAACACGCTAGATCGGGAGTGCAGCGCCGGCACCCGATCGACACAAGCGCGATCCGGGCGGCGGCCGGTGGCTAGGATCGTGGCCACGTCGAATCCAGGGGGTTGGTATGGACGTCGTCTACCTGATCGGGCGGATCCTGTTCGCCTTGATCTTCGTCGGCAGTGGGGTTGGGCATCTCGCCGATTCGGGCTCGGTCGAGTACGCCGAGTCGAAGGGGCTCCCCAACGCCTCGCTGCTCGTCCGGCTGAGCGGGCTCACCATGTTGGCCGGTGGGCTCGGCATCATCTTCGGTGTCTTGCTCGACGTGGCGCTCGCCGGCATGGCGGCGCAAGTCCTGATCCACTCCTTCGTGATGCATCGCTTCTGGTCCGAGGGGCCAGACACCAGGACCGTCGAGATGACGATGTTCATGAAGAACCTCTCGATCGCCGGCGGGGCGCTCGCCATGCTCGGCCTCGCCCACGTGTTCGAGATGCCCTTCACGCTCGTCGACAACCTCTTCTAGTCGCCGCCGGTCGGTCCTCCGGCCGGTTGTCCAGCGAGCGACTCGATGAGGGAGACGATCTCCTCGGTCATGGCTTCGCCGTCGATCGCGTCCGGGGTGAACGCCGCCCGATGGGTCGGGATCGCCTGGGTCATGTCGGTCAGCAGATCCAGGTGGGGATGGTCCGGTCCGAGGATCCGGGCGATGGTGTCGCGCACGTAGGACAGGTCGTAGCCGTCCTTGACCGCGGCCTCGATGCCGTCATCGGCCCGCATGGCCGAGATGAGCCCTGGCACGAGGTCGGGCTTCGCCTCGGCTGAGCGGCAGCGTTGGCCGACGAGGGTGCGGAGGTCGTCGACGGGGTCGTCGGTGACCGGCGCCTCGCCAGCCGGCATGTTCCGGATCGCCTCGGCCAGCAGCGCCTCCTTGGTCGACCAACGTCGATAGATGGCGCCCTTGCCGGCGCCGGCCCGTTCGGCGACGTCCTGGGTCCGGATCCGGTCGAAGCCGACCTCGAGCAGCAGGTCGGCGGCGGCGGTGAGGATGGCGTCGGTTCGCTGTTCGTCCCGTTTCCGCCCGGTCGTGTTGTCTGGGCGTCGGCCCGGTTCATCGGTCATCGAAAAAACCCTAGCAGAACTGTTGCGTTCCGGAACGCTTCGGTCTAGCTTGACGGAACTGGCCGGTTCCGCAACAGCGGGCCGGCACCACGACAGACACCGACTCCGGCACGGCCTCGGCTCCGACGAGGGACCGGCGTCCACGACGAAAGGCCCCATCCACGATGACCGCACACCTCGTCCACGAGGACATCTACGGCTCCGTGATCGACTATCCCGACGACGGCTATCTCGAGAGCCGTTGGTACGACGGCTCGTCCGCCTTCACCACCGAGAGCTTCAACGACCGCTGCGTGCTGTTCGCCGACGTCGTCGAGCGCACCGGCCGGACCAGGGTGCTGATCGACGCCGTCCAGTTCGGCATGAACGCCGAGGATCTCGACGTCGAGTTCCGTGACACCCGGGTCACCCCCCGACTGAACGCCGCCGGTCTGGAGAAGATCGCCCTCGTCGTCCCCGCCGACTTCCCGCCGGTCGGGGCGCCGCCGGCACCGGAGGGTCCGGCCGACTTCCCGACGGCGTTCTTCGCCAGCCGCTCCGAGGCCCGAGCCTGGCTCGAGTCCTGACCCGCCCGACCCACACACACGAGGGAGCGACATGCTCGACATCAAGCAAACGAGACGGATCAACAAGCCGATCGAGGAGGTGTGGCGGTTCGTCGTCGACGACTTCACCGACGGACATCGCTGGGCGTTCGGCACGACGATGTGCCGGGCCGGCACCGACGCCGAGGACTTCGACCGCATCTGTGACACCGAGTCCGGACAGCTCCGGGACACCATCACCCGGGTCGACGATGCAGGCCACGTCCTCGAGTTCTCGGTCGATGGGCTGCCGTTCTTCGTCCGTTCGGTCGTGAGCACCTGGTCGCTCGAGGCGGTGTCGGCGACCGAGACCGACATCACGATCGGACCTCGCATCGAGACGTTGCCCGTCATCGGGCGGTTGTTCGAGATCCCGATGCGGCGGGCGCTCGAGAAGCTCTACCCCGGACTGCTCGACGACCTGGCGGTCTACGTCGAGACCGGCGAACCGTCGGCCCGCAAGCGCGAGGAGCTGGCCGCCGCCGGGTGACCGTCGCCGTCCCTGCTCCGCCGATCCGGCTCAGCCGACGGTGCCGGTGATCGGGAGCCTCGTCGAGATCTCCCGGAGCCGGACCAGCTCCTGGATGAACAGCGGCAGTGCCGCCAGGACCTCGACGTACTGGAAGACGTAGACGAGCACCGAGAAGGCGAAGCCGTACTCGGTCTCACCTGGCACGACGACGGCGATCGGCGTGTACAGCAGCAGGGCGATGATCCCCAGCCAGACAACGGCGTAGTTGCCGGTCTCGAGATCGGACAGTCGCCGGTTCCATCGCATGAGGGCGGAGAAGTGGAGCCCGATCCTGGCCCGATCGCCGCTCTCGATCGTGGCCACCTGCCGCTCCAGCTCGTCGTTGTAGCCCTGGTTCAGCCGGTAGTTGAGGCCACCGGTGACCCAGTAGGTGACGAGGATGACGGCGAGCAACCCGAGGCAGGCCCAGAACAGCCCGATGTCGAGGTTGGCGATGATCACGAGCGTGCCGACGACGCCGATGACGGTGTTGACGATTTCCGGCATCGAGTTCTCGAGGAACTCGACGAACTCGGTCAGCAGGGTGGTCCTGGCTGCGATCGTCGACGTCGAGGTGCCCTTGCCCTGCTCGGCCTCCACCATCTCGGACGCCACCTGGCGGTAGATCCCGGTGTAGGTCCTCGTGTCGATCAGGCGCCGCAGGCTGCCGATGGCGAGTGCGGCGATCCCGAGCCCGCCGAGGGCGACGACCCCGTCGAGCGAATCGTCGAGCAGCCCGTTGATGGCGATGCCGATGAAGAGCGGGAACAGCAGGCCGACGACGGCCTCGACCACCACGAGGGTGACCGTGAGCCCGATTCGCCAGCGGAACCGGAGGGCGAGGTGCCACAACATCAGTGCGACGCTCCGGTCGGTCTCATCGGGTGCCGGCCTCGGCCCGGGCGGATCATGCCGGCGTTCGGCTGCCGAGCACCACCCGCGGGTCGTAGAAGCCGAGGCCGCCGTCGCCGTAGTCCATGTCGAAGCCCATGCGGCCCCGCACCGACGCCGGGAGCTCGAGCGCTTCGGCCAGCGGCATCGAGACGTGCTGGTTCTCCTCCTGGCGGAGCCAGCCGAGGTTGTAGGTCAACACAACGCCGTAGCGCCAGTCGTCGTCGGTGACGTTGGCGCCGGCGCCGTGGAGCGTTCCCCCGAGCCAGACCAGGACCGAGCCGGCCGACATCTCGGCCCGGACGATCTCGTCCGGCATCGCCCGCCGGTCGGCGTCCCATCGGTGGCTGCCGGGTACGAGCTGGGTTCCGCCGTTGTCGGCGGTGAAGTCCGACATCGCCCACATCGTGGCCAGGATGAGGTTGGGGCGGGGGAGCGGGAAGTAGGGGTAGAGGTCCTCCTCGCGGTGGAGGACCTGGTCTCGGGCCCCCGGCCCGACCTCGAGTGCGGCCGTCACGTTCAGCGTCCACTTGCCGCCGTTCGGGGTGAGGTGTCGGTCGCCGAGCGCCTCGACGACGGGGTGCATCATCAGCTCCCGCATCGTCGGCGACCGGTGCATCAGCGCGACCGCCCGTCTGGTGATGCCGGGGTAGAAGTCGGTCGGGTCGTCGTCGGCCACCTCGGTCGTGGCCATGGTGTCGTCGAGCTCGGCCCGCACCGCCGCCACCTGCTCTGCGCTGGCCATGCCGTCGACGACGAGGCAGCCGGCCTCGTCGATGGCGTCGTACATGGTGGCGGGGTCGTCGTCGGCTGAACATGTCGGGATGACCGGTGGCATCTCGCTGCTCCCTGCTGTGTTCCGTGGTGTGATCGCCGTGCTCCGTGCTGTGATGGCGCTGCTGCGGGTGGAGAATCTTGACATAATCGCTATTACGCAATACCAATTCTGTCAAGAGCTTCTCCCGAGGGGTGCCGTGCCGAAGATCGTCGACCACGACCAGCGACGGGCCGCCATCGCCGCCGCGGCCGCCGACGCCATCGCGGCCGACGGCATCGAGGCGGTCACGATGAAGGGCATCGCCGAACGGGCCGGGGTCACCACCGGAGCGGTGACCCACTACTTCACCGACAAGGACGCCGTCCTCCTCGAAGCGCTCCTGCTGGTGGACGCCTCGATGCAGCGTCGCCTCGACGAGGCGCTGACGCTCGGGCGGTCGCCGACCGACGCACTGCTCGCCGCCCTCCCCCACGACGCCGAGTCCCGCCGGGACTGGTGCGTCTGGCGGGTGTTCAGCGATCGGGCATCCCGATCCGATGAGCTGCGTCGCCACTACCGGACCTCGACCGAGGGGTGGCTCCGGGCGGCGAGCGACTCACTGACCGGGCGATCGGGGAGCAACGAGGAGCTGGCCCGCCTCGACGCCGAGGTCATCGTCGGCACCGTCGACGCCATCGGCGACGCAGCCAGCGTCGACCCGGCCGGCTGGCCGGTCGAACGGCAGCGGCGCATCCTCGACCACCTCCTCGCCCGGTTCGACTGGTGTGGCCCGGTCGAGGACAGGGTCGGGGGCGATGCGTGAGCGAGCAACGGAGCCAACTGTTCGGCCTGATCGGCTTCATCCTGGCCGGCTTCGTCTTCGTCGCCGTCGGTCTGCGGGCGGGCGATGCACTCACCGTCTTCGGCAGCGTGCTGTGGATCGTGTCGTGTGTGATCTGGCTGCTCCCGCTGGTCCGGTCCGGCTAGCTCGTGGATCGCCGAGGGTTTCTCGCTGCCGGTTCGGCGGCCGTCGTGGCCGGGTTGGCCTCGGGCTGTGGCGTCGGGTCGCCGGTGGTGCGTGAGGGCGAGGGGTTCGTGGCGCCCGAGGGGTTCCGCATGCCGGCCGAAGACGAGCCGCACGCCGCGACCTGGATGTGCCTGCCCGGTCGCGGCGACGTCTGGGGTCGTGACCTCGATGCCGTCCAGGCCTCGATCGCCGACATCGCCCTCACCGTCGCCGCCTTCGAACCGGTGCGCCTGCTGGTCCGACCTCGTGATCTCGACCGGGCGGCCGACCTCGTCGGCTCCGACGTCGAGCTGATCGAGGCGCCGGTCGACGATCTCTGGGCCCGCGACACGCTGCCGCTGTTCCTCGTGTCCGACGACGGCGAGCTGGCTGCCGGCCGGGTGGCCTTCAACGGTTGGGGTCGCAAGCAGGTCCACGACGGTGACGCCACCCTCGCCGCGCTGGTGGCCGACCTGGTCGGCGTTCCGCTGTACGACTCGGGGCTGGTCGGCGAGGGTGGTGGGCTCGAGACCGACGGGGCGGGCACGCTCCTGGCCGCTCGGAGCAGCTGGGTGAACGACAACCGCAACCCCGGGATCGACGAGCGCGAGATCGCCGGCCGCCTCGTGGCGCTGCTCGGCGCCGAACGGCTGCTCTGGGTCGACGGGCTCGCCGGCGCCGACATCACCGACGGCCACATCGACACCATCGCCCGTTTCGTCGATCGGTCGACGATCATCAACGAGCTGCCGTCCTACGTCGAGCCGGGCGAGGTCTGGTACGACCTCGCCGTCCGGACCGGAGCCGAGCTGGAGACGATGGCCACGCTCGACGGCGAGCCCTACCAGCTCGTGACGCTGCGGCAGCCCGAGGTCGTCCGTCGCAACGACGACGAGTTCCTGTCGAGCTACGTGAACTACTACGTGTGCAACGGGGCGGTCATCGTCCCCGAGTTCGGGGACGCCGTCGCCGACGGCGAGGCGGCCGAGCTGATCGGGGCGTACCACCCCGGCCGTGAGGTGGTCGCGCTCGCCGTCGACCCGGTGGCGGCCGGTGGTGGCGGCATCCACTGCGCGACGCAGCAGCAACCGGTCAGCTCCTGACCGGTCGGCGGGCGTCGCCGGGATCGCCCCCGGCGCGGGGTCCGGTCAGCGTCGGGTGACGGTGACCGGCAGCTTGGCGTACCCGTGGACGAACGAGGAGAAGACCCGCTCGGGCTCGTCCTGGACCTCGATCCGCTCGAACCGCTCGAGCGCCTCCTCCCACAGGACTCGGAGCTGGAGCTCGGCCACCCGGCTGCCCATGCAGAAGTGGATGCCGTAGCCGAACGACAGCTGCCGGTCCGCGTTGTGGCGGTCGATGTCGAGTGCCGCTGCGTCGTCGAAGACGTCCTCGTCCTGGTTCGCCGAGATGTACCACATCAGGACCTGGTCGTCCTTGCGGATGTGCTTGCCGCCGAGCTCGGTGTCCTTCGTCGCCGTGCGGCGCATGTAGGACAGCGGGGTCTGCCAGCGGATGACCTCGGGCACGAACTTGTCGATGAGGCCGGGATTGGCGATCAGCTTGTCGTACTGGTCGGGGTAGGTGTTGAGCCCGTACACGCTGCCGGTCATCGTGTTGCGGGTGGTGTCGTTGCCGCCAACGATCAACAGCAGCAGGTTGCCGAGGTGCTCGAAGGCGGTCATGTCCTTGGTCGCATCGCCGTTGGCCAGCATCGTGACCAGATCGAAGCCGTCGCCACCGCGACGCTCCTCCCAGAGCTTCTCGAAGTAGGCGACGCAGCCGAACAGCTCGTCGATCTTCTGCTGCTGGGTCTCGACCACCCCGCCCGGTCCGGGGATGGCGAACACGATGTCGGACCAGCGGGTCAGCATCCGGCGGTCTTCCATCGGGAAGTCGAACAGCGTGGCCAGCATCAGGGTGGTGAGCTCGATCGAGACGGTGTCGACCCAGTCGAAGGTCTCACCCTCGGGGAGGGAGTCGAGCAGCTCTGCGGTGCGCTCGCGGATCATCGGCTCGATGTTGCGGAGGTTGCTCGGAGCCGAGACGCTGCGGACCGTCTTGCGCTGCTGGGTGTGCTCCGGTGGGTCCATGGCGATGAACGGCGTGAGTTGCTGTGGCTGCTCGATCGTGGCCAGCCGCTCGGCCGAGAGGCCGAGGGTGATCCCCTGGGCCGACGAGTAGGTCTCCCAGTCGCCGTCGACGGCTCGGACGTCGTCGTACTTGGTGACCGACCAGTACCGGCCGGCGCTGTCGAGCTCGTTGAAGTGGACGGGGTCCTCGGCCCGCAGGCGGGCGAAGTGGTCCTGCCAGCGGTCCTCCTTGAACAGGTGGGCGTTCAGCGGGTTGATGTCGTCGATGGCGAGCTCCGAGGCCGCCGGGGCACCTTGCCCCTTCTCGGCCATCTCCATCTCCGGGGTCACGACGTTCGGATTGAAGATCTGACGGGTCTCTTCGGCCATGTCGGTCATGCGTGCACTCCTTGTTCCACCATGATTGTGGCCCAGACCGGCGCCCGGCACCCAGCTCCGGCGGCCCGTCGAGCCATCGATGCAACAGAGTTGCCTTTTCAGCAACACTGTTGCATCATGACGTGGTGGGATCCGACGCAGACCTCCACAGGGACCTGTACGAGGCGATCCGCCTCGTCCGACCGATCCATCTCAACGTGCACCGGTTCGTCGAACACCTCCTCGTCGAGACCGAGCTGACGGTCTCGACGAGGGCCGTCCTCGAGGCGACGATCGACCTCGGCACGGCCACGACGGCGGAACTCGGACGGCACCTGGCGCTGAAGCGACAGCAGGTCGAACGGGCCATTGGGCCGTTGGTCGACGACGGCTTGATCGTCGACCGGACCGATCACCTGGACCGGCGAGCCAGGCGGTGGACGGCGACCGACCGCGGCCGCCACCTCTTCGCCTCCATCCACGAGACCGAGGTGGCCGCCGTCGTCGAGATGTGTCGAGACATCGATGCGGCCGACATCGCCGTTGCGGCCCGGGTGATGACGGCCATCGACGAGCGCCTCCGGGGCGCGGTGTACGACCTCGACCATCCCGAGGGGCAGCGATGATCACGGCGGTCGGCGCAGTTGTTGCCGCCTTGGCGTTCGCCTCCGCCTGTTCCGCTCTCGTGATGCGGCGGGTCAACGCCCCGACGACGGGCACCGCCATCGATCGCAATGCCCGGTCCGCATCCGCACTGCTCGTCATCGACCTGCAGACCGACTTCGTCGACGGAAACGGCTACGACCAGGACGAGGTCGACCGCGTCCTGCAGCGCATCAACGCCAGGGCCGCCGCCGCTCGCGCCGACGGGACGCCGGTTGCGACGCTGCGCCAGGTCTACCGGGGACTGGTGGCAACCACCGTCATCCGGCTCGTCGGCAAGGGTCTGGGGACGCCCGGCTCGACCGGGCTCGGCCTCCACGTCGACGTCGACGTCGATGCTGATGTCGACGTGGTGAAGTCACGACTCGACGGGTTCTCCAACCCGGCGCTCGGGGCCTGGCTCGCCGACAACGAGGTGCGTGAGCTGGAGATCGTCGGGCTGGACGGGTGCTACTGCGTCAAGGCGACGGCGATCGGCGCCCTGAACCGAGGCTTCGACGTTCGCCTGGACGATGAACTGATCCTCGCCGGTGACCAGGCGGCGTGGCAGGCGACGCAACAGCATCTGCTGGCGGCCGGGGCCGTTGTGCTGCCCGAGCGACCGAAACCGCACCGCACGTGATGGTCGCCGCCAGTGGCGGCCCCAACTCGCTCGCCGGCGGCGATTGGGCTCGTCGCCTACGGCGTCCGCAACAGGGTGTCGATGGCCGAGCGCCAGGAGCGCTGCACCTGGGGCTCGGAGCGGTCGTGGATCTCGTGCAGGATGCGGAATGCCTCGATCGAGGTGAGCGAGTCGACCAGCCCGACGAGGTCGTCGCGACGGGCCTTGGTCAGCATCGACAGCTCGGGGTCGAAGTAGGTGGTGACCTGGTCGGCGAGCAGGCGACCGAACGTCGTCTGGATCGGGAGCAGGCCCGGTTCGTCGACCAGTCGGCCCTGCAGGCGTTGGCTCATCGGCCCGACCGTGGTGGCGAGGCGGATGCGGAGGTCGACGAAGAGCCGACGTCGTTGGTCGTAGTCGGCCCCGGTCGGGGGTTGGGGATCGAGGACGTCTCGATGGTCGTCGAGGAAACGGCTCGCCACCTGCAGACGGAGGTCGTCGATGCTGGCGAAGTAGCGGAACAGCGACGAGGTCGAGACGCCGGCCCGCCTGGCGATCTCGGCCGCCGTCGGGCGCTCGTTGCCGTTCATGAAGACCTCAAACGCCGTGTCGAGAACGGCGTTCCGGCCTCGTTCCCGTCGTGCTCGACGCAGGTCGGGGGTCTCGGTCTGCTCGGCCACGTGACCAGGCTACCCGTCCGCAGGAAATGTTTTGGGATTTAACTCCCACTTCTCTACCTTTTGGGAGTACGATCCCAAAAGATAGCTACGGCGCGTCGGGGCACAACCGGCCACGAGGGAGGCTCCCATGTCCAGACTGTTCACTGCGTTCGCCGATGGCGTCACGGCCAGGCCGCGCCTGGCGCTCGGGATCCTTGCCGTCGTCGCCATCGCCATCGGTTCGGGCATGGGGATCCTGGGGGAGCAGGCCGACAACGCGGTCTTCCTGCCGGACGACAGCGAGGTGGCCAGGGCGAGCGACCAGCTCTCGGAGCTGTTCCCCGATTCGGCGGGGCTGACCGGCATCACGATCCTGCATCGCGGTGACACGTTGAGCCCGGACGGACTGGCCCACATCGACGCCGTCGTCGCCGAGCTCGTCGCCGAGCCGCTCGTGGCCGAGCGACTCGCCGTCACCGAGCCGGTGGTTTCCCTTGCTGCGATCTACGGCCAGGCGCTCGGGATCGACGACCTCGCCGGTGCGTCCCAGGCCCAGATCGACCAGGCCACGGC
>JBCCVL010000057.1:0-30966 GCA_039195375.1 Actinomycetota bacterium
CGGACGGACTCCACCTGATCGACGCCGAGATGGTGACGCTCGACCTCGTCGACACCCTCGAACTGATCGAGGGGTCGTCCGGCCTCACGATCGTCGACCCGGCCGGTCAGCCCGTCGCTGGCATCCCGCTCGGGGCCGACAACCTGGTCAACCGAGCCCTCGATCTCGTCGGTCGCACCGCTGCGGTCACCCTCACCAAGCGGATACCGGCCCAGGCGGGGCTCGGCGGCGGCTCGTCAGACGCCGGCGCCGTCCTGCGCTGGGCCGGCTTCGACGATCTCGACGCCGCGGCTCGGCTCGGGGCTGACGTCGCCTTCTGCGCTGTCGGGGGTCGGGCCCGGGTGCGCGGCATCGGCGAGGACGTCGAGCCGCTTCCCCACGTCGACGAGACCTACACGCTGCTCACGCCATCCGTCGGGTGCCCGACGGGCGCGATCTACCGGCGATGGGACGAACTCGGCGGCCCGACGGGCGACGCCGGCAACGATCTCGAACCGGCTGCGCTCGACGTCGTGCCCGAGTTGGCCCGCTGGCGCGACGACTTGGCCGAGGCCACCGGTCGGCGCCCACGGCTGGCCGGCAGCGGCTCGACCTGGTTCGTCGACGGCATCCATCCGGGGCCCGGTCGGGTCGTCGCCCGGACGATGGCGGCCGAGGCCGTCAGGACCGTTCCCGCCGATCGCTGAAGCTGGTCGCCCGGCCGGAGCCTGCGACCGCCTGGTTGAAGCCCGAGCGGGCGGTTACTTCTTGTTCCGCCGCTGCACGCGGGTGCGCTTGAGAAGCTTGCGGTGCTTCTTCTTACGCATGCGCTTGCGGCGCTTCTTGATCAGCGATCCCATGAGGCACGTGAATCTACCGGGTTCAGCCGGCCGGACCACCCTGGCGGCGCCGCGGAAGCTAGCGTGGAGGCACGGACAACCGCTCGCGGGTAGTTCAATTGGCAGAACACCAGACTTTGAATCTGGGGGTTGCAGGTTCGAGCCCTGCCCCGCGAACCACCCGTCGGCCCGCCGCAGACGCTGGCCCATCGGCGCCCCCGCTCGGCCCGAACCGCTCATGCTGCGCCCGATTCGGCCGATGGAGGGGCATCTCCCCGATACTGCAGAGGTCGGTTGCTCCAACGGCGGCCGGCCTTTGCGGCTTTTCGGGAGCCACTAGAATGAGCACCTCCGACCGAGTTGGTTGGTGGCGGTTGGCCTCCGGTCCGCCCGCCCCAACGAGAAGGTGGCCATGACCGATCGTTCGACCTCCGCCCTGATTGTCGCAACCAGTCCCGGCGCGCCCATGCGCTCCACCAGGCCGAAGCCCATCCACCTGCTGTGTGGTCGGGCCATGGCCTCGTTCGTGCTGGAGACGATGGCCGCCGCCGGGGTGCGTCAGGCCGTCGTCGTCACGGGCCCAGACGGTGGTCGGGTCTCCAAGCGGCTGCTGGAGGATCCGCCCGGCTTCCCCGTCCGTTTCACCGAGCAGCCGGCGGACCTCGGTCTCGGTGACGCCGTCCTGCTCGGGGTCGCCAGCTTCGACGACTTCGACGACGACGAGGACCTCTTCATCGTCCCCGCCGACCTGCCGCTGCTCCGGCCGTCGACCCTGCGGCTCCTGCTGGAGGCCCACCGGTCGAGCGGCGCCGCCTGCACCGTCCTCACCGCCGACGCAGCCGAGCCGAACCTCCGCCCCGCCCCGAATCGGACCCTGACCGACCGGATCGTCCGCGACCGTCACGGCCGGGTGGCCTCCATCGAGACCGAGGACAACCGGCTCCGGTTCGACGTCGACGACGAGGTCGACCCGGACGAGGTCGCCGAGGTCTCCCTCGGCGTCTACTGCGTCCGCCGTGGGCTGTTGGCCCCGGCGCTGCGCCGTTCGTCGGCCGAGAGCCTCGAGGGTCGTGTCAGCCTGGCCGACATCGTCGAGGTGCTGACCGGCTCCGGTCACGCCTGCGAGACGGCGATGATCGACCATCCGACCGACCTGATCCCGGTCAACGACCGGGTCCAGCTGGCCGAGGCCGAGGCCGAGCTGCGGCGCCGGACCAACCAGCACTGGCTGTCGATGGGGGTCACGATGGTCGACCCCGAGCGGACCTACATCGACGTCACCGTCCGCCTCGGCACCGACGTCACGATCTTCCCCGGCACGATCCTCCAGGGAGCGACGACGATCGGCAGCGGGTGTGAGCTCGGACCCGACGTCCGGCTCGATCGTTGCCAGGTCGGCGCCAACTGTCGGATCGAGAAGACGACGGCCTCGCTGGCCACGATCGGCGACGACTGCATGGTCGGCCCCTTCGCCCACCTCGAGCCAGGGGCGGACCTTGCTCCTGGAACGAGGACTGGACCATTCTATGCTGGAGGCACCAGCACGTGACCTGCCGGAGCTGACGACGTCGGGCGAGCGCAGCCGGCTAGGGGTTGCGAGTGGGGTGAGACAGTGGAAGAAGTGGTGACCACGAAGCGGCTGCACCTGTTCTCGGGTCGCCACAACGTCGAGCTGACCGAGCTGATCGCCCAGCACCTCGACACCCACGTCACCGACGCCGGCATCGGCCAGTTCGCCAACGGCGAGTTCCACTGCAAGTTCGGCGAGTCGGTCCGCGGTGCCGACGTGTTCATCGTCCAGAGCCACGGCGAGTTCGACGGGCGGTCGGTCAACGACGCGATCATGGAGCACCTGATCATGGTCGACGCCGCCAGGCGGGCTTCGGCCAAGCGCATCACCGCGGTGATGCCGAGCTACGGCTACGCCCGCCAGGATCGCAAGGCCGAGGGCCGGGAGCCGATCACCGCCCGGTTGGTGGCCGACCTGTTCAAGGCCGCTGGCGCCTCCCGGCTGGTCTCGGTCGATCTCCACTCCGGGCAGATCCAGGGCTTCTTCAACGGTCCCGTCGACCACCTGACGGCGATGCCGGTGCTCGTCGACCGGCTGTCCCGGCTGGCCGACGATCTCGTGGTGGTTTCACCGGATGCGGGTCGGGTCAAGGTCGCCGAGCGCTACTCCCAGCAGCTGCACGCCGACCTCGCCATCGTCCACAAGCGTCGGGTCAACGGCGTCAAGAACGTGGCCGAAGCCAAGGACGTCGTCGGTGAGGTCGAGGGCCGCAACTGTGTCCTGATCGACGACATGATCGACACCGCTGGCACGATCTGCCAGGCCGCGGAGCTGCTGACCGAACGGGGTGCGGCGACGGTCATGGCCGCCGCCACCCACGGGGTGTTCAGCGGGCCGGCCGTCGACCGGCTGAAGAACTCGGTGCTCGAGCGGGTCATCGTCACCGACACCCTGCCGATGCCGTCGGAGAAGCGGTTCGATTCGCTCGAGGTGCTCTCGGTCGCCGAGGTGATCGCCGACGCCATCCGGGCGGTGTTCGAGGAGAGCTCGGTCTCCCAGATCTTCGACGGCCAGAACCAGCAGTAGCCCGCCCTCGCGGACCT
The DNA here is from genome assembly GCA_039195375.1 of Actinomycetota bacterium. Taxonomy (GTDB): domain Bacteria; phylum Actinomycetota; class Acidimicrobiia; order Acidimicrobiales; family SZUA-35; genus JAHELU01. The sequence goes on from JBCCVL010000057.1 coordinate 3,432, forward strand.
CTAGGTGCCGCCGTCCGGTTCGAGCGGCTCGTCCGGCAGGTCCTGGACCTTGACCCGGCGCTTGCGCCTGGCCGGGATCAGACTCCGCATCCGCTCGAGGTTGCCGTAGCAGAGCAGACGGTCGTCGGCCTCCAGCTCCCGATCGCCCCGGGGGTTCGGTACGACGATCGCCCCCCGCAGCAGCGACAGCACGGTGATGTCGTCGTCAGGGAAGTTCGCCTCGGCCATGGTCTTGCCGACGTAGCCCGAGTCCTCCTTGATCAACAGCTCGGCCACGCCGTAGCCGGTGCTGACCGACAGGCGCTGGCGGACGTCGAGCTCGGGGAAGGCGACCTGGTTGGCGATGTGGTCGATGACCGCGCCGGCGATGTCGAGCCCGGTCGCCTGCTCGATGCCCTCCAGGCCGGGTGACGAGTTGACCTCCAGGATCAGCGGTCCGTCGCGGCCCTCCAGCATGTCCACGCCGGCGACCCGGAGTCCCATGATCTGGGCCGCCTGCACCGCCGTGCGCTCGTAGGCCGGTTCGAGGTCGATCGGTTCGGTGGTGCCACCGCGGTGGACGTTGCTGCGGAACTCGTCGCCTTTGGCCACCCGGCGCATGGCCGCCACCACCCGGTCGCCGACGACGAAGGCCCGGATGTCGCGGCCCTTGCTCTCGGCCACGAAACGCTGCAGCAGCACGTTGGTGCCGGTGGTCTGCAGCGTCTCGATGATCGCCTCGGCGATCTTGGCGTCCGGCGCCAGCATCACCCCGACCCCCTGGGTCCCCTCCAGGAGCTTGATGATGACGGGGGCGCCACCGACCCGGCGGATGGCGGGGATCACGTCGTTGCGGTCCCGCACGAACGTCGACGGGGGTATCCCGACGTCATGACGGGACAGGATCTGCAGCGCCCGCAGCTTGTCGCGGGAGTTGGCGATGCCGTTGGACGTGTTCGGCGTGTAGACGTCCATCTGCTCGAACTGCCGGACCAGCGCCGTGCCGAAGTAGGTCACGGACGCCCCGATCCGCGGCAGCACCGCGTCGTAGTCGGACAGCGGCCGCCCCCGGTACTGGAGGTCGGGCTCGTCGCCGGACAGATCGATGGCGAACCGGAGCGTGTTGAGCACTCGGACCGCATGGCCCCGATCGAGCGCGGCGACGCGGAGACGGGTGGTGCTGTAACTGTCGGGGGAGCGGGAGAGGATGGCCAGCTTCATCGCTCGCCGTCCCCCTCCGGCTCGATCGCCGACGGATCCGGTTCGGCTGCTTCGTCGGCCCCGCCCGCTTGGTCGGTCTCGGCTGGTTGGTCGGTCTCGGCTGGTTCGTCGGTCTCGGCTGGTTCGTCGGTCTCGGCAATGTGGACGACGGCGTCGCCCTGGTTGACGACGGGGTCGAGGTTGAGCCCGACGACCGTCCCGCTGGTCGGGGCCATGATGCGGCTGAGCCGGTGGCCGAACGTGTCGTGGATGCGGCCGACCATCTCCCCCCGCTCGACCCACTCGCCGAGTTCGACCTGCAGCTGGGCCAGGCCGGTCCGGCGGGCCCGGACCCACCTCGACGTGCGGGCAACCAGCGGGCCGGCCCCCGGGGTCGCCCGGTTGCCGTCCCGGCGCAGGTGCTCCTGGATGTCCTCCGGGACCATCTCGAGCTGGGCCAGGACCCGGATGATGCCGCTCACCCCGGTCCGGATCGACGGCTCGTCGAACCGCCAGGCCTCGCCGGCCTCGTACAGCAGCACGCTGACCCCGAGGTCGGCCGCAACCTGCCGCAGCGACCCGTCCCTGGTCGAGGAGTGCATCAGGACCGGTGGGGCGAACGCCCTGGCCAGCTCGGCGGTCGTCGGGTCGTCGAGATCGGCCCGGACCTGGGGCAGGTTGGTCCGGTGGTCGGAGCCGGTGTGCAGGTCGATGCCGACCTCGCACCGGCTGACGATCTCGTCGGTGAAGAGCCGGGCGATCCGAGACGCCATCGATCCACGGTGGGACCCGGGGAACGATCGGTTCAGGTCCCGCCGATCGGGCAGGTAGCGGCTTCCGTTCATGAATCCGGGAACGTTGACCACCGGCACCGCGACGAGCGTGCCGCTCAGTCGTCTGGCATCGAGCAGCCCGAGCACCCGACGGATGATCTCGACGCCATTCAACTCGTCGCCGTGCACCGCGGCGTTCAGCCAGACCGTCGGCCCCTCCCGTACGCCGTGCAGGACCCGAACCGGGATCGAGAGCGGCGAGCCCGTGATCATGCGGGCGACCGGCAGCTCGATCTCGAGCTTGCGGCCGGGGTCGACCGTGGCCGAGCCGATGGTGAACGGCGCCCGGCTCCGGCGCGACGATCGACGTCGGGTCGGCGCCCGTCCGCCGTCCGATCCGGTCGGCTCGGATCGGGTCGACTCCCGGCGAGCCGGCGTCGACACGTCGTCGATCGGGCTCGGGCCCGGCGGTGCCTCCTCGGTCACGGGCGGCGCCGACGGTTGGCCCGGCGGACGTCGATCGGCGGCCGACCGGCGACGAACGAGCGGTCGGGGGCGACCGTGGCCCAACCCCGGAGGCCCTGGCGTCCGATCAGCAGCCGGAAGCCCATCTGGCTGCGCTCGGTGAGCGTGGCCTGGAACGGCATCAACAGCTCACCGACCCGGAGGGTGGTGGCGACGACCGGTCGCCGCTCGGTTGCACCGTTCGAGCTGCGCACCGTCCGGGTATCGACGACGGGGAGCTCCGCCTTGACGGCGTCGGCATCGGAGCGCTGCCACGGTTGGAGCGCGAAGCGAGCGATCGGCCCATCGTCGCCGTCGACGAGCTCCAGGTCGATGGCGTGCAACGCAGAGGAACGGGCCCCGGTGTCGACCTTCGCCTTGATCCACGACACGCCGAGATCGGGCAGCCCGACCCACTCGCGCCACCCGACGATCGAGGTGGGGTTGCCACCGCCTCGTTGGACGTTCATCACCACTCATCGTAGCGTCGGCCCTCGGGCTGGCCCCGAGGAGTGGTGGGCCCGGACCGGTGGGCCAGCGAACGAGTGGTCAGCCGAACGAGTCGGCCAGCGCCGCCACTGCGGTGTCGGCCGCACCCTCGATCGGCTCGCCGTGGCCGACCAGCAACGTGTTGAACGACAGTTGGGCCAACTGGCGGATGCTGTCCTGCGACCCGGGGATGTCGTCGAAGAACTGCGCCGGGCCCTCGGCTGCGCCGCCGTTCTCGGTCCAGAGGGCGTCACCGGCCACCAGGAGACCGGCGGTGTGGTCGATGACGGCGACGTGGCCGGCGGTGTGGCCCGGCGTCGGCAGCATCTCGAGACCGAACACGTCCTCGCCGCCAGCCAGACCGACGATCGACTCGGCCGAGATCTGGTCGAGATCCGCCTCGCCGGCATAGACGGTCGCCCCGGCGGCCATCTCGAGCACCTCGCCGATCGAGCCGGCGTGGTCGCCGTGGTGATGGGTGAGGATGACGTGGTCGACGTCGTCGTAGGTGAGCCCGAGCGTGCCGAGGCTCTCGCCGATGGCGGCGGCCGAGCCGGCGACGCCGGTGTCGACGATGGCGGCGGTGTTGCCCCTGGCCAGCACGTACGCCGACACGAATCCGAGGTCGGCCCGGGCCCAGCGCAGCTCGCCGGCGGCATCGGTCGAGCCGTCGCCGGCTGCGTCGGTCGAGCGGTCCTCGGCGGCGGCGTCGTCTGCGTCGTCGTCCGCTGGCGTCGTGCCGTCGTCGGGGCCGGTCGAGCTGGTCGCCTCCGACGACGGCGCCGGGCTTGCGTCGTCGCCACCGCCGCACGCCGCGACCAGCGGCGTGACCACGGCGAGCGCCAGCGTGCCCCGACCGACCTCCCCGAGGAACGCCCGGCGGGAGCGCACGGTCGCGCCGACCCCGCCAGCGGCCCCGGTGGCCGACCGGAGCCACGGCCGGGGGTGGAAGATCGGGCCCGTCGGTGCCGGATGGGCCAGGCGCTCCCCGCTCGGGCCGGTCTGGTGGTTGCCGCACATGATGACGTCTCCTCGTAGGCGGTCGACGGGTGAACCGCAGCTCCCGGCCGTCTGTTCCCCGACCTCGGGGCGGCCACCACCGTAGGTGACTTCCGACCGCCGACGGCGTCGCAACCCTTACGGGGGCGCCACCGGCCCGGGTGGGGCCCGGGACGCCTGCAGGTATCATCGAGGGCTGGCTGCGGTGACCGCCACCGGTCGTTTCGGGGCCAACACAGACCGTCCGACCGTCCGAGGTCGGGCCGAGCCGCTCCCCCGAGCGGCCGCCCGGACCGGCCGGCATCAGGCCGGTGAGCGCCACTGCGGTGGCACCGATGTGGCAAGGAACTCTGAACATGCAGACCGTGGTGAAAGCAACGCTCGGCCGCCCGACCGGATCTCGGGCCTCCCGCCGCCTTCGCGCCGAGGGCCGGCTCCCCGGCGTCGTCTACGGCCTCGGCAAGGACCCACAACCGGTCGCCGTCGACTTCGCCGAGCTGCGGGCCGCCCTGACCGGCTCGGCCGGCATGAACGCCGTGTTCACCCTCGACCTCGAGGGCAGCGAGGAGCAGGTGCTGGTCCGTGACGTCCAGCGGGATCCGATCCGCCGGGTCGTCACCCACGCGGACTTCCTCCGGATCGATCCGGACCAGAAGGTCCGGGTCAGCGTGCCGATCGAGCTGATCGGCGAGGCCAAGGAGGTCCTCGAGGCCGGTGGCCTGATCGAGCAGGCGATGTTCGAGATCGAGGTCGAGGTGTCGCCCGACGCCATCCCCGAGGCGATCGAGGCCGACCTGACGAGCCTGACGCTCGACAGCCGGATCGCGGTCGCCGATCTGCAGCTCCCCGACGGGGTCATCACCTTGGTCGACGAGCAGATCTCCGTGGTCGTCCCGGTCGTCTCCCGGGCGGCCAAGATGGCCTCCGACGAGGAAGGCGACGACCTCGACGAGCTGGACGAGACCGAAGCCGGCGACGACGGCGCCGAGGCCGCGGCCGACGAAGAGGAGTAGGCGGCCCCGTGTCCGCCTTCTCTCGCCGTCTGGGAGGGCAGGGACGGAAGGGCACGCCCGCCGATCTCCTGATCATCGGCCTCGGCAACCCGGGTCAGCAGTTCGAAGGCACCAGGCACAACCTCGGGGCCGACGTGGTCGAGGTGCTGGCCGAGCGGGCCGGTACCCGACTCCGCAAGACGAAGGCCAGGGCGCTCGCCGCCGGCGTGCTCATGAGCGACCAGCGGGTCGTGCTCGCCTTCCCCCAGACGTTCATGAACAACTCCGGTGAGTCGGTCAGGATGCTCGTGCGCTCCTATGGCATCCAGGAGGCCAACCATATCGTCATCGTCCACGACGAGATCGACCTCGACGTGGGTCGCCTCCGGTTGAAGGCCGGCGGGGGGCTGGCCGGGCACAACGGGCTCCGCTCGATCACCCAGCACATCGGCACCACCGAGTACATCCGGCTGCGGATCGGGGTCGGCAAGCCGCCGCCTTCCCAGGAGGTCTCCGAGTACGTGCTGCGCCGGCCGGGCAAGGCCGAGCAGGCCAACCTCGACGTTGCGGTCCAGGAGGCGGCGGACGCCATCGAGCTGCTGACCGAGGTCGGCGTCGACCAGGCGATGGCGTCGGTCAACCGCCGCACGCGGTCGAGCTGAGCGCACGGCGCACCGGATCGACATGAGCAGTCGAGGATTCCGCCAACTCGTCCGGCACCTGGCCGACGATCCCGTCATCACCCGGGTCGTCGGTCGGGCGAGCGACGTGCTGGCCGTCGCCGAACCGGCCAGAGCCATGGCCATCGCCGCTCTCGGCGAGGCCGCCGACCGTCGTCCGGTCGTGGTGGCGGTGCCGACCACGGCCGAGGCCGACCGGCTCGTCGCCGACCTCTCCGTCTATCTCGGGCCGGAGGAGGTGCTGTCGTATCCCGCCTGGGAGACGCTGCCCTTCGAGCGGATCAGCCCATCGATCGAGACGATGGGCCAGCGGGCCAGGGTGCTGTGGCACCTCGGTCGGGAGGACCGACGACCCCGGATCATCGTTGCCCCGGTCCGAGCCCTGATCCAACGCCTCGGGCCCGGTGTCGACGAGGTCGACCCGATCGTGATCGGGGCCGAGGACCGGGTCGACACCGATGAGCTGGTGTCCCAGCTGGTGGACTTCGGCTACCGGCGAGAGGCCCAGGTCGAGCACCGGGGCGAGCTGGCGGTCCGCGGCTCGATCGTCGACGTGTTCCCCTCGACCGCGGACGGCCCCTATCGGATCGACCTGTGGGGCGACGAGGTCGACCGGCTCAGCGAGTTCACGATCGCCGACCAGCGCTCGACGGTCGATCGGGCCGAGATCGAGATCTTCCCCTGCCGCGAGCTGTTGATCACCGACGAGATCCGGGAGCGGGCCGAGGAGCTGCGGGCGACCGAGCCGTGGGGCGTCGAGCAGTGGCAGCGACTGGCCGATGGTGAGCTCTTCGACGGGATGGAGTCGTGGCTACCGTGGCTGGTCGAGCCCGGCGGCGCCGGCGACCGGGTGCTGACCGACCTGCTCGGACCGGATGCGATGGTCGCCCTCGTCGAGCCGAGGCGGATGCGGGACCGGGCCGCCGACCTGTCGGCGGAAGAGGCCGACCTGGCCGCCAGCCTGGCCAGGACCTGGGGCGCGGTCGACGGTGACCCCGTCGACGAGGCCGATGATGGCACCGGTGGCACGGCGGCATTCCCCCAGCTCCACATCCCCTTCGATCGCCTTTTGGCCAAGACGTCGGTGCCGGTGGTGACCGTCTCGGCCGTGCCGGACGGTCCCGACGTGGCCCAGCTCCCGGCGTCTGGCTGGGAGCCGCCGGGCGAGGCGCTGGCCGACCACCTCAACAAGGTCGTTGCCGACGGGGCGACGCTGGTCGTCGCCGCCGAGGGTGCCGGCACCGCCGCCCGGGCGGCCGATGTGCTGGCCGAGTGGGGCCTCAGCCCGACCGACCACGGCGACGTCGTACCCGAGGTCTTCACCTCCGGGGCCCACCTCGTGCTGGCCGGGATCGAGCGCGGCTTCGTGCTGCCCGATGCCGGGATCGCCGTCCTCACCGAGGCCGACCTCACCGGTCGTCGCCGGGCCCACCGGCGGGCCAGGGCCCGCAAGCGCCAGAGTGAGGGGTTCTTCGACGACCTCCGCCCAGGCAACTACGTCGTCCACCATCAGCACGGCGTCGGCAAGTTCGCCGGGATGGTCAAGCGGGCGATCGGCGGCCATGAACGCGACTACCTGCTGCTCGAGTACAAGGGCGACGACAAGCTCTACCTGCCGTCCGACCAGATCGACCTGATCCGTCGCTACACCGGCGGCGAGGCCCCGACGCTGCACAAGCTCGGCGGGTCCGACTTCGCCAAGACCAAGTCGAAGGTCCGCTCGGCGGTGGCCGAGATCGCCCAGGAGCTGGTCGTCCTCTACCAGAAGCGGATCACGACCGAGGGCCACCGCTACGGCCAGGACACCCCCTGGCAGAGCGAGGTCGAGGCGGCGTTCCCCTACGAGCTGACCCCCGACCAGGCCGAGGCCATCGTGTCGGTCAAGGAGGACATGGAGGGGGCCTCGCCGATGGACCGCCTCGTCGTCGGTGACGTCGGCTTCGGCAAGACCGAGATCGCACTGCGTGGTGCGTTCAAGGCCGTGCAGGACGGCAAGCAGGTCGCCGTGCTGGTGCCGACCACGCTGCTGGCCCAGCAGCACATGCAGACCTTCACCGACCGGTTCGCCCCCTACCCGATCCGGGTCGAGGTGCTCAGCCGATTCCTGACCAACGCCCAGGCCAGGGCGGTGGTCGAGGCGACGTCGGCCGGCGAGGTCGACGTGCTGATCGGGACCCACCGGATCCTCTCCGAGGACGTGCGGTTCTCGAAGCTCGGGCTCGTCGTCGTCGACGAGGAGCAGCGGTTCGGGGTCTCCCACAAGGAGGCGCTGAAGCAGTTCTCGGCCGGTGTCGACGTGCTGACCCTGTCGGCCACGCCGATCCCCCGGACGCTCGAGATGAGCCTGACCGGCATCCGCGACCTGTCGCTGCTCAACACGCCACCGGCCGACCGCCAGCCGATCATGACCTACGTCGGGGAGTACGACGAGCGGGCCGCGGCCGAGGCCATCCGCCGCGAGCTGCTGCGGGAGGGCCAGGTCTTCTTCGTCCACAATCGGGTCCAGAGCATCGAGAAGGTGGCCCAGGACCTGCGCAACCTCGTACCGGAGGCCAGGATCGCCGTCGCCCACGGTCAGATGGACGAGGGCACCTTGGAGAAGACCGTGCTCGACTTCTGGGAGGGCGAGTTCGACGTGCTCGTCTGCACGACGATCATCGAGTCGGGCATCGACATGCCGACGGTCAACACCCTCGTCGTCGACCGGGCCGAGCTGCTCGGCCTCGGCCAGCTCCACCAGCTGCGCGGCCGGGTCGGCCGGTCGGGTCAGCGGGCCTACGCCTACCTCTTCACCCGGCCCGAGGGGTCACTGTCTGAGGAGGCCTACGAGCGGCTGAAGACGATCGGTGAGGCAACCGACCTCGGGTCGGGGTTCAAGATCGCCATGCGGGACCTGGAGATCCGGGGCGCCGGCAACCTGCTCGGCACCGGCCAGTCGGGCCACATCGCCGCCGTCGGCTACGACCTCTACTGCCAGATGGTGGTCGAGGCGGTGGCCGAGCTGAACGGCAACCCGATCCCCGAGCCGGTCGAGATCCAGATCGATCTCCCGGTGGCGGCCAACCTGCCGGCGACCTACGTCGAGGCCGAGGCCCAACGGCTGGAGGCCTACCGCAAGCTGGCCGCCGTTGCCAGGCTCGACGACGTCGCCGCCATCCGCAGCGAGTGGGAGGACCGCTACGGTCCCGTCCCCGAGGAGGCCGAGCGGCTGCTGTCGGTGGCCACGATCCGGGCCCATTGCAGCCGACTCGGGGTGACCGAGCTCGTGGTGATCGGCGGCCCCGGCTTCGGCGGTCCCGAATACGTGGCCAAGCTCGGTCCGGTCCGGCTGAAGGTGTCCGAGGAGACCCGGTTCGCCCGGCTGTTCGCCAAGGGTCTGTACAAGCCGAACGAGTACCCGTCCAGCGAGAGCTCCGACGGCGGTGGCCAGCTCCAGGTGCCGATCATGCGCAAGTCCAACCTGCTGGCCGACCTGATCACGTTCTTCGAGACCATGTTCCCCGCAGACGACGGGCCCAGCGCCGAGGCCGTCCGCTCGGCCGGTGCACCGGCGTGAGCGTCGAGTCGGATCCGCCCGCCTCGCCCGACCAGACGCCCGACCGGGCCCCGGGTCCCCAACCGGGGGCGGTGGCCTGGCAGCGGGCGCTCGTCACCGGCGCCTCGTCTGGGATCGGACGGGCCTTCGCCCGGCTACTGGCCGAGCGGGGAACCGACCTCGTGATCACCGCCCGCGACCGTGGGCGACTCGAAGCACTCGCGGCCGAGCTGGGCGAGGGGTCGGCGGACGCCGGCGGATCCGGCCGGGGGGTCGACGTCGAGATCGTCGTCGCCGACCTCGCCGACCGCCAGCACCTCGATGTGCTCGTCGACCGCCTCGGAGCCGAGCAGTCGCCCGTCGACCTGCTGGTCAACAACGCCGGCTTCGGGTTCTCGGGTGACTTCATCAGCCTCGATCGTGACGACGAGACCGCCGTGGTCGACGTCAACATCGTCGCCCTCCACCGCCTGGCCCACGCCGCCGGAACGGCGATGTCGGCCCGAGGCCGTGGCGGGATCCTCAACGTGTCATCGATCGCCGGCTGGGGCCCGGCGCCCCGGGCCGCCACCTACGCCGCCACCAAGGCGTTCGTCACCAGCTTCAGCGAGGCCCTGCACGTCGAGCTGGGGCCCCAGGGCGTCGCCGTGAGCTGCCTGTGCCCCGGCCTGACCCGCACCGAGTTCCAGGATCGCGCCGGGTCCGACACCAGCCGGACCCCCGACTTCCTCTGGCAGTCGGCCGAGGCGGTGGCCGATGCCGGCCTGGCCGGGCTCGATCGCGGCCGGGCCGTGGTGGTACCCGGCGCCCACAACAAGATCCTGTCTGCCGGCATCGGCCTGGCCCCGATCACGCTCATCGACCGGGTCCGCCGTCGGTTCCGCTGACCAGGCGATCCCCCCGACGGAGAACCGGAGTTCCCGAGACCGGCACCGGGGTTCGGGTGCTCGATGGTCGAGCTCGTCCGTCAGGTCAACGCCCGGCTGAGCCGCACCTCGTCGTGATCGAAGCCGATCGCACGATAGAAGGCCAGGGCCCGCTCGTTGCCGGCGCCGGTGTCGAGGGCGATGCGACATCGACCCCGCTCCCGGCCCCACGCCGCCGCCCGCTCGACCAGCGCCCGGCCGATCCCTCGCCCCTCCCGGTCGTCGGCCACGATCAGCTCGCCGATGTAGGCCTCGGGATCGCCGGACCAGTGGTCCTGCTCCTCGACCGAGACGAAGCCGACGACCACGCCGTCCTCGGCGGCCACGAAGCTGGCACGGGTGTCATCCTCGGCATCGAGCGACGCCTCGATCCAGTTGCGGACCGTCCGGGCGACGGCCTCCCGGTCGCGCCAGGGTGACATCCCGATCTCCAGTCGGCTGGCCAGGGCCAGCACCGCCGCCCGGTCCGCCGTCTCCGTTGCCCGCACCTCGACCCTCGTCTCCATGACCGGATGATGAACCATCGCGGATGCCTCGAAAAGCGGTTCCGTCGTTGGCGTCCCGTTGCCGGCGCCGCCGTCCATTTGGCTCGTTCGGGGAGATGGGGAAGAGTGGGAGCCTCGGATGTCGGTCCGAGCTCGGGAGGTGCTGCGATGTCCAACACGAATCAGGCGACGACGGAACAACCGGTCCATCTGGACGGGGGACCGATCGACTGGAACCAGTTGGTCGCCGACCTCAACCGGCTGCTCCGGCTGCGCACGACGCCGATCGGGATGAAGCTGTTCGAGACCCGCGACGAGATGGAGGCCGTTCCCAAGATCCGCCGGCCCCGGGACATCCACACCACCGATCAGATCGTCGGGATGGCGTCACGGCTGAACTGGACCGTCGGCATCACCAACGACGACCTCGTCGGGGCCCAGTGCGGAGCGGTGATCGGCCTGCACCCCCAGGACGAGCAGTGGCTCTCGGGCAAGCACATGGCCGGCGTGTGGTTCGAGACGGTCGAGGACTCGTCGGCCCACCAGCACGCCATGCACACGGTCCCGTTCGGGACCTACGACGCAATGGCCGTGTCGCCGCTCGTCACCGGGCGCCTCGACCCACCCGACATCGCCCTCATCTACGCCACCCCGGCCCAGATGATCCTGCTGATCAACGGGCTGCAATGGTCGGGGTACCAGAACTTCGAGTGGGGCTGCGTCGGTGAGTCGGCCTGCGCCGACTCGTGGGGCCGGGCCCGGAAGTTGCGCGAGCCGAGTGTCTCGATCCCGTGCTTCGCCGAGCGACGCTACGGGGGTGTGCAGGACGACGAACTGCTGATGGCCACCCCGCCTGGCTTCCTGCCGAAGGCGGTGGCCGGCCTGGAGGCCCTCAGCCGAAACGGCCTGCGCTACCCGATCCCGCCATACGGCATCCAGACCGACGCCCGCGCCGGCCTCGGCGCGTCGTACTGAGCGTCGCGTCGTACGAGCGTCGGCCGCCTGGCTCAGCTCGGGGCGAGCGCCATCGCCCGCTCGACTGCGGGGCGGATGGCCTCGTAGTCCTCGGTGGAGACGGCTCCGAACCCGGTCAGACCGAAGGCCCGCACGGCGGCGGCCACTTCGGGTCTGGCCAGCTCCCTTGCCACCGCTTCGACCAGCTCGGGACCGGCCCCGGTCCGCACCACCACCGGTTGCACCGGGTAGGGACCGAGGACGTCGACCGACCGGAGCGCCGCGCCACCGTCGGCCCGCTCTCGTCGCCAGGTCCGCAGCACGTTTGCGTCGATGGCGGCGCCGTCGAGCTCGCCGGCCTCGATCAGGTCGAGTGCTCGGCGGTGGCTGCCGACCTGGCGCAGCTCGGCGAAGAACCCGAGATCGAGCCCGTCGGACTCCAGCCGGGCCAGAAGGCTCACGAACCCGCTGAGCGACGCCCGCTCGTTGAACCCGACCACGCGGTCCTGCAGGTCGGCGAAGCACTCGATGTCGGCGTCGGTCCGCACGACCACGTCCGAGACGTACCGCGGTCGGCCACCGTTGCGAGGATCGTCGTAGATCGGGGCCCGGGGGACCAGGCGAACGCTCGGGTCGTCACCGTCGGTCAGCCACAGGTAGGACGGTGGGCAGATGAAGCCGACGTCGGTCAGGCCCTTGGCGAATCGGTCGTCCTCGGCTGACAGCGGCCCCGAGATCTTCGGCTCGACCGACAGCTCGTAGTCCCGCCCGAGCCCGGTCGAGACGTGGGTCGCGATCGTGTCGAACAGGTCGTACGGCAGCCCGGGCGCCAGCCAGGTGGTGAAGCGCAGGGGGGCCGCGGCATCGGTCGACATCACGACAACCTAACCGGGCCGGCCGCCGAGCTGTTCCGCGACGCCGGGCTACGGTCGGCCCATGCAGAGCATCCGGGTCATCCACACGGTCAGCTGCCATGCCGCCGGCGAGGTCGGTGACGTCGTGGTCGGCGGCGTCGCGCCGCCCCCGGGGGCGACGCTGGCTGAGCAGTCCCGCTGGCTGCTCGATGATGGCGAGCTTCGGGACCTGCTGCTCAACGAGCCGAGGGGCGGTGTGTTCCGCCACGTGAACCTGCTCGTCCCGCCCCGGGATCCGTCGGCTGACGTCGGCTTCCTCATCATGGAGCCGTGCCATCATCCGCCGATGTCCGGCTCGAACGCCATGTGCGTCGCCACCGTCGTGTTGGAGACCGGGATCGTCGCGATGACCGAACCCGAGACGGCGTTGACCCTGGAGGCGCCGGGCGGACCGGTTCCGGTCCGGGCCCGCTGCGTCGACGGCGCCGTCGAGGCGGTCACCCTGACCAACCTGGCGTCGTTCGCCGATCGCCTCGATGCGGCGCTCGAGCTGGAAGGACACGGGACGATCCGGGTCGACACCGCCTTCGGCGGCGACAGCTTCGTCCTGGTCGACGCCGCGGATCTCGGCGTCGACGTCGACCCGACGGCCGCGGCCGACCTGGCGGCGCTCGGCGCCCGGATCACCGCCGCTGCGAACGAGCAGCTCGGCTTCACCCACCCGGACCCCGACCTGGCGTGGGACAACGTGTCGTTCTGCCAGATCGCCGGCCCGTTGGAGACGGTCGACGGCGTGCCGACGATGCGGAGCACGACGGTCATCGATCCGGGCAAGCTCGACCGCTCGCCGACGGGAACCGGCGTCTCGGCCAGGATGGCCGTGCTGGCCGCCAGGGGTGTCCTCGACGTCGGAGGGTCGATGGTGATGCGTTCGATCATCGACTCGACGTTCGAGGGTCGGGTGGCGGCCGCCACCACCGTCGCCGGTCGCCAGGCGATCGTGCCCGAGATCACCGGGACGGCCTGGATCACGGGGACCCACCAGCACCTGCTCGACCCGGACGATCCGTGGCCCCGGGGCTACCGGGTCGGGGACACCTGGCCGGGCGGGTAGCGGGTCGCCCGGCGACGCCGCCGACAACGATGATGGTCCCGGTCGATCGTGACCACCAACACGACCGGACCGGGACCAGAACTGGAGCGTGGCCCGACCACCACCAAGATCGGGCCACGCGGCTTCCCAAGAAGTGGGAGCCAGGGAGCTCGTACCGGGGATCCCGGTGAGCTCCGTTGGACTTCAGTGTGCAACACGGTGGTTGGGCCGCTCGGGCAGAGCTCGTGGGTAGTGTTCTCCACGCTGGCCGACGCCACCACGCCGACCACGACCGGCCAGACCACGACCAGGAGGTCGAGACGGTGACCGACATCGATGCCGTGCTGTTCGACATGGGCGGCGTCCTCGTCGAGCTCGGCCCCCTCGACGAGCTCCTCGGGTCGACGATGAGCGGCGACGAGTTCTGGCCACGCTGGTTGGCCAGTCCCTCGGTTCGTGGCCTCGAGTCGGGGACGCGGTCGGTCGACGACTTCGGTCGTGGCCTCGTCGAGGAGCTCGAGCTCACGATCAGCCCCGAGGACGTGATCGAGCGCTTCGCCCGGTTCCCCCGTGGCCTCTACCCGGGGGCCGAGGAGCTGGTGGCCTCGGTTCCGGACGGGATCGTGACCGGGGTGCTCAGCAACACCAACCCGCTCCACTGGGACAACCAGGCCGATGGCGAGGCGATCCGCGGCCTGTGCCAGCGCGCCTTCCTCTCCTACGAGCTCGGCCTGGTCAAGCCGGACGTCGCCATCTACGACCGGGTGGCGTCCGACCTGGGCCTGGCCGCCGACCGGATCCTGTTCATCGACGACAACCAGATCAACGTCGATGGGGCCAGGGCCGCCGGCTGGCGAGCGGCGGTGGCGAAGGGGCCGGCTGCGGCTGCTGCCGTGCTGGCGCAGTTCGGTCTCGTCCCGGCGTAGCCGTCGGCCGCCAACCGCCGACACGACGCGAACGGACCCCGCCGGCGGTCAGTTCTGGCTGACGCTCTCGAACACGAACGTGCGACGGCCGAGGGCAACCGTGTCGCCCGAGCGGAGTGACACCGGCGTACCGGCCGCCAGCTGGTTCCAATGCTCGTTGACCTGGTCCCAGACATAGGTGCCGTTGGTGGAGCCGAGATCGACCAGCTGCACCGTCCAGTCGTCGAGCCGGAGCGTGGCGTGGGTGCGTGACAGCGTCTCGTTGTTGTCGCGCAGCACCAGCAGCTGGGCCGGAGCCCCGTCGGCCGGCTTCGGCTCGCGACCGATCACGTAGGCCCGGTCGAGTCCGTAGGTCGAGCCGTCGTCGAACACGATGAACCCGAGCGTCGGACGGAGCCCGGTCACCCGGTTGTCGCTCAGGTGCAGCAGCGAGAGGCCACAGACCATGCAACGGGCCGCCCGCGGGTTGTTGAAGTGCTTGCGGGGGCAGAGAACGCCCTGGACCTCGACCCGCCCGGCGGCGATGTCGGCCGGCGTGAGGGGGCCGGGGGCCTCGCCCGCGAGGGGCAGCGGGGTCGGCTCGCTCGGCGGGCTCGAACCGACGAGCACGACCGACCGGAACGGCACCTCGAGCGGGCTCGGCTCGACGGCGGGCGCCCGCCGCTCGGCCGACTGCTCCGGGTCGTCGCCGTTCTCGGGGAAGCGGCCGGAGCGGACACCGGCCGGTGGGGCCTCGGCCGGTTCCGGCGGCGGATGTCCGTCGCCATCCACCGGGAGGTCGGTCGGATCGGCCTCGACCGCGACAGCGGCGGCCTCGACCTCGACCGGCGGGGCCGACGAGGCGACGGGCTGGACGGCCGGCGCGGCGGCGACGGCAACCGGTTCGGGGACCGGCTGCGCCTCGGGCTCGGGCGTGACCACGACGACCGGTTCGGGCTCGGGGGTCGACGGGGGAGCGGGCGGTGCCGGCGGTGCCGGCGCCTCCGGGTCGAGCTTGGCCGGCCCGACGACGCCGATCGTGACCAGCGTCAGGCCGGCGCCGGGGGCGACCCCGCGGCGGAGGTCGTAGGGGGCGACCGGTTCGGCCGCCTTCGACAGCTTCGCCGCCCGCAGGATGAGCCGGGAGGCCGTGGCCGGGACCTGCTGGCGAACGCCACCCTGGGAACCGTCGAGCACGATCTCTCCGTCGACCAGCACCTCGACCGGACCGAACGCCATCGCCATCGGCCCGCCGGTCGCCTCGACCAGCATCGCCACCGAGTGGAGCTGCTCCGCCGCCAGCAGTTGGTTCACCGCAGCGACGATCTGGGGGGCCTCGGGCTCGGGCCCGAGCTCGTGGAACATCTGGTCGACGGCCGCGTCGTGGGCCGAGTCGCTCGGGATGACAACGGCGATGTCGGGCCAGCGGGCGACCACGCCGAGGCCGCGATGGATCTGGCCGGCCCGCAGGTCGAGGTCGGTCATCGGCCACGGCCTCCGGTCGGCTGCGCCGGTGCCGGCGCCGGGGTGGTCGGCACCGTCACGATGCCGCCTGTCTGGCCTGGCGATCAGCCTCGGCGAAGATCTCGTTGGCCAGCGCCTCGCCGGTGGCGGGGCGGTCGGCCGGATCGGCCGCCACCGTCGACTCGATGATCCGCAGCTCGGTGTTGCGCAGCGCGTCGCTCAGGGTCGGGCGCTCGTTGAGGATGTGGCGGAGGGCGGCGACGAGTGAGTCGGTCGGCATCGACGGGTAGAACGCCATCCCGGTCAGCGCCCGGTGCAGGGTCGCACCGAGGGCCCAGATGTCGCTGGCCCGGGAGGCCTGCTGACCCTGGATCAGCTCGGGTGAGAGGTACTCGATCGTGTTGACCTTGGAGGCGCCGGTGATCGTGAGGCCGGGGCTGAGCAGCTGCGACAGCCCGATGTCGCCGAGACGGGCGCCGTCGTCGCCGAGCAGGATGTTGCCCGGTCGGATCGAGCGGTGGGGGATGCCGACCTCGTGGAGGGCGTTGGCGCCGACGGCGGCCCGACCGACGCTCCGCAACACGTCGACCCGCGACAGCGGCCTGGCCGGCTGGGCCATCGACCCGCCGGTCCGATACCGGGCGGCCATGTAGATGATGTTGCCCTGCTGGCCGATGTCGAGCAGCTCGACCAGGTAGGGCGAGTCGATCGAGGCGTAGCGCCGCAGGTAGTCGGTCAGGCGCTCGAAGTCCTCGTCCGACGCGGGGTGGGCGACGGTCTTGACGGCGACCTGATCGTCGTCGATCTCCAGGCGAGCGGGGGTGCGGGCCAGCCAGAACTGACCCTGGCTTCCCTCACCGAGCGCCTGGATGATCTCGTAGTCGCCGATCTGTTGCATCGCGTCCCTCGTTGCTGCCCCTGTGACCCTACTGGCTCGGTCGCCCGGCGCGCCCCCGGGTGCCGGTCGGATCGAGGGGCGGATGATTCGCGCCGCCTGGCGATAGCTTCGAAGGGAATCAAGCGCGGCTGACCCGGTGGGAAGGTCGCCGAACCGAGGAAGGGTGACGAGCGTGGGCTTGTTCGATTTTGTCAAGGAGGCCGGGGCCAAGATCGGCATCGGCGAGAGCAAGGACGAGAAGGCGGAGAAGGAGGCCAAGGCGGCCGCCGCCTCCGCAGAGCGGGCCGCCGAGGTGGCCAAGCGGGTGCGGGATCGCAAGGCCGCGGCGGCCAACGCCGAGCGGCTCGAGCGGATCTCGGAGGCCAAGAAGTCCACGAGCCTCGAGAGCTACGTGAAGGATCTCGGTCTCGAGATCAGCCACCTGGACATTCGCTTCGACGACGGCCGGGCCGACGTCAGTGGCAAGGTGGCCGACCAGGCCACCCGCGAGCGGGTCATCCTCGCCGTCGGCAACGTCGAGGGCGTCGCCCAGGTCTCCGACGAGATCGAGGTCACCGCCGACTCCGAGGAGTCGCAGATGCACGTCGTCCAGTCGGGCGACACCCTCAGCGCGATCGCCAAGGAGTACTACGGCGACGCCATGAAGTACCCGGCGATCTTCGAGGCCAACAAGCCGATGCTGAAGGATCCCGACCTCATCTACCCGGGCCAGGTGCTGCGGATCCCCGCCGACGCCTAGCTCCTTCCTCGGCCCCCGGGTCGAGACCAACGTGCTCGACCTCCTGGTCGAGCGAACCGTGATGGTGCCGGGGTCGAGGCCCCGGCACCGCCCGTTTTGGCGCCGGGGGTAGGGTGGCAGCCCCGATGGACCCCGAGGCTGAACGCCGACTGCTGGATCGGCATGCGCCGATCCTCCGCTTCGACCGGCGGGAGCTGTTCTTTCCCGTCGCCGTCGACGGCTACCTGGCCGCCAGCTCCCTCAACGGCCCCGACCGGGTGCAGCTCGCGGCCCCCGGCCGGGTGGCGGACGGCGACCTGGGTGCCACCCTGCCGGACGGCGCCTACCTCCAGTTCGTCGACGAGACCGAACGCCGGTCGGTCGTCCGCGACGACGCCAGCCGGGTTGCCCGCCGGCTGTTCGGCCCCCGTCTCGGACGGGTCGGACTGTTCGGTCGGATCCTCGACGCCCTGTTCCTGCTCAGCGTCTTCATCCGGCCGACGACGCCGACGTTGACCACTGCGGCGGCGGCGCTCAAGGTCGAGCGGCTCGGGCTCCAGCACCGGTCGGTGGTCTACGGTCGGATCCTCGAGGTCGCCGGCTGGTCGGTCCTGCACTACGCCTGGTTCTACGTGATGAACGACTGGCGCACGAGCTACCGGGGCCTGAACGACCACGAGGGTGACTGGGAGCAGGCGTGGGTGCTGTGCGACCCGGTCGACCGTCGACCGATCTGGGTCGTCGCCTCCAACCACGACAACCGGGGGGCCAACCTCCGCCGCCACTGGGACGACCCCGAGTGCCATCACGTCGACGGCCGGCCGATCCTCTACGCGGGGGCCGGCTCCCACGCCCTGTACTTCCGACCGGGCGAGTACGTGAGCCGGATCGACGTCGCCGGCCTGCGGTGGCTGCTGCGGCTCCAGCGATGGGCCAGGGGTGCGCTGCGGATCCGCGATCAGGCGGCCGAGCGGGGACTCGGCCCGGCCCTCGGTGTCCCCTTCGTGGACAGCGCCCCCGGCGACGGCCGGGAGATCGTTGCCTGGGACCTCCAGCTCCTGGACCCCGTCCGGCCGGTGTTCGGGTCCTACCGGGGCCTGTGGGGGCTCGACACCGGCGACCCGACGAACGGTGAGCGGGGCCCGGGTGGCCCCAAGTTCGACCGAAACGGGTCCATTCGGCGCTCGTGGGCCGACCCGGTCGGTTTCGCCGGCTTGCACGGTACGCGTCCCCCGTCGGCCGCGCCGGCCGGGTCCGAGCTCGACAACCTCGGACGGACCCTCCGTCACCTCGACGCCGAGATCGCCAAGACCTCCAACCTGTTGCCGCTCGTCCAGCAGACCGAGGCGCCGGACGCCTTCCAGCGCGAGGCCCAGCGGCTGAGCGACCTGTTGCAGCAGCGGGCCGAGCTCGACGACCAGCGGGGCCGACTCCGGGCCGGCGACGCGACGGCGGTCGACCTGCGGGCCCACCTGACCAGCCCGGCGACGCCGCTCGATCCGCCCGCCGCCTCGGGCTGGGTGCTCGCCCTGTGGGCGGCCGCAAGCGTGCCCCTGCTCCTCGCGTCGGTCGCCGCGGTGTTCCTGTTCGACTCGTTGACCGTGTCGACCGTCCCCCTCGTCGTGTTCGCCGCCTTCTCGATCCTGGAGCAGCTCGTCCGCCGTCACTTCCAGGCGGTCCTGCGACTGATCGGGCTCTACGCCGCCGTCGCCACCCTGTTCCTCGTCGTCGGGGCGCTGTTCTCCGGTGTGGTGACCGTCAGCCGGCTCGTGATCGGCGGGGTCGTGGCCGCGGCCGCCGTGCTGCTGTTCGTGGCCAACCTCGGGGAGCTCACCGCGGTCCAGCGTCGAGCCGAGGCGGCGGCCGAGGCTGACGGCGAGGCGCCGACGGTCGACACGGCGACCTGACCACCGTCCCAAGGCGGAGCCGCGGTCGTTGCCCGGGCGCCGACCCGAGTCGGTGCCGACCACGGGGAACCGTCCCGAGTCGGTGCCGACCACGGGGGACCGACCCGAGTTGGTACCGACCCCCGGGCGGGGCAGCCGACCTAGGCTGCGCCGCGGGCGCCGGCCAGGGCGTCGATCAGCCGCTCGCCGGCCTCGGTCAGCACCTCGTCGCGCTTGGCGAAGCAGAAACGGATCAGCGACGTGCCGGCGCCGGCCGCCTGGTAGAACACGGCACTCGGCACGGCGACCACCCCGGCCAGCTCGGGGAGGCCGAGGCAGAACTCGATGCCGTCGTCGTGGCCGAGCGGCGTGATGTCGGCGGTCACGAAGTAGGTCCCCTCGGGCACGAGCACGTCGAACCCGGCCTCGGACAACAGCGGGCACAGCAGGTCCCGTTTGGCCAGCAGCTCACCGACGAAGTTCTCGTAGTAGTCGTCACCGAGCCGGAGCCCGGCGGCGATCGCCGGTTGGAACGGTGCGCCGTTGACGAACGTCAGGAACTGCTTCGCCGTCCTCACGGCGGTGATCAGCTCCGCCGGGCCGACCGCCCATCCGATCTTCCAACCGGTGAACGAGAACGTCTTGCCCCCCGATGACACGGTCAGCGTTCGCTCGGCCATGCCGGGGAAGGTGGCGAGCGGTCGGTGGGCACCGTCGAAGACGAGGTGCTCGTAGACCTCGTCGGTCACGGCGATCACGTCGTGGCGGATACACAGCTCGGCGATGGTGGCCAGCTCGTCCTCGTCGAACACCTTGCCCGTCGGGTTGTGCGGGCTGTTGAGGAGCAGGAGCCGGGTCTTCGGGGAGAAGGCCCGTTCGAGCTCGTCCGGGTCGAACGTGAAGCGGCGGCGACCGCCGTGACCCGAGCCGGTGCCGTCCTGACCGAG
The DNA here is from genome assembly GCA_039195375.1 of Actinomycetota bacterium. Taxonomy (GTDB): domain Bacteria; phylum Actinomycetota; class Acidimicrobiia; order Acidimicrobiales; family SZUA-35; genus JAHELU01. The sequence continues at coordinate 23,713 of JBCCVL010000057.1, forward strand.
GTCCTCGGGCTTCAGCAGCACCCCGCGCATGCGGGCGCCGGCCATGGCGATGCCGGCCTGATACGAGTCGTAGGTCGGGTCGAAGGCGACGACCTCGTCACCGACCTCACACAGACCGATCAGCGTTGCCGCCAACGCCTCGGTCGCCCCGGCGGTGATCAACACCTCGGTGTCCGGGTCGGCATCGATCCCCCAGAAGCGGGCCTGGTGCTCGGCCACCGCTCGGCGCAGCTCGGGCTCACCGGGGCCGGGCGGATACTGGTTCCGGCCGGCCCGGATGGCGTCGATCGCGGCCTCGGAGACCTCGGTCGGACCGTCGGTGTCGGGGAAGCCCTGGCCGAGGTTGATGGCCCCGGTCTCGGTGGCCAGCGCCGACATCGTGGCGAAGATCGTGGTGCCGAAGCCCTGGAGTCGGGCCGACAGATGGGGTACCCGGGTCATGGCCACACAAGCTACTGCCACCCCGGCGACGTCGGATGATGCAGCGTGGTCGGCCCGGGCCCGCGAGCCGCATCGGAGCGGTCGGCCGAACCGGGCCAGGCGGCTGTGGCGGCCGGCTCCGCCGGCGGGCGAAAGTGACCGGCGAGCTACGAAAGTGGCGCCCGGTCGAGGTACGGTGTCAGGTGTACAGATAGTCAAGAAGGGGCCGCACCGGTGACGTGTTCGACCGACCGCGACCGACTGTCTGGACATCCCGACGACCTAGGGGATCACGTGACAGACACAGTTGATCGCGTCGACGAAACGACCCTGGACCATGTGGTCATCCGTTTCGCCGGCGATTCCGGTGATGGCATGCAGCTCACCGGCGACCGTTTCACCTCGGCCAGTGCCCTGGCCGGCAACGACCTGGCCACCCTGCCCGAGTTCCCGGCCGAGATCCGGGCGCCGCAGGGCACCCTCGCCGGCGTGTCGGCGTTCCAGGTCCACATCTCGGATCACGACATCCACACCCCGGGTGACGCGCCCGACGTGCTGGTGGCGATGAACCCGGCGGCCCTGCGAAGCGAGCTCGGACGGCTCCGCTCCGGCGGCACGGTCATCTTGAACGACGATGCGTTCGACGAGCGCAATCTCGACAAGGCGGGCTACGCCGCCGACCCCCGCGAGGACGGCACGCTCGACGGCTTCGTCGTCCACCGGGTCAACATGACCAAGCTGACGCTCGACGCCACCGCCGATCTCGACGTCAAGAAGCGCGACGCCGAGCGCTCGAAGAACTTCTTCGCCCTCGGCCTCGTGTCGTGGATGTACTCCCGACCGACCGAACCGACCCTGCAGTGGATCCAGCAGAAGTTCGGCAAGCTCGAGGCGGTCGTCGCCGCCAACACCAAGGCCTTCAAGGCCGGCCATGCGTTCGGCGAGACCACCGAGATGTTCGGCTCGCCGTTCAAGGTCGCCGCCGCCCCCCAGCGGCCCGGCCTCTACACCAACATCACCGGCAACGTCGCCACCGCCTGGGGCATGGTCGCCGCCGGGCAACTCGCCAACCTGCCGGTGTTCCTCGGCAGCTACCCGATCACCCCGGCGTCCGACATCCTCCACGAGCTCAGCCGGTTGAAGAACTTCGGGGTCAGGACCTTCCAGGCCGAGGACGAGATCGCCGGCGCCGGCTCGGCCCTCGGCGCCGCCTTCGGTGGCGCACTGGCCTACACCACCACGTCGGGCCCCGGCGTCGCCCTCAAGGGTGAGACGATCGGCCTCGCCGTCGGCATGGAGCTGCCGCTGGTCATCATCGACGTCCAGCGTGGCGGCCCGTCGACCGGACTGCCGACCAAGACCGAGGCCAGCGACCTGCTGATGGCGATGTACGGCCGCCACGGTGAGTCGCCGATGCCGGTCGTCTCGGCGTCGACGCCGGCCGATTGCTTCCACGCCGTTATCGAGGCCTCCCGCCTCGCCATCAAGTACCGGACGCCGGTGATCCTGCTGACCGACGGCTACCTGGCCAACGGCTCCGAACCATGGCTGCTGCCAGACGTCGAGTCGCTGCCCGACATCAGCACCACGTTCACCACCGAGCCGAACGGGACCGACGCCGATGGCAACGATGTGTTCCTGCCCTACCTCCGTGACGAGGTCACCGGGGCCCGCCCGTGGGCCATCCCCGGCACCCCCGGCCTCGAGCACCGCATCGGCGGCCTCGAGCGCGAGAACGAGACCGGCAACGTCAACTACGACCCGACCAACCACGGTCTGATGACCGACCTGCGGCAAGCCAAGATCGACGGCATCGCCGCCGACATCCCCCTGATCGAGGTCGAGGGCACCGGCGACGCCGAGATCCTCCTCGTCGGCTGGGGCTCGACCAAGGGGTCGATCACCGCAGCGGCCGAGCGGATGCGGGCAGACGGCACCCCGGTCGACCAGATCCACCTCACCCACCTGCACCCCTTCGCCCGCAACCTGGGTGAGGTGCTGGCCGACCGCGAGCACGTGTTCGTGCCGGAGATGAACAAGGGCCAGCTCGTGAAGATGCTGCGGGCCGAGTTCCTGGTCGACGCCCACCCGATCAACAAGGTGATGGGCACCCCGTTCACCGCAAGCGAGATCATCGACGCCATCAACGACCGGCTGCTCAAGGCCCAGGCCGAGGCCTGATCGGCCCGCACGGAAGGAATCGACACGATGACCGACGTTCAACTCGACCCGACCAAGCGTGGCTACTGGACCTCCGACCAGGAGGTCCGCTGGTGCCCCGGCTGCGGCGACTACGGCATCCTCGCCGCCATGCAGTTCATGCACACCGAGCTCGACGTGAAACGCGAAGAGACCGTGTTCGTATCCGGCATCGGGTGCGCGGCCCGGTTCCCGTACTACATGTCGACCTACGGCATGCACACGATCCACGGGCGGGCCCCGGCGATCGCCACCGGCCTGGCCATGGCCAGGCCCGACCTCAACATCTGGGTCGTCGGCGGCGACGGTGACATGCTGTCGATCGGTGGCAACCACCTGATCCACGCGCTTCGCCGCAACGTCAACATGACGATCCTGCTGTTCAACAACCAGATCTACGGCCTGACCAAGGGGCAGTACTCGCCGACCAGTGAGGTCGGCAAGGTCACCAAGTCCACGCCGATGGGCTCGATCGACCGCCCGTTCAACCCGATCAGCGTCGCCCTCGGGGCCGGCGCCACCTTCGTGGCCCGCACCCACGACATGGACCGCAAGCACATGATCGAGGTGTTCAAGCGGGCCCACGCCCACCAGGGCGCGGCGCTGGTCGAGATCTACCAGAACTGCAACGTCTTCAACGACGGCACCTACGACCCGATCCTCAAGCGCGACAACCGGGCCAACATGCTGGTCGACCTCAAGCACGGCGAGCCCGTCCGCTTCGGGGCCGACAACGAGCGCGGCGTCGTGGTGGTCGACGGTCGGGCCCGGGTGGTCGACGTCGCCGACGTCGGTGAGGACGCCCTCGTGGTCCACAACGAGAGCCAGGACGATCCGGCGCTTGCGTTCGCCCTCGGCAACCTGGCCAACGACAACATGTCGCCGACCCCGTTCGGAGTGTTCCGGGCCGTCGAGGCAGCGGAGTACGCCGAGGCCGCCAACCAGCAGCTGCTGGCCGCCAACGAGGCGTCCGGGCCAGGCGATCTCGGTGAGCTGCTCCGGTCGGGCGCCACCTGGGTGGTCGAGTAGACCACCGCTCGCGGCCCCGATCCGGGCCGGGACAACGTCACGGAGAACCTTGGGAAACCGGCGGCTCCGGTACCTCATTCCCCGCTTCGTCGGCCCGTTGCACTTTGCCGACGGTTTGGTTCGGGGCGGCGCCGAGCGCCCGCGAACGGCGCCCGTTCGGGGCTAGGGTGCCGGAGTGAAACGTTTGATCCCCGCCCTGTTCGGCCTGGTCCTGGTGGCCTCGGCCTGCGGCGTCGAGCGCGACTCCGACGACGTTCTGAGCGCCGAGACCGACGCCGCCGAGGGCGGCCAGCCCGACAGCAGCGCCGCCGCCGAGGAGGACACCGACTCCTCGTCGTCCGGCGAGGGTGATGCCACCGAGAGCACGCTGGCCCCGCCGGCGACCCCGACGCCGCCGACCACCGCACCCCCTGGCGACGTCGCCCTCACCGCTCAGCTCGGCGATGCCACCGTCGAGATCACCCACGGGCAGATGAACGATGTCGTCGTCCCGTCGACCGAGAACGAGGAGTTCCTCGAGCTCGCACTCGGCGGCGCCAGGCCGGAGGGCTTCGAACTCAGCGTGCTGACCGAGCAGCTCATCTCCGAGACGCTGCAGTTGGAGATCGCCGACTCCGGGCGCGAGGTGTCGGACGCCGACCTCGAGGAGTCCCGGGAGCGCCTGCTCGGTCAGGTGGCCACGCTCTTCCCGGCGGCCGACGACCCACTGGCCGAGGCCGAGCGCCTCTACGACGAGGTGCCCTACCTGCAGTTCCTCACCGTCTACCAGGCCGGCCAGGACGTGCTGACCGCGGCCGTCATCGACGACGCCGACCCCGACGCAGGCAACCCCTGCGTGAGCCACATCCTGCTCGACACCGAGGCGGACGCCCAGGGGGCGCTCGACCGGTTGGGCGACGGCGAGGACTTCGCCGAGCTGGCCATCGAGTTGTCGACCGGTCCGAGCGGACCGTCCGGTGGCGACCTCGGGTGCGCCCCGTCCGGCAACTACGTACCGGCGTTCGCCGATGCAGTCGACACGGCCGAGCTCGGCGAGTTCGTCGGCCCGGTCGAGACCGAGTTCGGTTTCCACGTGCTCGTGGTGAACAGCTACGAGGTCGACGGCCGGACCATCGCCGCCGACCAGCTCCGTGAGCGTCTGGGCGAGGCCGTCGTCGACGTCGACGAGCGGCTCGGCGAGTGGGACCCGACCCGCCTCGCCGTCCTCCCCGCGGGCTGACCTCGGGACCGGAGCACGGCGTGCGCCGGATCATCGTCTGCGGGCTCGGCCCCGGTGGGACCGATCGCCTGACCGAGGCCTCGGCGGCCGCACTGGCCGGTGATGCCCCGGTGTACCTCCGGACCGCCCGCCACCCGAGCGCCGACCGGGCGGTCGGCGCCACCTCGTTCGACGCACTCTACGACCGGGCGGAGACCTTCGACGAGGTCTACGACACCATCGCCGACGAGCTGGTTGCGGCGGCCGAGCACCACGAGCGGGTGGTGTATGCCGTGCCCGGTTCACCGCTGGTGTTGGAGCGGTCGGTCAGGAACCTCCTGGCCAGGGGGACCGCCGACCCCGGGCTCGACGTCGAGGTGCTCCCGGCGCTGTCGTTCCTCGACGAGGCGTGGGCCCGGCTCGGGGTCGACCCCATCGACGACGGGGTCCGACTGGTCGACGGGCACCGGTTCGCCGTCGAGGCCGCCGACCAGCGCGGGCCGCTCCTGGTGGCCCACGCCCACGCCGACTGGGTGCTGTCCGACATCAAGCTGGCCATCGACGCCGGCCCCGAGCAGCGGGTGATCGTGCTGCAGGCACTCGGAACGGCAGACGAGCGGGTGGTCGAGCTGGCGTGGCCCGACCTCGACCGGGCGGTGCCGGCCGATCACCTCACCACGCTCTACCTCCCCGAGGTCGCCGCCCCGGTCGGCGCCGAGCTGGCTCGCAGCGTCGAGATGATGGGGCGACTCCGCCGGGATTGCCCGTGGGACCGATCGCAGGACCATCACTCGCTCAGGCGATTCCTGATCGAGGAGGCCTACGAGGTGGTCGAGGCCATCGACCGACTCCCCGTCGGCGACGATGACGGCGACGGTGCCGGCGATGGTGCTGGCGACGCCGCCATCGAGTTGGAGGAGGAGCTGGGCGACCTCTGGTTCCAGATCCTGTTCCATGCCGAACTGGCCGCCGAGGCCGGCTGGTTCACGCTGGCCGACGTCGCCAGCACGCTGACCGCCAAGATGATCCGCCGCCATCCCCACGTGTACGGCGACGCCGATGCGTCGGCCACCGCCTCGGTCGGCGGGTGGGAGCAGCTGAAGGCCGCCGAGAAGGCCAGGGCATCGGCCATGGACGACATCCCGGCTGCGCTACCGGCCCTGGCCCGGGCCGAGAAGACGCTCAAACGGGCCGCCGGGGCTGGCGCACCGGCCGACCACGGCCAGCTGGCCGCGGTCGTGGAGTCGCTCCTGCCGGACGGGTCGGACGAACGCGAGGTCGGTCTGGCGATGCTGGCCGTCGTCGAACGGGCCCGCAGTCTCGGGGTCGCAGCCGAAGAGGCGTTGCGCCGAGCGACCGTCCGGGCCGCGTCCCGGTTCCGCCAGCTGGAAGCGGCCACCGGAGACGGATCGACGACGGGCGTGATCCCCGGGGCGTGGGTGCGCGGCTGACCGACGCCGGTGTCGTGATCAGCCGGAGAGGACGACTGCGGGCGCCGTTGCGGTGACGGCACCCGGTGGACCGGCAGACGAGTCGTCGCCGAGGACCTGCATCAGCAGGAACAACAGCAGGCCACCGATGACCAGGGTGGCGGCGTAGGCGAGCACGAAGAGCCGCACGTTGCCGGATCGACGGCCTGCGGTGACCGGATGGGGGAGCGGCGCCGGGCGAACGGCGCGCTGGGGCCCCTGGGGAGCCACGATTGGCCCGGAGTCGGTTCGGATCGGGGCCGCCGCGGGGCGGGGTCCGGTGTTGACGGCGTTGCGAACGGGCGCGGCCGGGGCTGCACCGCCCGGGACCATCTGGGTTGCGTCGGAGGCCAGCAGTCGACGGGCCCGGAGCGACTCGAAGTCGGCTTTCAGGTCGGCTGCGCTGGTCGGCCGCTGGGCCGGGTCCTTGCGCAGGAGGGCGTCGATGATGACCGCCAGGTCCTCGGGCACGCCGTGGTGCCGGGTGTCGGGCGGGCGATCGGTCAGCACCCGGTTGATGATCGGATGGATCGACGAGTCGCTCTTCTCGACATAGGGCACCGATCGGATGATGGCCGCCAGCAGGCAGATCCCGATCCCGTACAGATCGCTGGCCACGGTGGCCCGCTTGCCGCTCAGCACCTCCGGTGCGGCGTAGGCGACGCTGGCGGTGATGGCGGCCGAGGTGGTGCTGGCACCGTCCTGGAGTCGGGCGATGCCGAAATCGCCGAGGACGGCGTCACCATTCGAGCGGATGAGGATGTTCTCCGGCTTGAGGTCCCGATGCAGGACGCCGGCCGAGTGGGCGACGTGCAGCGCGCCGGCCAGCTGGCCGCCGATCGAGATCAGCTCGTCCTCGTTGAGGGGGCTGCGCTTGAGCCGTTGCCACAGCGTTCCTCCACTGATGTACTCGAGCACGAGGTAGGGGCGACCGTCGCC